>JAFSWN010000085.1 GCA_017450185.1 Clostridia bacterium | reverse complement strand
TATTACACCCGACTATATATCTCCTATCTGCTCTGTGGAAAGGCCGTCCACAGGGTTGTTTTTGTTTACGAAAAACACAAAGGCCTCAAGGCCTACGGGGACGTATACGAGCTCGGCGCCCCGCTCCCCGGCGTATGCCTTCTGCTCCTCGGACGGAGCGGCGCAGAAGAGGATATCGGTGTCGCCGTCTGCTATGGCCTTATAGCCGCGCACCGTGTTTTTATACTGCATTTTGCTGTTCGGCGCAAAATTTTCGCCGTAGTAATTATCGTCCGAAAACACGCCGCCCTCATAGGTGACGCTGCCCTCGGGATATACCGCGTTTATGACGGAAGCGTAAACAGGCACAAGCGCCGCAGCTCCGTCAAGCACGGGAAGCTCGCCCGAAAGACGAAAAGAGGCGTTTATGCGGGCAAGCTCGGAGCCCTCCTCAAAAGGAAGGTATTTTTTTACGTCTATCATCTTTGCCTGCGTTGCGGAGCTGAAATTGTTTGACAGCCTTCGCGTGATCATCATATATTCACCGAGGTTATACGCGGCGAACATAAAGACCGCAAGAACGATGACAGAAATCTGCCCGATAAGAGTTTTGCGTTTCATATTCACCACAGCTCCTTTGCTATAAAATATATGATCGAGCTGTGGCTGTAGGCGAAAACGTCATAGGCGAAGTGCGCAACGGTCAGCAGCACGCACACTATGATCACCGCCGTAAGTATTCGTTCAAAGGTCTTGCTTTTCATTCCGGAGCCTCACATAAACATCATCACAAGTCCGAGGAAAGCGTATCTTCCAACAAACAGGGCTATGAACACGGCGGCTATTATGCCCGCAGCTTTCACCGCCTTTTTTGCGGAAAGGAGCTTTTCGTCGCATATGGAATAGGGATCGAGCCTTTTCTTTTTACGAAGCGATAAATAGCGGAACAGGAAAACAATGAACAACAGCAGTACAGTCATCGGGACAATAAACGAAGGGGTAAGAAACGTCCGTCTGATATAACGGGAGATCTCAAGCGGAAAAGCATTCACATTTATCACTCCTTTATTAAGTTTTGCCGGCGAGCGGCGGATCGTTGACTTTACAGGTTTTTCAGGACAAAACGGTCACATATGATTAACTGCGAGGATGAGAAGAAGATAAGTCCCGACGCCGAGAAGGCAGGTCACTGCGGAAAAAATCCCGAAAACCTTTGACAGCGTCTTAAACAAGTCTTGTTTTTTTTCGTCCGCTTTTTCGGGTGAACGGGCGTTTTTGTTTTTGGCGTAAAACCACAGAGAAATGAAAACAACGAACAAAACGGCAGACAATATCGGTAAAGTAAAGAAAACAAAGAACAATTCGGTATCCACGTCTACTCATCCCTTCTGAAGTATGTTCCCAAAACAATAATAATACTTTTTGATCTATATCAACAAAAAAATGTAATAATTGGACTGAATTTTGTAATTTTCGACGCAAATTCAAAGCCGGAGGATCGCTCCCCCGGCTTTAGTTACCGTTTTATACGAATGGATCATCCGCCGAACATCCTGCGGAAGATGGCAAGCAGGCGGTCGATGATTGTGGCGAGGAACCGCATGACCCTCTCTATGGGAGTCAACGTATACTCCTCCTCTTCGGGTATCTCTTTATTGCACACGTCGCAAATGCCGTCGCCGTTTTCATCGGTGTGGCCGAGCGGCATTATAGTTTCGCGGGGAGTTATCTCCGCGCCGCATTTTTTTGCGTATCAGCGTCAGAACGAGCAGCACCGAGAACAGCAAAAACGACACGAAAACGGCGGCTGCAAGCTCTTTTGCGGGGTTAGGCCTTAGATAATCGTACCCCGCGAACATCAGAAGCACATATTTGACGGCTCCCCTTGCGGCGTCGCAGCAAAGGGCGGCGATCCACGCCTTCCAGACCTGCCTTGAAAAAAACAGGAGGGTAACGCAAATAAACGGCAGCAGCAGGCCTGCCGTGAGCACCCAGTCGCCGAAGCGCAGGGGATCGCTTTCGCGAAGTATCTGTAAAACCGCGCTCCCGGCGGTCAGGGCGGCCGCAAGAATGCAAGCGTAAGCCTTTTTTATGTATTCAAGCCCAAACCAGAGCCGTGTTAGGAAAACACAGATGAGGACCGAAAACGCCGAGTCGAGCAGGATGAGGACCGAACGCAGCAAAAAACTGTTTTCCAGAGACGCGATAAAGGCACCGGCCATTGTTATCCCCCCTGAAGCATATCGAAATTAAAAGCCGAAAAAGCCTCTTTGAACTCCCTGTACCTGCTCATCGGGATAACGTCGCCGTTTGTTAAGACAAGGCTTTTTTATTGTAGGCGCACACGTGCATAAGATTTACCATATAGGAGCGGTGGACCCTGAAGAACAGCTCCACGGGAAGCATGCCGTTTTCGAGGTCCGTGATCTTATAGGGAAATTCTTCGGACGAATCAAAAAAACAGAAACGGCAGAGCTTGTTCACCGCCTCTACATACAGCACTTCCTGCGGGTAAACGACCCTTACAGATTTTTCTTTTTTGAGGGTAATACGGCGGAAATACGAACGGGAATACAGCCTGTCGAGCACCTTCTCGAGTTCCTCATTTGACGCGGGCTTTACAAGAAACGCCTCGGCGTAGATATTGCGGTTTATCACTTCAACGGCAGCGCGCTCGTAGCTTGTTAAAAAGCATACTGTGACGGCGTTTGAAAATCGGACCTTGAGCTTTTCGGCAAGCTCGGCGCCGGTCATCCCGGGCATGGCGTAATCGAGGAAATATACGTCGTACCTTTCGCGCTCCAAAAGCTCCTCGCCCGAGACGAAGCAGTCGCACACGATATCGAGGCCGCGCCCGGAGGCGTAGCCGTAGATCATGCTTTTCAGGTTTTCGTTTTCGTTTTTTTCGTCGTCGCAAATTGCAATTCTCATCAGTGCCACCGCGGACCATCCGCATTGATATGTTTCTATTTTTATTATTTAATAAAACGTAATTGTCAAGTCAACAGAGGGCAAAAAATACGTGATCTTTTCCAAAAAGGAAGCGGGAACTTATATTCGGAATTCATCTGATGCGATATGCCCCGTTAAAATATTAGTTGGATCCTGCCTTACAGAATATTTTTTGCAACGGGAGCTTTCATGACGGCAGGGGGCGCGGATCGCCGGTGGCGATCTCTGCCGCAGCGCAGAAGCGCCGACCGAGCCGGGAGGCGAGACCGGCCGTGCTGCAAAGATCCAGCCGTCGGTTTCGCACACGGAATTAAACTCTTAACTCTAAACTCCGATTAATTACGAATTACGCATTACGAATTACGAATTAATATCGCCTCTTCTGCCAAGATCTGGGCCGAAAACAAAAACGCCGGTCTTGCCGGCGCTTTCATAGTTTTTTATCAGTAGAGCTTCGCTCCGGCGGGGATATGGGGGTCGACCGTCAGGAGATGGAGCTTTTCCTCTTCGCCCTACTTGTGGACGGCGGAAATAAGCATGCCGCAGCTTTCTATACCCATCATGGGGCGCGGCGGAAGGTTCACGATGGCGATGCACGTTTTGCCGATAAGCTGCTCGGG
>JAFSWN010000084.1 GCA_017450185.1 Clostridia bacterium | reverse complement strand
TGTTTATTTCGGCGAAAAATGAATTATTCGTTGATAAACATGAAATATCTGTCCGAGGCGAAAGGTTTCAGCTCCACTTCGGCTTCCACTTCGTATCGTGCTGATCCAAGGCTTAAACAGAACTCTTTTTTCTTTCAAATCTTGGTCTCACATCATTGACAAACGTACATTCTCCGATTTATTTTTTCTTTTTACGGTGCGTGATCGTTTTTACGCGTCTGCCTGAGATCTTCGCGCCGATCTTATAGGTGTCGATATGGGGGAGCTTAATGGACTCGTCTTTGTCAAAATCGGGCTTTCCCTTTTTATCGCGAACATACGTGAGAAGCAGCCAGATAAAGCAGCACACAAAGAGTATTATCATCCAGAACTGCCAGAAGGTCATGCCGGTGTCCAGATAGTTTTTCTCCCATACGGTGCTGTGCACGCGGAAGTTTTCCCAGAAGCCCTTGGTCGCCGCGAAAAGCATGCCGCCTATAGGGTAAACGTATCCCGGGCGCTTATCGGAAAGCTTTTTTATGAGTATCAGGCAAATTATAACTATAACAAAAGAGGAAAGCGCGTCGTATATTTGCACCGGGAAGGTCTTATACCCGAGGTCGGCGTTCCAAATGCCGTGCTCGTCCCTTTCTCCGTAGCAGCACCCGCCGAGCGTGCAGCCGATTTTCACGAAGGTCATAACGCTGTAGACGCTCGGGGCGAGATAGTCTGTGAGCTTTTTGAACGGCTCGCGGCACAACAGGCAGTAAATAAGCCAGAACACCGGCAGAAACATGGGTATGCCGTAGTTCCTGAGGCTTTCAAAATGGTCGTATTCGCCTCCGCTCGCTGCGAGCAGCATGCTGTTTTCGATGATCGCCGTGAGCCACGCCGAAAGAAAACCGAAGGCGAGGGTGAAGAGCGCGTAGAACAGCGCGCGGCCTTTTTTATATGAAAACCTGTTTTTAAGGATCAGGTAAAAAAAGATCACGCTCAATAGCCCCAGAAAGAACATCGTGTTGTAGGAATCGAGCTCGGAACCGAAAAACGGGAGTTTTTTTATCATTTTCTTTTTTCCTTTTTTTTGATCTTATTTGCTTTGCCGGAGCTTCTATTATTTTTATCGCCGCCGGAAACTTTGTATTTTACCGGTTCGGGCGGCTGGGTTTTAAACAGTATATATATCCACGCGCCCGCAACGGCAAATATCAGCAGGCAGAAAAGCTGCCATATTGTGAGGCCGATAAAAAAACGCTTCATTTCGGGAGGGTTCCACCGGAAAAATTCCCAGAAAAAACGCGCCATGCCATATAAAAACGCCGCGAAGGGGCCCGACATTCCCCGTCTGTAAAAAGAGGCCTTCTGCACGAAATGGCCTGCCGCGGCTATTATAAACAGTGAAGCGCTTTCAAACAGCTGCACGGGGAACATTGTTTTATGATAATAAAAAGGAGTTTCCAATCCCCAGCCGCATTCAAAACCGAAGCAGCAGCCGCGGAAAGCGCAGCCTATCTTTATGAAGGCGAATACAACGAAGGCCCCCGGTATCAAAAGGTCCATGGTGTCGCGAAAGCTCACAGGCCACAGCTCAGGCTCTGGTCTGTTTTCAGCCTGCGCTTTAAGGAAACGGCGCTTGAGAACAGCTTTTTCGCAGCTTACGGCGGCGAGCAGAAAAAGCGAGGTAAACACCACCGCTCCGAGCACGTCCACAAGCAAAGCTGCCGTAACGCCCTTTAACGAAGCCAGCAGATTATAAATCACGGCAATGAGCAATGCGCCGCAAAAACCCGAGAGAAAAGTTATAAAACTGTAAATAACCGCGCGGATAAGATTTACGTTATATGCTTTTCGTCTGAGCACGGTGATCAGCAGTAAAAAAACAAAGCCGACAACAAACGACAAAACGTAAAGCTTCCAACGCATATCTGCCGTCATAACCCCGCCTGCCTTTCTTTTTTCCTTCAACTCCTACTATACATTTAATTATAAGAAAAGTCAATATAATCATAAAAAGACGTTATTGTTTGTTTTTGTACATATTTAACATATTCTGTGTGTTGATGCCTGTTTTCGGGTGCAATGTTTACAAATAATTTACAAATTAATAACGTATTTTTTGATAGAAAGTGTTGCGTATAAGCGAAAGTTTTGTTATAATTTTAATGGATATCGCTATGCTTTGCAGACAATGCTCAGCCGGTAGATCTAATATAATATAATGAAAGGCAGTGATTTTTGAATGACGCAAAAATCGACCGCAAAAAAACTGCTCAGCGTTTTCCTTTCGCTGATAATGGCGTTCTCCGCCTTCGGCATGCTGACGTTTGAAGTAAGCGCCGCGGGAGCCGGCAGCGTTACCAACGTTATGTGGAACGATCTCGCGAACGCCCTGAGAAGCGATAACGTGAAAAACGCGAATTTCAGCGGTACAAGCACCGTTACCGTAAACGATCCCAGCGGCGACGTGTACACCGCCGCAAAGGCTTATTTTGCCGTTCTCAACGCTTATATCTTTAAAGCGACCGGGAGCAGCGGATCGGAATCGGAGTCCGGATACAACTACAGGACTTCCTCTCAGGTCCGTGATCTTGTAAAAACCAAGATGTCCGAGCTCATGGGAGCCGACTATGATACCTACAGCGCCGGCAACGCTATACAGTATCTCGGCGGTAACGTCACCGTGAGCGGAAATACCAACACAACTCAGAACAGCGTGCCCACTACAACGGTCAAGGTTACCGTCGTCCGCCTGCAAACTCTCACAAGCTACGCGACTTTTGCCGAGCTTGCCGAAGCGCACAGCGCGACGACCTATACCTACACGATCAACCATACGAACACTCGAAACTATACGCCAAGCGGATGCGGTGCAAAAAAGACTTATTACTGCACCTGCTCCTCAGCTTCATCGAGCGAATCGGGCTCGGCAAACGTTGATATTTCCGCGCTCACCGCGTATAACAACGTTCTCACGAACGAAACGAACGCGACGATACTCGGATCAACTCAGGCTTCTCAGATAGCGCAGGGCTACGAAACGCTTACAAATGTGTACAGCTCGGTTTCGACCGCTAAGGAAAACGCGGTGAACGCCTTCACTTCGTACGTCGTGGGACACTTCTTCGGAAGCTTCGATCCGGCGATAGAGCAGCTTAAGTCCTCAAAAACCATCGCCGAATTCGCGCCTATAGTTGAGCGTATAAACGGCTATGTGGCAACCGATATTTCGGGCTATAACCTTTCGGCGCTCACCGATATCTACGAGGATCTGAGAGCCGATTACGAGAGCTATAAAGCGATAGGCATTCCAACGGTATACGCGTATTTTGAAACCGACAACAATATACTTGACCGCGCCGTTGTCGAAGCCAAATATGCAGAGATAGAAGACGCTTATCAGCTGGCGTATCTGCGCGAGGTTGTAAAACCGCCTATCGTTGAGGCCGTTCGGGAATACCTCGACTATAACGACGACTGGGTGCTTGAAAACGCCACCGCCGAAGCGGATATCAACGCCGCCAAGAACGCGGTCAACGGCTATATCGAAACGCTCGGGACTTATAATCCCGACAACGTCGATACCGTTTTCGGCGCGGGCTACACTGCAAACGTGCTTTATCCTCTTATTAACGAATTCGACAGGCTTCTTGAAGTGGACGACTATAAAGTCCTGTTTGAAAGCTATAAGAGCGTATACACCACCGCGTTTGAGCCCGTTGATCCTTCGTACAGCACCGAGCAGCTCTACAGCGTGCTTTCCGTAAGAGACGGCTGGTACACGAACCTTCAGAGCTATGCCGCCGAGCTCAGGGAATATAATCC
>JAFSWN010000083.1 GCA_017450185.1 Clostridia bacterium | reverse complement strand
TATTTTCGATAGGTAACTCTCCTGACGGCTGTGGTCAGCCGTGCTACAGGGTGCGAAACGTCGCTATTATGATCAACGTTTCTTTGATATAGATTATTCCATTTTTCTTGATTTACTTTACACGAAAAACCGTGAAGAGCCGTTTTTTTGATCTGCCTTATTATACTTCTATAAGCTCGTATTTAGTGCTGCCGATGCCGAGCGCTTCGGCGGCTTCAATGGTGTGCGCGCCGTTTCTTGATTCCACTCTCTCAATAAAGTGCTTCTGTCCGGGGTCGTCGGTCGCCGCGTAAACCAGGTCAAGGCACGCTCTGTCGATAGCCACCGGGTCGGTTGAGGCAAGAATGCCAATGTCTCTCATGCACGGGTCCTCGGCAACGGCGCAGCAGTCGCAGTCAACGGAAATATTCTTCATAACGTTGATATAAACGATATTGCCGCCGAAATGCCTTGTAACCGAGCTTGCGGCGTCCGCCATGGCTTCTAAGAATCTGTTTTGTTCGGCGCACTGCTTCCAAACCAGTTTCTGATCTTTTGTTGTGCCGCCCGAATGGATGTAGGCCTTGCCCTCGGAAGAAGCGCAGCCTATGGAGAGCTGCTTGAGCGCTCCGCCGTAGCCGCCCATCGGGTGGCCCTTGAAATGCGCCAGCACGAGCATGCTCCGGTAGTTCATCAGGTTTTTGCCCACGAAGTTTTCTTTTATTATTTTGCCGTCCGGTATATTCAGAACGGCGTCCGGACCCTCCTCGTCCATAAGGTCGAGTTCAAAGCATTTGTTCCATCCGTGGTACTCAATAAGTTCTTTGTGCTTAACGGTGGAATTCCTCGCGCCGGGGTAGGCGGTGTTGCACTCCACCACGGTGCCGTTGATTTTTTCCACCATCGGTTTCCAGAATTCGGGCCTTAAAAAGTTCTGGTTGCCCTTTTCTCCCGAGTGCACCTTAACGGCGATTTTCCCGGGCAGAAGCTTTCCGACCGTGTCGAAAAGCCCGCAAACCTTTTCGGGGGTGATCTCTTTGCAAAAGTATACCTTTGCCATAGCTGCTTCCTCCTTTATCAAAAGGGTAAAAACTGCGTGACCTCAGCAGTTTCGGGCTCTTTGCCCTTTCTGTAGAACACGGGTATTTTATCCGTGCTGATATTGAACGTGCCGCCTGCATACTCTTTTTTATCAAAGAGCATGACCCATTCGCCCTCCGGCAGCCATACTTCTCTTTCGTTTTCTTCGGGTCTTATCGGCGCCACTATCATATCGCCGAAAATGAATTCGTCTTCGATATGCCGCGCGTTTTCATAGTCGCAAACAAGCGATCTGACCGGCGGGACGCCTTTTTCTTTGTAGCGGATGAACGCCTTTCTGATATAAGGCACAAGGCGCATCCTCATCTCAAACATTTCTCTCACTTCGTTTGCTGCCTCAAAATCGAGCCACGGCTGATGGTCGTAGTTCCACGCGTTCACAAGGCTCTGCGCGCTGAAGGCCACAAGCTGAATCCTTCTTACAAGGTCGCTTTTTGACGAGCACTGTCTTACCTCCGGCGACCACAAAAGACCCGAAAAACCGGAGTTTATCACGGCGCGAAGATAGTCGTCAAAGTCGTAGAGGTCGCTGTATAAAACAAAGGGATAAGACGAGCACAGCGCGCCCATGGCGCGTATCTCCGAATATGTTTCGCGCTCTCCCATCGCCTTCAAAAGAGTTTGCGCTCCGAGCATTCCGGCAAGGTGGTGGAACTGCTCTCCGTCCATGCCCGAGGGGAAAACGGCGCAGTCGGGGTAGCTCCAGCCTCCTGTGAAGTCGCTTCCGTCGCACTCGTCCACCTTGAAGCCGTAAACGCCCTCTTCAACAAGCGTACGCTGATGCGAGGCGTATATATCCTGCGCTTCCTGAATGGAAAGATCGGGCACGAGCCCGTGCCAGACGTAGTAGTCGGCGGAAAACGGCAGCAGCGCATCAAAAACCGGAGCCGTGGGGTGCACAAAAAAGTGCTCCCACAAATTTACCTTATATCCCATGTCGGTGAGCTTTTGTAAAAGCTCCTTATGGTGCGGGAATTTTTCGCTCCACACGTAAGAACAGGAATAGACTCTCGTCTGCCAGCCGGGTTCAAGCCCGAGCATATCGCAGGGGATTCTCTGGTCGCGTATGCTCTTTGCCATTTCGAGCACTTCGTCCTCGTTGAACCTTCCGCAGCAGCGGTAGAAGTTGCCGAGGCCCCAGTCGGGAGGCAGGCATCCGCCTCCGCCGAGCATATTATACTGCGAAACGATATCAAGTATGCTCTCGCCTGTAAAATAGTATACGTCCACGCCCTCCGCCAGAGGCACCTCTATCGTCAGCGCCGCGTTTTCGCGGGTCTTATCCGCATAAAGGTCGCGGGTGTTGTCAACGAATTCGCTTTCGGCATATTCTTCAAAATCCGCAGCCTTAAGGCCCCGGTTGAGTTCGCTCCCGCAGTAAAAAACAGCGTTTCTCGCGGTGTCCACATACATTCCCCAGCCCTTGTCCGTTACAAAAAACGGAACGGGAGCGTGCGAATCTCCGGTGCGCGAGCTCGGGTCTGCGTTGCAGCGAAGCGTGATCTTATTGCCTCTGTGATTTATTTCCTTCATCTGAAGGCCGAAGCCGTAAACGGCTGTGTCGCCTTCAAGCGCCAAAGTGAGCTTAACGCCCCTTTTACCTGCTGAAAAAGCTATTTTTTCGGCTATTTCATCCGGCATTAAAGCTATCTCGGCCTTCGGTTCCGGCGCGAACGCCGTTGGAACGAACCTTTCGGGCGTTCCGAACGTTTTTTTATAGATCATAAGCCTAAACCTCTCAGATCATCGGTTTGCCTTCCCATTCCTTTGCGGGTCTGACTTCCAGAAGCTTTGTTACCGTCGGCGCGATATCTTTGATGGAACCACCGGGGTATTCCTTCCCTTTTTCAAAGCGGGGGCCGATTATGAATATCGGTATCGTCATGTCCTGAGGGTCGTCGCTGCCGTGTCCGCGCCCGTGTCCGCCGTGGTCGGCGGTGAGAATCAGGGTGTAGTCCTTTGAAATGCTGTCATAGAGCTTTTCGGTGCAGCCTATAGCGTTGTTCACCACTTTAAGATATGTTTCGCTCATCCACCCGGTGTCGTGTCCGCCGAGCTCGTCGGTCTCGCCGAGATACAAAAACAAAAAGTCGGGGTCTTCGTCGTTTATATATTTTATCGCCGCGTCTGTTATAAGGTTATCTGTCCCCTGGCGCTTGTGCTGGTTCATGCACACCGCGGTGTGGAGATGGTCCGGACGGCTCAGGTCGCGAAGCTCCTCCCACGTATAGAAGAAGCCGCACTTTTTGCCCTCAGCGTCAAGCCTGTCAAACAGCCCTTCAATTGGACGCACCTGCGGGATATATGTGTTGGTCGTGATGCCGTGGCGCTCCGGGTCCACGCTGTGAAACAGCGACATATGGCACGGAAGCGTCACGCTCGGCATAACGGTCTGCGCCGTAAGCGAATAAGCGGCGAGCTTCTTCATTCTCTCAACAAACGGATGAGAGCACTGCAAAAGCCCGTCTGGACGCATCCCGTCCACCAAAACAAGTATGACCTTATCTTTCATTTTAAGTTTCCTCCGTTTTTTGCTGTAAGTCAATTATAAAAAAAGACGGCGTCTTTGTCAAGGTCGCTTCGCTCAGGACAGAAAAACTTTATCGGCAAATAATCTTGACTTTTCAGGTGTTTGATAGTATACTTTTCTTTAGCGTCGCCGGTGTGGTGGAATTTGGCAGACACAAGGGACTTAAAAACTCATGCGAATTGCAGAAAATAGAGACAATTTCTGAACATATCGCATCTGTTTTGTTTAAGAATGGCCGCTAAAACGCCTGTTTTTAAAACTTTTTCCGGCTGGTGACACCAAAAGTGACACCAAATTCACGCAAAAACATTCTCAGAAACATCTCATTTTTTTTCCAAAAATCTCATACCCGCCGGTGTGGTGGAATT
>JAFSWN010000082.1 GCA_017450185.1 Clostridia bacterium | reverse complement strand
CAACTATATGGCGGATAACGCCTTCGATCTCAGCGTCAGGAACGACCGTATAATCGATCGTCAGATTTCAAAGCAGCTTGTTGAAAATAAAATGAACAGGCCGCAAAACGGCGTTGCCTTCGGTCCAGACGGCCCTAACTATACCGGAGGACAGGCGCGTCCGGGAGGACCTCCCGGAAGAGGCGGCGGGAGCCGCCCCGGAGGAGCCGGAAGAAGATAAGGTAAAAATACACAAATAAATCAAAAAATATCGAATTTATTCTACGTTTTAACAAGTTGGAAAAACAGCCTTTTTACTTGAAAAAGTTTTTTTATGTTGTAAAATATAATATGTGGTCGTGAAATACGATTATTTTCAAATCACAAAAGGAGATAACTGTTTATGCCTGTTTACACTGATGAATTTCAGACTATTCCCGTAGGTACTCTCGGTATTCTTCCGACCCCCGGCTGTGAGGAGCTCGCTTCAAAGATAGATTCGTATCTTGTGAAATGGCGCGAGAGAAGAGAGAGCGAGCACAAGGACACCATCGCCTTCCACGGTTACCAGAGGGAAACATATCTGCTCAAGGCGTCTTTCCCGAGATTCGGTACCGGAGAAGCCAAGTGCCAGCTTAAAGAGTCAGTCCGCGGATACGACGTATTCATCCTCTGCGACTGCTTCAACTACGGTATGACCCATGAGATCTACGGCCAGAAAGTACCCTATTCTCCCGACGAGCATTTCGCCAATCTTAAAAGAGCCATTGCCGCGATCACCGGTAAAGCACGCAGGATAACAGTCATTATGCCAATGCTCTATGAGGGGCGTCAGCACAAGAGAAGCGCGAGAGAATCCCTTGACTGCGCTCTTATGCTCCAGGAGCTTTATAATCTTTACGGCATCGATAATTTTATCACCTTCGACGCTCACGACCCAAGAGTGGTCAACGCGATCCCTCTCAACGGATTTGAAAACGTATACACCACATATCAGATGATAAAAGCTCTTGTCAATTCAACCCCTGAGCTCAAGATTGACAAGGAGCATCTCGTTATAATCTCCCCCGACGAGGGCGGCATGAACAGAGGCGTTTACTATTCCTCAATGCTCGGCCTCGACCTCGGCATGTTTTACAAGAGAAGAGACTATTCCCGCGTTGTTAAAGGAAGAAACCCGATTATCGCCCACGAATTCCTCGGCTCCAGCATAGAGGGCAAGGACGTTATAGTTGTGGACGATATGATAAGCTCCGGCGAATCTATGATAGAAGTCGCCAAAAAGCTTAAATCCATGGGCGCTAAGAATATATACGTATGCTGCGCCTTCGGTCTTTTCTGCAACGGTCTCAAGATTTTCGACGACGCGTATGAAGAGGGCTCTATAACCAGAGTTTTCACAACTAACCTTATTTACCGTTCACCCGAGCTGCTCGAAAGAGAATGGTATGTTGAAGTAGACCTCTCCAAGTATATATCTCTTCTTGTAGACGCGCTGAACCACGATATGTCAATAAGCTCGCTGCTCAACCATGCCCAGCGCATCAAGCCCTTCCTTGAGTCCAAGGGCTATAATATCGAGATAAAGAGCGAATAATTAATAATTTATCTGCGGCTGCCGGCATCGCTATGATACGGGCAGCCTTTTTATAGGAGACGGATATGAGATATCTTCCTTTTGTCAACGTAAAACAGGGCGGCGCTTCAGTTCACCGCTTTTCAAACGGAAACACACTGCCTTTGACGGGGCTGCCCTTCGCTATGGCCGATTTCGCGCCTCAAACCGACAGCTCGTCAAGCTGGTTTTTCCATTCGGACGACAGGTGCATTGAGGGAGTAAGGCTCACACATCAGCCGAGCCCTTGGATTGCCGACTATGGTTCTCTTGTGTTTTTACCTCAAAAATTCAAACCGGAATTCAAAGCGGACACGAGATGGTCCGGTTACCGGCCAGAGGACGCGGAGCTCATGCCGCATTATATGAAGCTTAAGCTCCTTCGCAGCCGCTGCTGTTTTGAGCTCGCACCCGTTGAGAGAGGCGCCGTAATGAGGGTTCGCTTCGAAAAGGAGGGCGAAAACTGGTTTTCTGTGCTCCCGCTTAAGGGTTCTTTCACGTTTGAGCGCAGGGAATGCAGCGATTTCATTTTTGTAACGGTTGACAACCGCTGTGACGACAACGCAGTGAATTTCAGGATGTATGCCGTAATTAAATTCGGCGAGGGCCAGACGGACGGAAGATACGAATACTGTGAAAACGAGGGATTGCACGTAGGTGTCTCCGGCAAAGAGCTGGACGTATTTGTTTCCACTTCATATATCGGTTTTGAGCAGGCAGAGATCACATTCGTCCGTGAATTCGGGAGTATGGATTTTGACGCCGTTAAAAATGAGGCTGAAAGCATCTGGGAAAAATATCTTTCAAAGGTCGAGATCGAAGCCTTCAGCGAGAAACAGCTCAGAACCTTTTATTCCTGCATGTACCGCGCCTTCCTTTATCCGCATAAATGTTACGAAATTGACGGGAACGGCTCACCCGTTCATTACTGTCCTTGCGACGGTACCGTCAGAAAGGGAGTCCGTTATACCGACAACGGCTTTTGGGATACCTACCGCACGGTTTATCCGTTCTTTTCACTTGTCGCAGTCGACGAATACAAAGAGATGTGCGAGGGCTTTGTAAACGATTACCTCGAATGCGGCTGGCTGCCGCGTTGGCCCTCCATAGGCGAGCGCGGATGTATGCCGAGCACGCTTCTCGACGCCGTTTTGTGCGACGCCGCCGTAAAGGGCATACTTAAGGGGAAGACGCTTGAAAACGCTTTTGAGGGAATGCTCAAGCACGCAAACGTTAATTCGGAAAACGACGATTACGGCAGAAGCGGAGCGGAAAGCTACGTGAAATTCGGATACGTCCCCATAGAAGCGCACAAGGAAAGCGTCAATCTTACGCTTGACGCCGCCTACGGGGACTGGTGTATCGCCAGAATCGCCGAGATCCTCGGCAGGGACGATATCGTTCCGGAATATGACCGCCGCGCGAAGAACTACGCCAATCTCTTTGATAAAAAAACCGGTTTTATGCGCGCAAGGTTTGAAAACGGAGCCTTCAGGCCCGATTTCAGCCCGACTGCATGGGGAAGGGATTATACCGAAGGCTCAGCCT
>JAFSWN010000081.1 GCA_017450185.1 Clostridia bacterium | reverse complement strand
TGAAGTAGTCGTATTCGGTTTCAATGAAGGTGAAGCCGTTGATGCGGGAGATTACCTGCGCGGCGTCCTTTCCGAGACCGTTCAGAATAACGCGAAGGGGCTTCTGACGGACCTTGTTCGCCTTTTCCGCGATACCTATAGCGCCTTCGGCTGCGGCGAAGGATTCGTGGCCGGCGAGGAAAGCGAAGCACTCGGTGTCTTCTTCAAGAAGCATCTTGCCGAGGTTGCCGTGGCCGAGGCCAACCTTGCGGCGGTCGGCGACCGAACCGGGGATGCAGAAGGCTTGAAGGCCTTCGCCTATTGCCGCCGCGGCTTCGGAAGCCTTGCGGCAGTTTTTCTTTATGGCGATGGCTGCGCCGACGGTGTAGGCCCACTTCGCGTTTTCAAAGCAAATGGGCTGGATCTTTTCAACCATATGGTAAACGTCGAGACCGGCGTCCTTTGTGATCTTTTCAGCTTCTTCTATAGAGCCGATGCCGTATTCGGCGAGCACGGCGAGGATCTGTTTTTCTCTTCTGTCATAGGATTCAAATTCAATCATTTTTTCGTTCCTCCTCGTCTTATTCTTTTCTCGGGTCGATCAGTCTGACGGCGTCGGCAACGCGGCCGTACTGGCCGGAAGCCTTGGAAAGAGCCGTGGCTGCGTCGTCGCCGCCCTTGATGAAGTCCATCATCTTGCCGAAGTTGACGTATTTGTAGCCAATTATCTCATCGTCCTCGTCAAGAGCGAGATCGGTGATATAGCCTTCGGTGAGCTCAAGGTATCTCGGGCCCTTTGAAACGGTGCTGTAGATGGTGCCTACCATCGAGCGGGTGCCCTTGCCGAGGTCCTCAAGGCCTGCGCCTATCTGGAGGCCGTCCTCCGAGAACGCGCTCTGTGTGCGGCCGTATACGATCTGAAGGAACAGCTCGCGCATGGCGGTGTTTATGGCGTCGCATACAAGGTCGGTGTTGAGGGCTTCAAGAATGGTCCTTCCGGGAAGGATCTCGGCGGCCATAGCCGCGGAATGGGTCATGCCGGAGCAGCCGATCGTTTCAACAAGAGCTTCCTGGATAACGCCGTCTTTAACGTTGAGCGAAAGCTTGCAGCCGCCCTGCTGCGGAGCGCACCAGCCTATGCCGTGGGTGTAGCCGGAAATGTCCTTGACCTCGCGGGCTTTTACCCACTTTGCCTCTTCCGGTATCGGGGCGGCGCCGTGGTTAACGCCCTGATGCACGGGACACATCTCTCTGACTTCTTTTGAATAAACCATAGAATTTCTCTCCTTATCTGAGTTGTTTACATACCGATCCGCTTTGGAGGGCCGAGGCCATTGGCGCGTTCCCGGCGCACAGACGGGTTGTCGGATACAAACTATATTGTATCTGTATTTTATGTGTTTGTCAAGCTTATTTCCACCCGTAAACCAAAACTCCCGCCGCCGCGGCGATAAAAATGAGAACGAGGGGAGACATGCCTTTTTTGAATATCTTCCCCCAGCCGAAATACAGGGCGGCGAGCGCCGCGGTCATAACGAGCGCCGTAACGTCGGCGTCAAAAACCGTAGAGCCTTCAAAGCAGTTCGTTGCCGCCATGTAAGCGCCGGTCGCGAGTATAACGCCCGCAACGCACGCCTTGACGCCGCTTAGCCCCGCCCTGAAAACGCGGTTTTCGGCAAGGCTCTTAAAAAGCGCGGTCAGAAGGAGCACGATTATAAAAGCCGGGGCCACAACGGCTGCCGTGGCGATAACCGCGCCGAAAACGCCTCCCTGAGAGCTGCCGATATACGTTGCCATGTTCACCATTATAGGTCCTGGAGTGCTCTCGCTGACGGCTATCATATATGCGAGGTTTTCTTCGGTTATCCAGCCGTAGGACAAAACCGTTTCGCGGATGAGCGGTATCGCGGCGTATGCCCCTCCGAAAGAGAAAAGGCCTATGCGAAGGAAACCTAAGAACAGCTCAAGATATATCATCCGGCTTCCTCCCTTCCCGAGCGCCTTTTTGCGAAGAACACGATAAGGCTGACGGCAGCCGCCCCGAGCATAAGCACGATAACAGAGAGTCTCAGCGAAAAAACGTTTATAAGCATCATTGCCGAAGCGGAGCAGATAAGCAAAACAACGGGCAGCGGCTCCTTTTTCATCTTTTTTATCATCCTGACGGCAGCGTCGATGATCAGAAGCCCCACAGCGATCTTTATGCCCCTGAAAGCGCTTTCAATCCACTTGATTTCAAGAAAGCGGTCGAAGAATAAAGAAATCAGCGCGATGATGCAAAACGACGGAAGCACCACGCCCGCGGTGGCGGCGAACGCTCCGAGTATGCCCTTCTGCTTCATCCCGACAAAAGTGGCGCAGTTTATCGCCACCGGACCGGGAGTCGATTCGGCTATTACCGTGACGTCCGTCATTTCGTCGTGCGTTATCCATTTTTTCTTATCAACGCATATGCTTTCAATAGGGGAGAGCATAGCGTAGCCGCCGCCGAAAGTGAACGTGCCTATCTTCAAAAAAGTCAGGAACAGTTCAATGAGGAGCTTCATATGATCCTTTCAAAACAGGCGGAGTCAGTCGCCAGTTCTGTCTTTTCTTTTTAATAGCTTTTCCGGCTCTTTTACGTAGCTGCGCACAACGCTTCCGCATTTGCGGCAGATCGAATGGTAAAGGGGCCTGCCCGAAAGCTTGTTCGAGGTTGCAGAAACGGCGCCGTAAGCCGTCTGGAAGGCTTCTATTATTTCGTTTCCCCCGCAGTAGGGGCAGCGAAGCACATATTCGTCTCTGGTGTATTCGTGCATTTTAATATCCTCCTTTTATATCCCGCGGGATAGAATCCCGCAAAGGGCGGCAGGTTCGAAAAAGCCCGGTTTAATCGCGTCTGCCGCCGTCCATTGAAGCCGATACGTCCCTTTCGAGACTGCACGCGGAGCTGTTTCCCGCGCCGCCGTCAAAGAGCGAGTTTTTCATCATAACGGCGCACACCTTGTTTTCCGGGTCCACCCAGAAGTGCGTGCCGTAGGCCCCGCTCCAACCGAAGCAGCCAACGTGAAGGCCCTGAGCGTAATCGGGCGAGATTATAACTCTCATCCCGAGGCCCCAGCGTTCGTGGCCCATGTATATCTCATCCGGCACGTGAGGCGTCGCCATGTTCCTTACCGCTTTTGACGAAAGCACTCTTTTCCCGTTCTTCCCAACTCCTTCAAAACAAAGCATGTCGGCAAAACGGATATAATCCTGCGCGGTCACCGCGAGGCCTCCGCCCGCCATCATCCTTTCGGGAATAAAGTCAGCGAAAACACAGCCTTCGGGCATTGGGACTTCCTGGTTTTCGCCGTCCTTCGTCCTGTTGTGCATGGGAACCATACGGCTCCACTGTTCTGAAGAAGGAGCAAAGGTCGTGTCTTTCATCTCCAGCGGATCAAATATGTTTTTTTTCAGGTATTCGTCAAAAGGCATGTCCGATATCATCTCCACGATCCCCGCGGCAACGTCGAACGCGTCGGTGGCGCTGTAGGCCTGAGAGGTGCGCGGATCGAACGAGAGGGGATTTCCGGTTATGGCCTCAACCGCCTCTTTGTGCGGCATTTTGGCAGTGGAGCTCAGAACGGCGTCGACCGGCGC
>JAFSWN010000080.1 GCA_017450185.1 Clostridia bacterium | reverse complement strand
GTTTTATAAGACGGGGCGGTTCAGTCGGGGTATCTCACAGTTCTTCCGGTGAACGCCTGAACGAAAAACACGCAGAAATCGGTGAAAGTTTTCTGGAAGAAGCCGTAAAAGCGTATTTCCGCCAGAAGGCTCTTATCGTCTTTGCCGTCCGCAAGGGCCTTCACGTCTTTATCCTTCGCAAAGTCGTACCAGCGCACAACGCGGGTGGTGTAGGCGTTCGGCGCGTTTTCGCTTAAGCTTATTATCCTGTAGCCGTACTGCGTTGAGAAGGCGTCGCCGTTATACCTTGTTGAAAGGGAATTCACAATGTCTATCCCCTTATATTTCACGCCGAAAGCGTTCGTGTGGTCGTGCCCGGTGAACATCGCGAGCACGTCGCCTCTCTCGACCATCGCGTCAAACTGGCCGTGGTCGTAATAGCCGGGGCAGGGGTACTCGTGGAGCATTCCGTAGTTTGTGTATTCCTTTGAAAAACGGTAGAATCTGTTTTCATAGTAGAGGCGCTCGTAGGAAAACGCCGTCCAGTAGTCCTTTTCCTCAAGGGCGTCGTATATCTGCGGCACAATGATGTGCTGGAAAACAAGCGAATATATCTTTTTGCCGTTCTCGCGCTCGATTCCTTCGGACCTTTCCCTGTACCAGCGCACCTGGTCCTCCGCCACGTTCGCGTAGTGGCCCTCGCCGTCGTAGTCGCCGGAGTCAAACACCCAGAGGTTGAATTTCAGCTCGTCGCCCGAAGAAGCGTAAAGAGGCACAACGTAGGTCCCGCAGCCCGTAAGAGCGTCGCCGTCGTCAATCGAAACGGAGCACGAATAGCTGTTGTAGAGCGCCATGACCTGTTCTCTTGTGTAGGCGCTGTTTTCGGAATCGTGGTTGCCGAAGCACACCGCCACGGGCACGTTCCTGCTTTCGAAAACGCGCATAAGCTGATCGATCCTGGCGGCGGTGCTTTCAAGGGTGTCCTCGGGAGCGATGTCGCCCGTGAGCATCACAAGGTCGGGCTTTTCTTTGTCGAGCGCGAGCGCTATCAGGCGTGTGCTCTCTTCAACGTTGTCGTCGTGCAGATGCGTGTCGGTAACGTGCATGATCTTAAAGCTGCCGTCGGCGTTGAAGCGCATAGGCTCGGCTGTAAGCGTTGTTTCCGCGAACGCGAACAAGGTTGATCCCGCCAGAAGAACAGCCGACAGAGCGAGGCATATAAGTCTTTCGAACGTTTTTTTCATATAAGTTTCCCCCGAAAAAACAATTTCTAATAAATTATATCATAAAAAGGTTTTTTTTCAAGCGTTATCCTCTTTATTTGAACGTGATATAGAGCATAGATCCGCTCTCTATAACGTCGGGCAGCTCTGTTTCGACCCATTCGCAGTTTTCATTCACGGTCATGCACTTGTCAACCGTATAGCTTCCCGCGTCGATTTTCAGCGGCCTGTCCCTTTTTTCGGAAACGTTCGATATAAGCAGCGCCTTTCCGTCTTCTCCGGCGGCTGCCACGGCGTAGAGGTCGTCGAAAAGCCTTAAATTCGTTATCTTCGCCTGACTGCCGAGCTTATAGAGCTGTCCGAAAGCCCAAAAACCGTAATACGCGGAAGAAGGCTGGCACCCGTTGACAAACAGTCCGGCCCACAGCTGTCCGTCGTCGTCGCCGTCGTAGTAATGCGCCATATCAAGGCCCTCGTTCTGGAACATGATGAGCATCGACGTCTGATTAGCGCCGTAGCGGCGGTCTATCAGATTGTTTTCCATTGGATTGTAGTTCCACTCGTCGCAGATTATCTCCGCGTCGCCGTAGCCGGCCTTTGCGAGATTTTCTCTGACGTATTCAATATACTGCGCGTTCTTTTCGGTGGTGGTGTAGCTGTGCCACGTGAAAAAGTCCATGGGAGAGCCGTGCTCAACGATATAATCAAGAAAATTCTTAAAGTAGGTAACAAAATACTGATTTCTCGAAGTCGCGCCCGTGTTCAGGGCGTTTGTTTTCGTCAGAGCGTAGAACCCGCACGAGCCGTAGCCGCCTATTTTAAGCTCGGGGAACCTGTTTTTCAGATACTTTGCCGCCGTATCGTAGAGCCGGAAGAATTCTTCATCGGTGCCTATCCAGAAGTGGTTGTCCGAGATATCGTCGCTGTTTTCAGGCTCGTTCCATATCTCCCAGTATTCAATGCCGTAATAAAAGCCGTTTGCCCAGCCCTCGTTGTAGTGCATTATTATGTGCTCGCAGATCTGCGACCATTTCGTGTAGTCGGCGGGAGGCACAAGATGGTCGTGCGCAGCCACAGGGTCGCTGTAGCTTATACCGAGCCTAAAGAAGGGCTCCATTCCGGTGTCCGCTATAGCCGCCAGAACCTTGTCGCACTCGGCAAAATTATACGAGCTTTCGTCGTTTACGTCCTTTGAAAAATCGGGGAAAATGACATGTATATCCGTGCAGGTGATGTCGTGCGTGCGGCACGAGGTCATGTTGGCTTCGGTGAAGCATCGGTTTATCTCGCTGCCGGGCTCATACTCCGGCATCCTGCCTATGTTGTGCACGGGCCTTATTTCGTCAACAACGGTGTCGAAATCCACCCTTATCACGCAGGGCGTAAAAACCAGCTGCCCCAGAGAAGTGAAAAACGCAATGATCGCAGTGAAAAAGCTTATTACCTTTTGAAACATAAAACCGCCTCCCGCTATTATTAAGTTCGCCTGTTTTTTCTTTATGATAACATATTCTTATATATTTGTAAACCGTCTTCTGATTTCTCAATCAGGCGACGATTTGATCAGGGGCCGGTTCGAAACCGCTGAAAAAGTCAAAAACAATTGTGCCGTCTAATAAGCATCGGTAGCGCCGCGGTCTCGCCTGCTTGCTCAACCAATCAGGCGACGGTTCAAAACCGCTGAAAGAGTCCAAAAAACAAGCTTGTCGTCAAATATGCACCGGTAGCGCCGCGTTCTCGCCTGCCGGCTCGGTCGGCGCTACCGGATTAAATTTGGTCAAACAATCAGGGGTCGGTTCCGTGACTGTTCTCAATAAAACCAAACAATAAAAAAATATAAAATTCATCGCAATTCGGGCTTGACATTCTGCAAAAAAGATGATATTATGTTGCAGTAATCGGAGGCATAGCTCAGCTGGTTAGAGCGTTCGCTTGACGTGCGAAAGGTCTGGAGTTCGAATCTCCCTGCCTCCACCATGCAGAAGCCCTCTTTTGTCCACCGGACAAAAGAGGGTTTCTGCAATGATATCCGTTCCGTGCCGGAACGGGTGATATATGCTTCGCATATGATATCCCCTACGGGGATGATATACGCCTGCGGCGTATGAACGGAACACATCACATCACTGCGACCAAAGGGAGCAACATCACTGTGGCGCAGGCACGGCAACACTTGCGCCGTCAGGCGCAAACATCACTCTCAGTTTTTCTCATTCCTTACAAAGATTGATTTTCCAACGGCAGTATGTTATTTTTTTACTTAAACCACGTTTTTCTGTCTTCAAGGCTTACGGCTGCGCGAAGTATGAGCCTCGCGTCGGCGGCTGTCACCTTGCCGTCCCTGTCGGCGTCCGCAAGCGCGGTCTGAGTCACGGTGAGCTTTTCCAGAGAGACGGCGGCGCGAAGAGCCAGTCTCGCGTCGGAGGCCGTAACCGTTTTATCTCCGTCAACGTCGCCGATATTCGTGTGGTCAACGACGGGCTTTTGGTCTGAGCCTGATTGGTTTTCATTCCAAAGGCCGCTCGGTTCGTTCGTGACGTAATCCGTTTCCGACACCCTGTATCCGAACTCATCCGACTGATAGAAGGGATCTGCCGCGTACTCCGCTTTGAAGCTTTTGCTCCCCTTTAGGAAGTAGTCCGGAGAATTTGCGGTATCGATCCATGTCATATCGATATTATAGTAAGCTCCGTCGATTTTAACTATGTTCCATTCGTGCTGTTCCCACTTTTTGCCGTTGAAGGCCATGCCGATTATTATGCGGCAGTCGAGCCCCGCCTCGAGCGCCATGCGGTAAAACAGGCTCGCGTAGCCCTGGCATACGGCGGTTTTGTTTATTATCGCCGCGTATGCCGAATATTTAAGATCATAAAAGGGATCGTTCATCCTCGCGAAGTCGTAGGTCACCGTGTCGCGGATAAAGCCCGTTATGGCGCAAACCTTGCGGTAGTCGCTTTTGTTATTCAGATCAAGCTTGTTCAGCGCGTCCGTCACAGCCTTCGTAACGGCATTTTCCTGATCGGCGGTGGTGTAGTATAAAGCCTTTACGGTTATATCGTAGGTCACCGTCTGAGCCGTCGGCTCGTAGAATACAACAAAGCTCCAGTATTGTTTATCGCTGTGGTTCATGAGGTAATCGCCCTCGTCGCCCTTGCCGGTGTGGATAAATATTTTATCGTCGATCCCGTCCTTCAGTGAGGAGAAAAACCGCTTCAGATCGATATCATTCAGATCGCCTATCTCCTTTTTGCCCGCGTTATACGAGAAGCTTATCTCGCTTTTGCGTTCGGCCATCCCGGCGCGGATAAAAGCCGCGGCTTCATTTTGAGATGAAAAAACGGCGTCCGCTGCCGAAGCGTGGAAAACGCAGCACGTAAG
>JAFSWN010000079.1 GCA_017450185.1 Clostridia bacterium | reverse complement strand
TCTATTTCAGAACCACCGACGTTACCGGCGTTATCTCTCTTCCCGAAGGCACCGAGATGTGCATGCCCGGCGACAACGTTGACATGGACGTTGAACGGATCACCCCCATCGCTATCGAAAAGGGACTTCGTTTCGCTATCCGTGAAGGCGGCAGAACCGTTGGTTCAGGCGTTGTTATCGATATCAACGAAGACTGATTCTTTCAAAAAAGTTAACAAAGCGCGACCGCTCACGTATATGTGAGCGGTCGTTTTTGACATTCGGGGAGCCGCGATGGCGAGATATATGCGGCAACCTGAAACACGGACGCTTTATCGCGTCAAAACTTCCATTTGAGCTGTTTGATTACTGCAGGCCCGTTTTCTTCGTCTTTTGCGTAAAAAACGGTCGTTATGCCGCAGTCGGGAGATTCCACGCTGCTTGGATAGCCAATATCGCTTGAAACGCCTTCATATATCTGAATCGGCTCCTCCCACGTTTCACCATAGTTTTCACTTGTTATCACTCTTATTCCGAAGGGCTTCTCTCTGTATCCGTAGACCGAAAGAAGGGTTCCTGAGGAATGGAGCATCAGGTGAGCGGGAGCCCCGCCTTTTTCGGGGAGAATCAGACGCGGCTCAGTCCATGTTTTTCCGTTGTCCTCCGACGTCGTCTGGTAAAGCGAAAAGGGGACTGTGCCCTCGCTTCTTATGTGGCATATTATCCTGCCGTTCGGAAGCTGAAGGGCATGAGGCTCGCAAAGGTTCACTTTTTGACCGTTAAAATATGTGTCAGGTACTTTACCTTTTCTCTCCATGCTGCCGTTCGGGTTTATTAAATAGGCGAATATGCCGCTGTTTTCTCTGAAAACGTCGTCGTCCGAAAAATTACGACCGACCCAAAGCAGAGTTTTGTCCCGAAGCTCTATCGGACCGTGAGGCGAGGTGACTGGAGAGCGGTATATTCTTCCGAAGGTTTTTCCGCCGTCAAAGCTCATACGGAACCTGGAGCCGAGATATTTTTCTTCTTCCTCCTTGGTAACTGTGTTAAGATACGCGTTATAATAGGTGTTTCGCTTGAAATAATGCGCGTTTAATTCAGCGAAAACGGGATTCCAGTCTTTTTGAGCCTTTATCGTGTTATTGAAGGAGGTAACTATGACTCCGTTCTCTCCGAAAACGCAAATACCTCCGTCGCGGTCGTCAAGGGGAGTGTCTATGAGCGGAAAAGCTCCGGTGTAGGTATTTCCCTCGTCGAAGGAGAGCGCCATGACAAGCTTTCCGAACGGGCATACGTGCCCCATTCTGTAACCGGAGCATACTACGGCCAGAGCGCCGTTTTGAAGCCTTGCTATGCTCGGCCAGCCGAAGTATGAGTGGTGGGAATGGGGGTTGCTTATTATCGTTTTTGCTTTTTCCGTTATTTCCATGGCCTGATCATAATGCGATATCCGCCACGACCGGCCAGTGGTCGCTCGGGAATCTTCCGTCTATTTTTTTCTTTATGACCTTGAAGCTTTTAACGGCTTTAACGCCCTTGACAAAAACATAGTCGATAACGCATTGCCCTTCCGATCCGCTGTCAAAGTTGTGGAAGGTGTTGCTCATGTCTGTTTTCTTAGCGGCGTCCCTTGTGTCCGTAAATCCGCCGTCCTTAACGGCCTTGCAAGGAGCAGAATCGGGGGTAACGTTGAAGTCGCCGGTCAGTATCGCCGGAAGCGAGCCGCCGATCTCTTTTGCTTTTGATGCGATGAGCTCCGCGCCCTTTTGCATGGCGATTTCACCTATATGGTCGAGATGCGTGTTCATAAATATAAACTCTTTCCCTGTCTTTTTTTCCTTGAGCTTTGCCCATGAGCAAACTCTTACGCAGGCGGCGTCCCAACCCTTTATTCCGGGCTTGTCGGGTGTTTCGCTCAGCCAGAAGCTGCCGGCGTCAAGCTTCCTGAACAGGTCCTTTTTGTAGAACACAGCCGAGAACTCTCCGTTCTTTTTGCCGTCGTCGCGTCCGACGCCCGCGTAAGCGTAGTCGGGGAATGAGGCGATAAGCACCTTCATCCAGGTATAGTGCGCTTCCTGCACGCCGAACAGCTCGGGTTCCTCGTTCCTTATGGCCCTTACGACAAGTCCCATTCTGCTCAATAGACTGTTTTCGTCTCTGCCGTAGCACAGAATATTAAAGCTCATTACTTTCATTTTGTTTTTCCTCCCATAACAGCTTAAATTTTTCAGTTTTTAATATGAACGAGAGAACGTGTTTAGCGGCGGCCTGCAGCTCGCCGAGCGTTATCCCGTCCTCTTTTCCGAATGTTTCAAGAAGAGTACCGTCGGGAACCTTTTTCCCCGTCCTTCCTCCTCCCGGCATCAGTACGTCCACACCTGCCCTCACTCTGTAGGCTTGGTCCCTCAAATTCGGGAACTCGGGCGACGCGCTTTTCTGCATCCACCAGTCGGTCATCACCATCCCGTCGTAACCCCATTCATTCCTGAGGATCCGCGTCACAAGGTCATAGTTATAATGGCTCCATACGCCGTTTACTTTGTTGTATGACGTCATTATCGCTTTGGGAGACGCTGTTTTGACGCATATCTCAAAGCCCTTCAGATATATTTCCCTCAGCGCCCTTTCGGAAACCACCGAGTTGTTTTTGGTCCTTCTCGTTTCCTGGTTGTTGCAGGCGAAGTGCTTCGGGCACCCGCTTACTCCCGCTTCGTTCAGTCCCGATACCACAGCGGCGGCGCACCGTCCCGATACGAGAGGGTCCTCCGAAAAATACTCAAAATTGCGCCCGCAAAGCGGATCTCTGTGTATGTTCATTCCGGGAGCCAAAAGCACGTCCGAGCCTCTGTCCAGCATTTCTTTTCCCAAAAGCTCATAAAGAGTCTTAATGAGCTCGGTGTTGAAGGTGCACGCGAGCGCGGTTCCGGAAGGCAGCAGCGCCGACGAGGCGGCGAGCCTTATTCCGGAAGGACCGTCTGTGGTTGTAACGGGTATAACGCCTCTTTCTCTCAGGCTCTCAAGGACGCCTCCGAATACACCGGCGTTGCCTGTGGGGCCGAGAGGGGAGTTCATTGTGTAATCGCCTCTGGTTATGGCTTCGAGCTCTTCGGGTGTAAGGGTGGAAACAAAGCTTTCAAGACTCAGCTTACCGCTCGGCACGTCATAAAGAGAGCTGCTTCTGTCTTCATTTAAAGGCGTTTCTTCAGGAAGGTTGGAGAGTATATCAACTCTTAAATTGTTTTCATCCGCAGGGGCGGGTTCATATGTTATGTAGGCTTTCCCGTCGGCATAAACGGGTGTGAGCCTCAGAAGATTTTCGTATTTTTTAGGGGCCGATGCCTGCTCGGATTGGAATATGACCTCGTTTTCGTTCTGTACGAAGCTTCCCGCGCTTTTGAGGTCTCTTACGCTCAGCCCCGCAAAAAAGGCGTATTCGCCCCTTTGCAGCACCCACGCGCTTTTGCAGCCCGAAACGCCGCCGTCGTCATAGCACGTCAGCGTTGCTTTTTCTATTGTGAGCTTTAATTCCTGCGCATCGCCGGGCTCAAGCAGCCCGGTCTTAACAAAAGCGCAAAGCTGCTTTTCCGGAACGGGGATCAGAGCGTCGTTTATCCCGTAAAATACCATAACGGTCGTTTTTGCGGTGAAA
Organism: Clostridia bacterium; assembly: GCA_017450185.1. Lineage (GTDB taxonomy): Bacteria > Bacillota > Clostridia > Oscillospirales > Acutalibacteraceae > RUG806. The sequence goes on along the minus strand of JAFSWN010000079.1, from coordinate 155 downwards.
TTACCCGTATTGACAACATTTACGGTAACCGAGACGTCTTTTTGCGTTTCTTCAAACGAAACAGTATCAAGTGAAAAATCGGAGTAGGAGAGCCCTCTTCCGAATTCAAAGAGCACCTCCTCCGGGTAGAAGGTCTCAAAATATCTGTAGCCCAC
>JAFSWN010000078.1 GCA_017450185.1 Clostridia bacterium | reverse complement strand
TTTATTTGATAGGAAACTGCTCGTTTCCTATCAAATAAAAAGATTATAACGCCCGCCGATTTCGCCCTGACGGGCGACGGCGATGGCGTAATCGAAAGCGGCATCCTGCGTCGCAGACGCTGCGCCGCAGGCGCTTTCTTGTTGTTATAATATTTTATTAATTTTTATTATTGACTATATATTTATTCGGTGATAGAATGTATTATATTAAGCAGAAATCGGAGGAATCATGATGAGAAAGATCGGAATTAACGTCAGCCCCGATATTATTTACGGCGTTGATCCGTTTATGGACTGCCTGAAGCACACCGGCTTTGACGCGGTGTTCACCTGCGGCAACGAACCTGATTTCATTTCGCACGTAGCCGCAAAATGCGCGTCTCTCGGTCTTACGTACGAGGCTCTGCACGCGCCGTGGGACAATATAAACGACCTTTGGTACGCGGACGAAAAAGGCGCCGCCGTTGTTGAGATGCTCTGCGAAAGCGCGCTTCTTGCCTCGGAGCATGGCATACCGAAGATAATAGTCCACGTCAGCTCAAGGGAGGACTGCCCCCACGTTACCGACGCCGGGCTTCTCAATTTTGACAAATTCGTAAACTACGCCGCGAATAAAAACGTTATCGTCGCGATCGAAAACCAGCGCAAGCTCGGCAATATCGCCACGCTTCTCGAAATATACCCAAAGGACAGCAACGTCGGTTTTTGCTGGGACAACGGGCACGAGGCATGCTTCGCGCGCGGGCGCGAATACCTTCCGCTTTTCGGCGACAGATGCGTTTACACACATATACACGACAACAGCTGTCTTTATAACGTTGACGAGCACCTTCTCCCCTACGACGGGCAGATCGATTTCAGAAGGGTCGCGGACCTCATCCACGCCTCCGGCTACACGGGCAGCCTGACCCTCGAGACCGACACTCCGCACGAGGGCAGCGACAAATACGCGAACCTCAATTTGGAGCAGTTCGTTTCAAAGGCCTACGCGGCGATAAACAGACTGAGAATAAATGCAGAATGATCGCTCGCGATCATTCTGCAATGATAAAAGAAAAAAGATGAAAGAGCAATGAAGGTTTCTCGCCTTCGGCTCGATCAATTTAATATAATGCCGACCGCAGGTCCCTTCTTTTTTCTTTTTTCTTTCATCTTTCATCATTGCTTTTCCCCCATCCCGTGAGCGACAGCGAACATCATCCCCCATCCCGCGCCGCAGGCGCAACACGAAAGCGCCTGCGGCGCAGCGTCTGCGACGCAGGATGCCGCTTTCGATTCCGCCATCGCCGTCGCCCGTCAGGGCGAAATCGGCGGGCGTTATAATCTTTTTGTTTGATAGGAAACGAGCAGTTTCCTATCAAATAAAAAACGCGCAGCGTTTTCCTTCTTTCATCATTTACATTCCGGTGATTTATATGATAAATATCAAACCAAAATCCAGTTGTTCCTACGATATGCTCGCTCTTGGCGAGATAATGCTCAGGCTCGATCCGGGCGACATGAGGATAAGAAACGCACGCTCCTTCAGAGCATGGGAGGGCGGCGGAGAATATAACGTCGCCAGAGGCCTTCGCCGCTGCTTCGGCATGAAGACCGGTGTTATTACCGCGCTTGCCGACAACGATATCGGCAGGCTCATTGAGGATCTTATCCTTCAGGGCGGCGTTGACGCTTCGTTAATAAAATGGGTCCCCTACGACGGTATCGGAAGGACGGTACGAAACGGCCTCAATTTCACTGAAAGAGGCTTCGGCATAAGAGGCGCTTCGGGAGTATCGGACAGAGGCAACACCGCCGTTTCGCTTCTTAAGCCCGACGACGTGGATTTTGACTGTATTTTCGGCACGCTGGGCGTACGGTGGCTGCACACCGGCGGTATTTTTGCCGCTCTGTCCGAATCAACCGCCGAAACCGCGATAAAAGCCGTCAAGACCGCGAAAAAATACGGCACGGTCGTTTCCTACGACTTAAACTACCGTCCGTCGCTTTGGAAGAGCTTCGGAGGACTGGAAAAGGCGCAGCAGGTAAACAAAGCCATAGCGCCGTTTGTCGACGTTATGATAGGCAACGAGGAGGACTTCACAGCCTGCCTCGGCTTCAATATTGAAGGCAACGACGAAGGTCTTAAAGAGCTGAACGTTTCCGGCTACGAAAAAATGCTCGGCGAGGTCACCAAAGCTTATCCCAATTTCAAGGTGATTGCCACAACGCTTCGCACCGTTAAAACCGCCACGGTAAACGACTGGTCGGCCATGGTGTACGCCGACGGCAAAGTAACAAAGGGCATGGAGCTGAACTCTCTTGAGATATAC
>JAFSWN010000077.1 GCA_017450185.1 Clostridia bacterium | reverse complement strand
CAGGAACGCGGTGGAGCAGGCTATTGTCAGCGAAGGCGAAAAGCTCAAGGCGATGCAAAAGGAAATAAAGCTCAAGGCCGAGACCATCGACGTAACCCTCCCGGGCGTTAAGGTCCCCGCGGGGCACCGCCATCCGCTCTCCATCGTGCTCGACGAGGTCAAAGAGATATTCATCGGCATGGGCTTTGAAATAGGCGACGGCCCGGAGGTTGAATGGGACTACTACAACTTCGAGGCGCTCAATATTCCCGAGGGGCATCCCGCCCGCGACACTCAGGACACCTTCTATATCACCGAAAAAATGCTCCTGCGCACTCAGACCTCTCCCTGCCAGATTCGCTTCATGGAAACGCACAAGCCTCCGATACGCATGATAGCTCCCGGGCGCGTTTTCCGCTCCGACCCCGTAGACGCCACGCACTCCCCTCTTTTCCACCAGATAGAGGGCCTCGTCGTGGATAAAAACGTCACTATGGCCGATCTCAAAGGCAACCTTCTTACGCTCGCCAAAAAGCTCTACGGAGAAAACACCGAGATAAGGCTCAGGCCCCATCACTTCCCGTTCACGGAGCCGTCGTGCGAAATAGACGTTTCGTGCTTCCGCTGCGGCGGAAAGGGCTGCCCGATGTGCAAGAACGAGGGCTGGATAGAGATCCTCGGAGCCGGCATGGTGCACCCGAAGGTGCTCGAGCGCGGCGGCATAGACCCCGAGGAGTATTCGGGCTTCGCGTTCGGCCTCGGCGTTGAAAGACTCGCTATGTTCCGTTTTTCAGTGGACGACATGCGCCTTTACTACGAAAACGACGCGAGATTCTTAAGTCAGTTCTGAGAAGGAGGAGAAAAGAATGGATCTGTCAAGAAGATGGCTTTCCGATTACGTTGATATAAACGGCATTTCCGATAAGGAATTCGCCGATAAGATAACGCTCTCCGGCTCAAAGGTGGAAAGCTGGGCAAAAGAGGGCGAAGAGCTCAAAAACGTGGTTGTGGGCGAGATACTCTCGCTCCAGCGCCACCCGGATTCCGACCACATGTGGGTGTGCAAGGTAAACGTCGGCGGGAACGAGCCCATACAGATAGTTACCGGCGCGCAGAACCTGAAAGCCGGCGATTTCGTCCCGGCGGCTCTCAGCGGCTCCGTTGTAGCGGGCGGCAAAGCTATAAACGCGGGCAAGCTCAGGGGCGTTGACAGCTTCGGCATGCTTTGCTCTCTCGCGGAGCTCGGCCTTACCGCGCACGATTTCCCCTACGCTATAGAAGACGGCATCTTTGTTCTCGGCGACGACTGCGAAAAAATCCCCGGCACCGATATCCGCGACGCCATCGGCCTCAACGACACCGTCACAGAATTCGAGATAACACCCAACCGCCCCGACTGCCTTTCGGTGCTCGGCCTCGCCAGGGAGACCGCCGTCACCTTCGGCAGGGAGCTCAAAAAGCCCGACGCGTCCTATAAGACCATAGGCGAAAACGTGCGCTCATATCTCAAAAACGTAACTATTGACGCTCCCGAAAAGTGCATGCGCTACGCCGGGGCAGTCGTTAAAAACGTGCGCGTAAAGCCCTCTCCCCTGTTCATAAGGGAGCGCCTCAGAGCGTCCGGCGTGCGCCCGATAAACAATATCGTCGACATCACAAACTTCGTCATGCTCGAATACGGCCAGCCTATGCACGCCTTTGACCTTCGCTACCTCGACGGCTCCGAGGTCGTCGTCAGGAACGCCCGCGAGGGCGAAAAGATAACCACTCTCGACGGCATAGAAAGGGAGCTTTCCCCCGAGATGCTCGTTATAGCCGACGTAAACAAGCCCGTTGCCGTGGCGGGAGTCATGGGCGGCGAGTTCTCAGGCATCATGGACGACACAACAACAATAGTTTTCGAGTCGGCGTGCTTCAACGGCGTGAGCATAAGAAAGACCGCGAAGAAGCTCGGCATGAGAACGGAGGCCTCCGGCAGATACGAAAAGGGCCTCGACAGCGACAACTGCCTTAAAAGCCTTCAAAGGGCGCTCTCTCTTGTGGAGCTTCTGGACGCGGGCGATATAGTCGACGGCGTTATAGACAACTATCCCGCGCCTAAAGAACAGACGGTTCTGGATTTCTGCCCCGACTGGGTGAACAACTTCATAGGCATAAACGTTTCGCCCGACGAGCAGAAGAAGATACTTGAAAGCCTTGAATTCAAGGTGGAAAACGGCAAAATATACGTTCCGTCCTTCCGCGACGACGTTGTGCACAAGGCCGATATAAGCGAAGAGGTGGCAAGGTTCTACGGCTTCGACAAGATAAGCACCCGTCCCCTTTCGGGCACGTCCACAGGCGGATTCACCGAAAAGCAGAAGTTTGAGAACCTTGTGAACGCAAAGTGCATTTCTCTCGGCTTTTCCGAGGTCGCAACCTATTCGTTCATGTCCCCGAAGGCCTACGACAAAATTAACCTTCCCGAAAACTCCCCCTACAGGAACTGCATAGTCATCTCGAACCCTCTGGGAGAGGATACAAGCGTTATGCGCACCACCGCGCTTCCCTCGATGCTCGAGGTGGTTTCGCGCAACTACAACAACCGAAACCTCAGCGAAAGCTTCTACGAGCTTGCAAAGGTTTACTTCTCAAACGGTACCGAAAAGCTTCCCGATGAAAAGCTGACCGTTATGCTCGCCGAATACGGCGAGGGCAGGAGCTTCTTCACCTTAAAGGGCAAAGTGGAGGCGCTTTTGGAAGCCGCCGGAGTGAAGGACTACGACGTTTCGGCTCTTTCCACCGCCGTTTCCTACCACCCCGGAAGGACCGCGAGGATAAGCGTGAACGGAAAAGAGCTCGGAGTTATCGGCGAAGTGCATCCCGACGTGCTCGAAAACTACGACATCGGCGTAAAGGTATGGGCGGCGCAGATAGATTTCGACTATCTGTATGAGATCAAGAACACCCACCGCCTCTATAAGCAGCTCCCGAGGTTCCCCGCCAGCACAAGGGACCTTGCCGTTGTGTGCCTCAAGAGCGTCCCCGTGCTCGGGCTTGAGAAAATTATAAAGAGCGCGGTCGGCGACATACTTGAAAAAATAGAGCTGTTCGACGTCTACGAGGGCGTTCAGGTCGGCCCGCTCAACAAGAGCGTGGCGTTCAGCCTCACCCTCAGAGCCGCCGACAGGACCCTCACCGACGAGGAGGCCGACGCAGCCACCGGGCGCGCCATAGCCGCCCTTGCCGAAGCCGGAGCCCAGCTCAGGTCGTAAGACAGTAATAATTCGGAATTCTTAATGCGTAATTCGTAATTTCGGAAGCTGCGCGGCGGCTTTGTAACGCCTGCTGCGCGCGGCGCGAGGCTTTAGCGTTATCCTTTGATCTCCATATCTGAAAAAAATAAAACGGTTACATCTGTACTTCGGTGAGATGTAACCGTTTTATGATTATCAGTGTTATCAGATTTACTTATGGCTCTCAGCTGCAATTATAATCAGACTTGATCAAATAACTCTTAACTCTTAACTCTATAATTACGAATTACGAATTACGAATTACGAAGTCCGAATTATCCCCTTCGCCCTTCTATCAAAGGATGCCCTGCTGGTACATAGCGTCGGCAACCTTCTTGAAGCCGGCGATATTCGCGCCCTTGACAAGGTCGTAGCCCATGCCGTATTCCTCGGCGGCGGCTGCGGAGAGGTCGTGGATGTTCTTCATGATGTGTCTGAGCTGGTTGTCGACCTCGTCGGCGGTCCAGGAGATACGCTGGGAGTTCTGCGCCATCTCGAGCTCTGAAACGGCCACGCCGCCCGCGTTGACGGCCTTTGAGGGAGCCACAGTGCACACGCCCTTGAGGAACTCGAGCGCGTCGTTGGTGGTGGGCATGTTGGCGACCTCGATATAGTATTTGGTGCCGTTGGCGGCTATCTTTTTCGCCTCGTCCATATTAACGTCGTTCTGAGTGGCGCAGGGCATAACGATATCGACCTTAACGCCCCAGGGCTTCTCGCCGGGGAAGAACTGAACGCCGAACTTATCGGCATACTGCTTGACGCCGTCGATCGCGTTTGCGCGCATGTCAAGAAGATAGTCTACCTTCTCGTCGGTGTCGACGCCGTCGGGATCGTAGATATAGCCGTCGGGTCCGGAGAGGGTGACGACCTTCGCGCCGAGCTGGTGCATCTTTTTGGCTACGCCCCACGCGACGTTGCCGAAGCCGGAGATCGCAACGGTCTTGCCCTTGATGTCGTCGCCGAAGTGCTCGAGGACGCTCAGAAGATAGTATACCGCGCCGTAGCCTGTGGCCTCGGGACGGATGAGCGAACCGCCGTAGGAAAGGCCCTTGCCGGTGAGAACGCCGTTGTTGAAGGACGAGGTGAGCTTTCTGTACTGGCCGTAGAGATAGCCTATCTCCCTTCCGCCGACGCCTATGTCGCCCGCGGGAACGTCAACGTCGGGCCCTATATACTTAAAGAGCTCGCTCATGAAGGCCTGGCAGAAGCGCATGACCTCGGCCTCGCTCTTTCCTTCGGGATTGAAGTCGCTTCCGCCCTTCGCGCCGCCTATCGGAAGGCCGGTGAGGGAGTTTTTGAATATCTGCTCAAAGCCGAGGAACTTGAGAATGCCGCTGTATACGCTCGGATGGAAGCGAAGGCCGCCCTTGTAGGGCCCTATCGCGGAGCAGAACTGATAGCGGTAGCCGCGGTTCACCTGAACGTTTCCGTCGTCGTCCACCCAGGTGACTCTGAATGAAAAGCCTCTGTCGGGCTCGGTGAGCCTGCCGAGGATGTCGGCCTTTTCATATTCGGGATGAGCCTCGATAACAGGCTCGATGGAGCTTAAGACCTCTTCAACGGTCTGAATGAACTCAGGCTCGTGAGGGTTCTTCGCCTTTACATTATCGATGGTTTTCTGAATATAGCTGTTCATATAGTTCCTCCTGGTTATGATATGTGAAATTAATTCAAAACCGAAATTGCATGAATTTTGATAATAGAATAGTATTCAAAAAAAGAAATGTCAAGAATATTTTTTCATTTTTTTGTTCAATAAAAACAATATCGTTATTATTCATAACCATACAAAAAAATCGCGGATATTTTTTATTGTTTTTGTCATATATTACCTGAACAAAAAATCATTTTCCGGCGACTATACGGCGCGTTTCGGGTCAACACTTTTTTAGGAATAACAAAAAAAGAGGGCGCGAAAACGTATGCAGTTCAGCAAGGTGGAGATAACCTCCGTAAATACTTCAAAGCTCAAAACACTGACGGAGAGCGAAACGAACGAGCTTTTAAGAAGGGCGAAACGGGGCGACGAAAAGGCAAGGGACGAGCTTATAACCGGGAACCTGAGGCTCGTGCTTTCGGTGGTGCAGAGGTTTTCGTCCAGAGCCGAGGACCCCGACGACCTTTTTCAGGTGGGCTGCATGGGGCTCATTAAAAGCGTAAAAAACTTTGATCTTTCGCTGGGGCTTCGCTTCAGCACCTACGCGGTGCCGATGATAATAGGCGAAATACGCCGCTTTTTGAGGGACAACAATTCGGTGCGCGTCAGCCGGTCGATGCGCGACACCGCCTACCACGCGATGCTCGCAAAGGAGGAGCTCACAAACGAAAACGGAAAGGAGCCGACCGTTGAGGAAATAGCCGAAAGAATGGGCGCGGACCGCAAAAAGGTTATTATAGCGCTCGAGGCGGTGGTGGAGCCGGTATCGCTGTATGAGCCCGTCTACACGGACAACGGCGAATCGCTTTACGTTGCGGACCAGGTGGGCTCATATAACGACGAGGGCGACTGGATAGACGAAATAAGCCTCAAGGAGGCGTTCAAGAGCCTGACGGACAGGGAAAAGAGCATTTTGAACCGCCGCTTTCTCGCGGGAAAAACGCAGATAGAGGTGGCGAAGGAAATAGGCATCTCACAGGCGCAGGTGTCGCGCCTTGAAAAGGGCGCTATCAGGAAGCTCAAATCGGAATAAAGAGCGGCAAAACAAAATAAAACACTTGTATATCTTTAATATATATGTTATTATTATTAAAAAATCCATCTTCTCATTTAAAAAAATAATAGTTTGGTTACAGCAAGGAATCGTCGATGATAAAAACCATGTTCCGCACCCTGTAGCACGGCTGACCACAGCCGTCAAGGGGGGGT
>JAFSWN010000076.1 GCA_017450185.1 Clostridia bacterium | reverse complement strand
ATGGATGAGCGGAAACATTGGTTTTTATAATATATATCGCCTCTTAATAATATCTTTTTTTACGGCGTTCTGCCGTGTTAAACGAGCTTATGAGAGTGAAAATCATTTCACTCTCACGTATTTCCCGTTTTCGCGCTTCAGTATGCCTTCCGACACCATATCCCTTCTTATGGTGCAGTAGTCGGGATGGATGCGCGCGATTATTTCACTGAGCTCTTTTTCGTCATAAACCTTTCCGGGGGCAAAGCACTCGGAGATCTTCTGCAAAACTATCTGTTTTTTTCTGCGCTGCACGGGTATTGATCTCAGGACCGCGCCGTCAAAGAACGCGTCGAGCACCTTTTGCCTGTAGGCATCCTCGCGTTTTTTCGCCTCGTCCTCTTCGGAAGATGGGCAGTCTGCCAGCATATCCGCAAGACGCAGCTTAGTTAGGTCCGGTTCAAGCGAAAACACGGTGTAATACTGCTCCTTACGCGACCTGACGAGCCCCGCCTCCTCGAGCTTTTTCATGTGGAAGGAAAGCGTAGACGCGCTCAGCCCCAGCCTTTCGGCAAGCAGCTCGCCGTAGGCCTCTCCGTTTTGAAGGGTGGATATTATATTTAGCCTCGAAGCGTCGGAAAGGGCCTTAAATATAAGTATCGCCTTTTCTCTTTCCATCAGCCGCACCTCGCCGCGTCGAAAAGTGATATAACGTCGGCAAGCGCTTCAAGCTTCGTCTGCTCAACGCATATCTTTTTTGCGTCGTTCTTCTTTTTCGCTTCTTCAAGAGACGCGCTCCACTCTGTGCGAAAACGCTCAATAACCGCTTTTCCCGCGTCGATATCGCCTTTTTCGAGCCATACGCTTAAAACGGTGGCGCTGATATTGTATACGTTCGCGCCGACGGTGCAAAACACCGCCTCGTCGTTTTTGTTTTCAGCGCGCCTCTTCGCCGCCTGCTCATTCAGCAGGGCGTTTTTTTCATTGAGAATATTTATAAGATTTTCCATCGGTTTCACCTGATTTTCGAATTTATTTTGATAGCTATCGAAATAAATTTAACACATAATTACAGCTTTGTCAATATCTGTTTCGATATTTATCGAAATATTTTCAGAATGATCATAAGTATAACCGACGCGTTCGAAAAAACCGCTCTTAAACTGCGTCGTGAGCGGTTTTATTCACATGCTGTCAGGAACAGGTAATTTTATCCTTCAGGAATTCATCCACCGTTTTCCAGTAGAGCTTTGGATCGGTAAACACCGCCTGAGCGTGGTCTGCGCCCTCTATAGCCTGCATAGTCTTCGGCGCGGCGCAGGCTTCATAGAGCCTTTCCATCATAGGAAAAGGCACGAAATCGTCGGCGGTGCCGTGCAGGAACACTGTCGGCGTTACCGAACGCCTCACTGCGTCGATGGGAACGTTTTTGCGGATATCAAAATTGCCGCGCAAAATGGATACGGCGTTTACCGCGTGAAGCAGCGGGAACGCCGGGAGCTTGGCATAGAGCTTAATAACGTTCGCGTACTGCTCCCAGCAGCTTGTGAAGCCGCAGTCGGCGACCGCCGCCTTTACCTGAGCGGGAAGCGCTTCGCCTGTGGCGAGCATTACGGTCACCGCGCCCATGGAATAACCGTGTATGACTATCTGCGCATCGGGGTCCATACAGACGATATAGTCTATCCACGCCATAAGGATATCCTTATCATGGTAACCCATGGTGCAATACCTTGTTTCGTCGTTGCCCCAACCGCGAAGGGACGGACAGATACAGCTGTAGCCGAGCTCATGGTAATGTTTGGCGAAGCGGTCGGTGGCTTTGGGAGAGGCGTTGTAGCCGTGGCAAAGCACCGCCCATTTATGCGAGGGGCCTTCCGAGGGTATGATATAAGCGTGGATCCTGCCGGTGGCTTCGGCGGAAATGACCTTGTCGTCGCCCTTATGCGCCTCGAACCAGTCTTCTCCCGCAGGCTCCGGGACGTCTTTTTTCGGAGCGAATTCGGTGGGATCGGGACGCTTGTCAAACAGATTTACAAAAAACCCGTTGAGCTTCGTGTTCAGCGCGCACTCATATACGATCGCGCCAAGGCCCATAACTGCGGCCGCCGCGCCGACGCCGGCCTTTATAACGGTTTTTGCTTTGCTCACGGTACAATCTCTCCTTGCTTTTTATAAAAATATGATAGCACACAATTCCGGGCGTTTCAAGCGGTTTGCTGCTATTATTAATTTACTCAGTGCGTTTTTACTTTCAGAGACGGTACGCCTCAAAATGAAGCCCGGTTTTTTCCGCGCAGTCAACCGAGAAAACGATGAATCCGTCACGGGCTCCCTCAAAGCAAACATCGCCCGAGGGGATAAAGCAGCCGTCCCTGTACACGGTCGTTTTGTTGCAATCAACAGTCTCGCCGTCTTCATATGGGACGTAAATATACGCCTTTGTTTCACCCGGAACCTCAGCGTCAAGAACAAGCCTTCCGTCCTCATTGACGCAGGACATGCGCACGTAGCCTTTGATTGTAGGCACTATGCAGTTTAATCTGTTTGAAACGGTCGTCTGCGGTTTGATAATGAATTCCCGGTAGCCCGCCTTAATTGGCCTTACGCCCGCGAAATACTTACTCATTATAACAAGAGGCCCGCCGGACCACGCGTGGTTCAAAGTGCCCGTAACTCTGTTCCAGTACTCCCAGAGGGTGGAATAATCATAGCTTATCATACCGTCGTATCTTTTAAGCATCCTTGTCAGTGCGTCGTCATAGCGCTCCATCCGGCAAAGAGCCTCGAGAACGTAATATTCCATATACGGGCTTGAGTTTTCTACTTCTGAAAGAACCTTAGCTATAACGTCGTAGTCCTTTTCGTCCGCAAGCCCTGAGAGCACCGCGAGAGCGTTCGCCCTGTCGTCCGGTTTCCCGGAGCCGCTTTTATATCCGTTTTCCGTCCACAGCGACCGGTAGCTGTTTTTGATTTTATCCATGGCTTCCGAGATATCGCCGACGTCTCTTCCGATGACCTTCGCCATGCTGCAAATGCAGGAAAGAGCATAGTAATACCAGGCGTTTTCGATCGCCGCCGTGTCCGCGCCGTCGCCCCAGTCCATCCAGTCCCATGAGCCCGGCCGGTGTTCGACAAGGCCGTTGGAGCCAATAGTCCAGAGCTTTACGTAATTAACGGCAGGGTCATAAACGGTACGAAGGAAATCGGCGTCGCCTGTATAAAGATAGTAGGTCCAAAAACCGCATATCCCGGCGAGCTGCTGCATGGGCAGTTCAAAGTAATCCTGATTGATGGGCACCACGGTCTGCAATACGTTCGTGCCGCCGTCGATATGCCCGAGCATTGAGGCGACGCCCTTCTGATAAAGCAGATACGCGTTTGAATCGAGCGAATACATCGACATCGCCATCTCGTTTGTCACGTCGCCCCACCACTGCGCGCGCTCCCTGTCGGGACAGTCCATAAAGTTGTCGCGCATTGTAACGTAGAGAGTGCGGAGCGATTTCTGCCACAGAACATTCAGCTTTTCATTTTCGCAGGTGAATATGCCCGAAAAGGCCGTATCGTAACCGGTCTCTCTGTATTTCAGCTCCAGAACGGTCACTCCAGCGGGGATCTCATAGGTGATATGCTCGCCGTTAAACCACCCGAGAGCCTCGAATTCCTGAACGCCGTCCTTTGTGATATAGGTGTCGCTCACGGAGCCGATGAGAGTGTTTTCGGTCATGATCCTTATTTTTTTACCTGCTTTCGCGCTTATTTTGAGATACGGTGTGCACTGCGCGTTATAGGGAACGTCTAAAGTTATGCTCTTTTTGAACGCAAACGTGCGGTTTTTGTATTCTCCCGAATTCTCGTAGTCTTTCAGGCCGTAATCTTTGAGAAGAGGGATCGCACGCGGATAGAGCCTGCCCCACGGCGCGCAGCCTCCCGTGCCGTTTTCGGTGGCGTTTTCCCAAAGGCTGTCGTCAAAATCGGGCGAAAGCCAGTTTCCGGGCTCCTTTGAAGCGTCGTAATATATATTGGATTCCGGCAGCCTGTAGTTTGGCTGTGTGCCGCCGTCGTCGTTCCCGTAGGAGGGGTGACGTTTCACCTTCCAGCCGCTGTTTGAAAGGATGCTTCCTGCTTCAAAAAGAAAGCCTCCCCTGCCGCTGTCGGTATTGGAATAGCTCGTATCCTTGCCCCAGTACCAGACAAGCACCGCAATTATGTTTTTGCCGGGCTTTAAGTAAGAGCCTATCGGGACGCTGTCGTAATACCCGTCCTCTACAGACGGCCCGCGTTTGACTCCGCCTTCAAAAACAACGTTTTCACCGTTTATATACAGCCAGTACCGCGAATCGGCGGATATGAACGCGGTAAGCTCCTCCGGCGCGTCGGACAGCTCCACAGTTTTACGGAAGCACATCCAAACGTTTTCCTCGGTGCCGTCCGAAGCATCCCATATGTATTTTGCCGTCCAGTCGGTTTTCGGAGAAGTGTCTATCTGCGTGTAAGGCACCGTATTTTCGGGTATTTCGTATTCGTTCTTAAAAGAATGGCCGACGCTCAAGCACCCTCCGGCGAACAGGTTTGCAAGAAACGCGAAAGCGGCAGTAAAAAAGGCGGTTATCCTGCCCCACAGATTTCCGAATAAAAGCATGCTCATACCTCCTCGTTGCATTCCGGGGACTCCGCGTCTCCGAAGTTAAATAACAGTCCATAGTTGGTTTCGGACGGCTGGCCGCCGCCAATGAATACGGTATAGGTCCCGGGGAAAACACGCCGCACGCCGTCGATGCCGAAAAGTGAAAAACTCTCGTCCGAAAGCGGGAAGAAAACTTTTGCAGACTCGCCCGGCAATAGATGGATGCGTCTGAAGCTCTTGAGCCTGAGGCGTGGCTGATCCGGAATGCCGGCTGAATCGATATAGAGCTGCGCCACCTCGTCCGCTTCGCATTCTCCGGTGTTAGTTACCGTGGCCTCGGCTCCCTGCGGAACCTTACGGAGATCTGAATAGCGAAAGCTTGTATACGAAAGGCCGAAGCCGAAGGGATAGAGAGGCGCTGTTTTGGAATACATATAGGTGCGCCCGTTTGTCATCTCGTAGTCGTCAAAGGGCGGCAGGTCATCGGTGGATACGGGAAAAGAGAGAGGCAGCCTGCCTGAGGGTGAGACCTTGCCATAAAGCAGATCGGCAAGAGCCGCGCCGCCCTGTTCGCCGGGATACCACAGCTCGAGAATAGCGGCGGCATTCTGAGCTTCCCACGGAATTGACAGCGCGCTGCCGTTTTCAAGGACGACGATGAGGTTTTCGTTTGCCTCCTTCACCGCCTTCAGAAGCGCGAGCTGCTCCTCGGGAAGAGAGAGGTCGGTCTGGTCCTTGCCCTCACGCTCGTACTGAGTGCCGAGGCCCACCACCGCCACCACTGCGTCGGCTGCCTTCGCCGCCGCCGTTTCACTGGCAAAGAGTTCGTTTGATATGCGCTTGGGCGTTTTCCACAACAGGGCCACGCGCGGATCGGATTGGTTTTTGACGTAGCGCAGAAGGAACGGTACCTTTTCTCCCGCCTTCATTTGGACAGCGTCGTTCGGGGCGATAGTCTGAGAATCAATACTCAGCTCCGGCGGGCAGCATTTCGCGCTTCCGGAATGCCGCACCGAAAAGAAGTAGTCCCCGTCTGCGGGAGCGGTTATCTCGCCTCTCCATATCACCGAAAAGTTCGGAGTTCTGATTATCGGGTCGGGCAGGCGCTCCTCCCACGCGAAATCTATGGTTTCATCCCGGCGCTTATCGGGAAGTCCGCCGAAGCAGTCGTTTCCGTAGTAGCTTCCCAGTACACCGGGGTCGCCCTCAAAGGAGAGCGCGGACGCCGGAACGGCCTCGAAGGCGTCGGTATCGGCCTCCCACTCCCAGGGGACGAGGATAGCGTCCTCCCCTGCAACGGCTTTTATACCGTCAAATGGAGTAACGGGATCGTTTACGGGCCGTCCGCTGTAGTCTCCGAACTGAACGCAGGACGCGTTGTTGCCCATCACAGCGACCTTCATTCCTTCACGAAGGGGGAGAATACCGTTGTTTTTCAAAAGGACGGCGGCCTTCGCCGCTGCTTCGCGCGCGAGGTTTTTGTGCGCTTCGCACCCGATGACGTCCTTTTTGAGGCCGTGCCACGGGATGGTTTCGGGATCGTCGAACTGACCTGCCTTTATTCTGGCTGAGAGAACTCTCACAACTGCCTCGTTCAGGCGCTCCTCCTTTATCCTGCCGTCGGCAAGGCATGCGCCGAGAAAAGCGGTGTAGGTGTTCTGAAGGTCCTGATAACCGTCGCATTCAAGGTCAACGCCGGCGTTAAGCGCGGCAGCGGCGGCGTCAGCAGGCGTGGGGACGAAGTGATGGTCTTCATATATATTACCGACAGCTCCGCAATCGGAAACAACATACCCGTCAAAGCCCCACTCTTCACGAAGTATTTCGGTGAGCAGACGGCGGCTGGCATGGCAGGGAACGCCGTTTATGGCGTTGTAGGCTCCCATAACGGCCTCGCAGCCGCCTTCAACCACCGCCATGCGGAAGGGCTCAAGGTGATATTCGCGCAGAGTCTTTTCGCTCATCACGGCGTTGCACGAAAAACGGTTGTGCTCCTCGTTGTTTGCGGCAAAGTGCTTGGGCGTGGCGATCGCCTTTAAGAATTTGGGGTCGCTGCCCTGAAGTCCGCGCACGAAGGCCGCGCCGTTTTTGCCCGCAAGAAAAGGATCCTCACCGTATGTCTCGGCGGTGCGTCCCCAACGCGGATCGCGGGCGATATTCAGATCGGGCGACCAGAAGGCCAGAAGGCCCGTATAGCGTCCGCCGCGATCCATGAGGTCTGTCGCATCCACGGGGCCGTCGAAATAGGCTGCACGGGACTCGGTAGAGATAGCGTCCGCAACCCGTTCAAGAAGAACGTCGTCAAACATCGCGCCGAGAGCGATGGCCTGAGGAAAAACGGTAAAGCGTCCGGGGCGCACAACGCCATGAAGCGCTTCGTTGCCGTGATAGTATTTCGGCACACCGAGGCGTTCTATGGCTTCGCTCGTCTCAACTATAATATTGAGCTTTTCCTGCGTTGTCATTTTTGCGGCGAGCGCTTCTGCCCGCGCCTTTATTTCAGGGGTCGTCTTCATGATTTCCGGGTCCTTTCGTTTTATAATACGATTATACACAAATTACATTGCCATGGCAATCCTTCTGATAAAAAATAATAAAGACGCGGACAGGCTGAAACACAGGAACCGTCTTACGCGTTTTTTCAAAAAAAAGGACGTCCCAAAGGGCGCCCTGAAGTTATTATCTTCAATAATAAAGTATTTATGGATCATAATGTGCCGCCATAAGATCATATCTGCTTTATAAGCTTCAAAAGAGCCTCATGGATATCGTAAGCGCAGTCTGCGTATACAGTTTCATCAATCAGAAAACAGTGTGGAGCGCTATTGTACTATTGTTCTTTTCCTCGTTTTATCCCTACGCTACAAAACTGATTGCAGACTCTTTCAACAATAAAGTCATGCAAGGCTTATACGGTGTCAACCGTAACATTTTCGTTCGGAAAAGAAATGCTGACCTGATTTCCGGTATCCCCATCAAATACGATGGGGATACGGAAGGTGATGCTCTTAAGGATCTGCCCGTTTTCTTTGGGCTCCGGATAGACGTCGACGCGCTCGATAAAGCTTGCCAAAACCTCTTTCTTTT
>JAFSWN010000075.1 GCA_017450185.1 Clostridia bacterium | reverse complement strand
TTTTGTAAAAAATCAATAGAAAAATTAAAAATTCTTACGAAAGTTTATCAATAACACATAAAAAGGAACCGTTTAACTTAACTTTTTACGTTTTTTTCATAAATATTTACAAAAATAAACGGTTGTGCTAATATATATATACGATATTAAAAATTGAAGGGAGACGTTATTATGCCCGGATCGGCAGGCGGCGGCCACGGCGGAGGCTTCGGGGGAGGCGGCCATTCAGGCGGCTTCTCGGGAGGCGGCCACAGCGGGAGCTTCGGCTCGGGACACAACAGTTCGTCCGGCGGTTTTCGCGCGGGCGGGGTAAACCGCTCGTCAGGCGGAGGCTTTATTCCCGGAATGGGGATGAACTACGGCAGAAGAAGAGGGACGGGAAACAGCGGGTGCCTTTCGGGGCTCGCCGGCGTTATTCTTATTCCCGCCGTGATAGTGTTCGCGCTCATATTCGTCGTTTTTGGGGTTTTAAGAACAGGCTTCAGCTCTTCGCCGGGCCAAAGCGTTCAGGAGTACGTCGATCTCGGCGGCGAGGTCGTTACCGTGGAGGTCGAACGCGAAAAGCTTTCGTCTTCGCTTTGCAATCCCCTTGAGGACTGTGTTGAAACAGAGCTTACCGACGTTCTCGACGCCGCGGATGAAGCGAAGGTGCAAAGCGGAATAAACTATTTTTATGAAAAGTCGGGCGTACAGCCGTATTTCATTCTTCTCGACGGCATAGACGGCGAAATCGAACCCGATTACGACACGGTCGACGCCTATCTCTACGATAAATACGTTTCCCTGTTCCCCGAGGACGAGGGGCATATAATCATTCTGATGCTTTTCAGCGACTATGATTACACAACGTGGTACATTATAGGCAACGACGCCTACAGCGTGACCGACGACGAGGCGTGCGAAACGATACTCAATGAGATCGACAGCTTTGCCGCCGAGAGCGAAAACGTTGGCGAGGTTATGAAAAAAGCCTTGTATTCTTCCGCCGACAGCATAATGACCTATACCGAGACGAGCTACAGCGGCACGAACTGGGACGAGCTTTATAACAACGACAGCGGCACCCTTCAGACAAGCGACGATAAGGCCTCTCTCGCTGTGGGCGGCATACTCATTATCGGAATTGCGGTTTTTGTTTTCCTTCTTATCAGATACGTCAAGAAAAACGTAAAGTCGTCAAATTCCGGGTCGGGGACCTCGTCGCAGGGGCCGGTAAGCTATCAGCAGGTGAACACCTCAGGCTCCTCTTCAAGCGGCAGCTACGCCGGTTCTTCCCAGAAGCCGAAAAAGGCGAGCTATCCCGTCAGGTGCCCCAACTGCGGCGCCACGGCTTATCCCAGGGACGACGGCACCTGCGAATACTGCGGGAGCAGGCTACCCGATTCGCTGATAAAGTGATCCTTTCATCGGTAAAATAAAAAGGCCGGCAAACGCCGGCGATCAAGATTTGAGGCTGTCTCACATGGGACAGCCTCATTTTTTTCATCGCTGTTTACTCAAAACGGACGCGCGGATCTGTGAATTCCGCAAGACGCCGTTGATAGGATGCCATTGCTTCGTCCCTGTAGGCGGCGCTGCCTTTTTCTCCGGCGCAGCTTATAAGGTATTCCGTAAACTTCGGGTTGAGCGGCAGAATCGGCCCCAAAAGGGATGTGCAGAAAAAATTATTGATCACATAACCCTCCGTTTTGCATCCGGCGCAGTCGCCCATTCCGCGCTCAATTTGCAGAAACGGCGTATGCCCGCTTATGCCGTGCCAAAAACCGAAGCGGCACTGAAAGCCTACGATCTCCATACCCCGAAAGCTGCCGAGCGTCTTCCCGTGAAAACGGCCGAGCATATCCACACGGACCTCGTTTGCAAGGATCCCTAACCCCTTGGTCACCGTTCCGTCGGTTATGTTCACGATGCTCCGCGAAAAAATGTCCCCAGCGTTGCCCGTAGCAAGAATTATCGTGCCGCCGTCTATCAGCTCTTTTAAGCGGCTTGCAAGGGGACGCAGCTTTTCTATGACCTTTTTCTGCGTGCTTTCCGTCATGGAGCCTATACAGATGATGTCAGGAACTCCGGAGGCGAAATACGGCGTTTCTGTGAGCAAAGTCGCGTACATCTCGGCGGAGGGTACAGATCTGTGTAAATATTCGGCGTTCCAGACATCGCCGTTCATTCCGCAGACCTCGCCGAACAATGCTTCAATTTTCATATCACCTTTTCTCCTCTCCGTTTCAGGCGTTCTTTTTCACGCATGGCCTCGTCAATAAAATAGGCGCTGTACAGCACGTAAACGTCTTTATACTGCGAAATATCTATGAGGTCTGAGCTGCAGTCCACCTTTGCGGTATAGATGAATTTGCTCCGGTCAAGGCCGCTCATGGCAACTCGGAGCTGATGGTCAAGACAGCGTTTGCCCGCAAAGATCGCCTTTGATATCCCGGGGTTGTCCAGCGGCGTGTAGTCCAAATCGTACAGCCAGCAGGTGATCTCGGAATCACGCTCGTTATATTCCCGGTCGTCAATAAGCAGCAGAAGGCATTTTTTGTCTCCGGGCAGGGACGCAATGTAACGGAATACGCTGCCTACTGCCACCGCATTTAAGCCCTTCGCCAAAATCATCGTAACACGAAGGTCGCCTGCCGTTATCTGCTCGTATCTGTCCTTCACGATATGCGATTTTCCGAGCATCCCGCCTATATTCTCAAAAGAAAAGCCGAGCGATGCAAGAAGCGAAATCGCCGCGCAGGAATTATAGATGTTTACAATGTTGTCGTTCACTATGGGCATTATATGGCGTTCGCCCCCGCTTTCCACTGTAAAGCAGCCTTTTTGTTTATTTATATCGGTAACGCAGAAATCAGGCTCGGGTGAACCGAATTCGCATGATGTGCAGCGGACGCGCCCGATATGCTCGAAGCGCAGATATTCCGCAGCCATGGGAGCGCCGCATTTCGGACAGTATACCATGTTCTTTACGGTTGTGCTGCCGCAGGAGGAAGGCGCGTCGGCAGATACGCCGAAATACGTCCTGTTGCCGCACTGCGGAACAAGATTCGCGCAGATAATGTCGTCCGCGTTCAGAAACACCTTCGTTTTTTCATGCACGGAGGAGTTGATTATATAAGAAATAAACTCTGGGTGCGCATTCCGCAGGATGCTGTCGGGCATAATATTGGTGCACAACAGATGATCCGGCGACATAAAGGGATAAAACTTCAGCGAAGAGCGTTCATCAACTTCGATCACCGCGTATTTATTTTTATGTTTTCCTGTAAGAGTGCTGTTTTCAAGCAGCGCGGACGCAATCCCTCCCGCTGTGTTTGACCCCGTTGAGTTGTTCGTAACGCCGAGTCCCGCGCCGCGTAGCATAGACGTTATCAGATTCGCCGTTGTGGTCTTACCGTTGGTGCCTGTAACGCAAATAAGGATCTCTGGCTTATGAAGGAATGAAAACAGTTCTCCGCATATCTTCAGCGCAACGGCGCCGGGCAGATGCGTTGCCCTTCTGCCAAGGGCGCGTAACAGTAAAGCGACCGCTTTCCCTGCTGCCATCGCAAAATAAAATCGAGTTCTTTTGATTGTTTCCATAATACCTCTCTTCCTTGCCTTTCATTCGTTTGAATGATTATTGATAATATATCATCCAATTGAATGAAAATCAAGCGTTTGAATGAAAATTGTGTTACTTTAATTTGAGGAAGGGATGTATATGTTGAAGAGATTGCGGGACATTCGTGAAGACAGAGATCTGAAACAAAAAAATATCGCTTACGTTCTCGGAATTTCAATACAGCAGTATCAGTTGTATGAAAGCGGGAAGAGAGAGCTTCCCGTGCGCCATCTGAAGACATTATGCAAATTCTATCACGTATCTTCCGATTATATCCTTGAACTGACGAACGATCCCGAACCAAAATAAAACAAAGGTAATATTCCATGAAAAAATTACGTTTTTACTTTGCGATGACAGTCGCTAAAATCGCGGCTTTCGGCCTGCGCATGCTTGGCAGGAACGCGAGCTATATGCCGGGCGTGATAGCGCTGAAAATCGCGCCGGATTTTATGAAATACCTCAAAAAGCCCGAGCTCCTCATCTGCGTCACCGGCACCAACGGCAAAACGACCACCTCAAATTTCATAACGTCGGCTCTGCGTTCGGCGGGCTACACCGTGACCAACAATTCCTTCGGCTCAAACGTACAGGCGGGCGTGGCGGCGGCAATGCTCCTCAATTCCACGTTGTCCGGCAGGCATAAGAACCGCGCCGCCGTTATTGAGGTGGATGAGCGCTCGTCGCTCAAGGTGTACCCCTATATAAGCCCCGACTATATCGTGTGCAACAACGTCATGCGCGATTCCATAAAGCGCAACGCCCACACGCAGTTCATCAGCTTTATCCTCACAAAGGCAATACCCGAGAGCGCCGCGCTGATACTCAACGCCGACGATATAATCTCCTGCGGCATAGCCCCTCAGTGCAAAAACAGGATATATTTCGGAGTGGACGCCGAAAGGCCCGAGCGCGAAGAGGGCGTGAAGGCGAAGGATATAGTCTACTGCCCCCACTGCGGAGGCCTGCTTGAAAAGGAATATATCCGCTATTCGCACATCGGCCGCGTGCGCTGCTCACAGTGCGGCTTTGCCTCGCCCGAGAGAGATTTCTGCGTTACCGACATAGACCGCGAAAACGAAACGTTCACCGTTACCTCCGAAAAGGGAAGCGAGCAGTTCAAGCTCGTGAACGACAATATCGTAAACGTGTATAATTTCTGCGGCTGCATAGCTCTGCTCGAAACCATTGGCCTTAAGTACGACGACATTTCCGCCGCGTTCAACAGCGGAGAGATAGTAAAAACCAGATTTATAAAGGAAAAGCTCGGCGATAAAGCCGAGCTTACCATGATCCTCGCCAAGGGGCAGAATCCCGTTGCCGTCAGCCGCGTTTTTTCCTACGTTTCAAAAACGCCCGGCGAAAACAAATGCCTGCTTCTTTTCATAGACGACAAGGCCGACAACATCAACAACGTCGAAAACACCTGCTGGCTCTACGATCTGGACTATGAACCGCTGAAGGACCCCTCAATAGGAAAGATGATCTTCGCCGGAAAAAGGTGCCTCGACCAGCGCCTGAGATGTGAAATGACCGGCATAAGCCCCGAAAAGACCGTTTTTGTCCCCGAGCTCAAAAACAGCTCCGAGCTCATTGACCTTGATAAGTACGGCGATATATATATCCTCTACGACAACTATCTTATGGATGAAGCCTACAGGGAGGAAAAGGCTCTGAAAGGAAGGTGCTCGAAATGACGGTTGAAGTATTGTTCGGCGAGGTCGCGAACCTTTGCGGCGACCATCAGAATATGACCTATCTCAGGCAAAGCGCCCCAAACGCGCGTTTTGTTGAAACTTCGTTTCTCGATACGCCGTATTTTGCCGAAAACGACCCCGATTTTATTTATATGGGCGCCATGACCGAGGATTTCCAGCGCAGGATAATCGAAAAGCTCCGTCCCTATAAAGAGAGGCTTTTGGAGCTTGCCCAAAAGGGGACCGTTATGCTCTTCACCGGAAACGCGGGGGAAACGCTTTTTTCAAAGATAAGCTATGTGACCGAAGAGAAGGAAACCGAGGGCCTCGGCATTTTCGACCTGACGGTAAAGACGGACCTTTTCAACAGATACAACGGCAAAAACCTCGGCTCTCTCGCCGGAGAGGATAAAGAAAAGGCCGGTCTTATTTCGGGCTTCCGCTCGCAGTTTTCGCGCTGGTACGGCAACAACGAAAAAAACGCGTTCCTGAACGTCATAAAGGGCATGGGCCTCAACGAAAGCTCCTCCCTCGAGGGCGTGAGGCTCAATAATCTCATCTGCACCTCGATAATAGGCCCCATCCTCCCGCTCAATCCGCTCTTCACCGAATATCTGATGCGCCTCGCGGGCTGTGAAGACAAAGCCGCGCACAGAGAGGCCGCCGTCGCCGCGTGGGAGGAGAGGGTGAAGGAGATGGAGATGTATCTGTAAAGGTCTGCAAAAAACGAATGAGCGATGGTCTTATAAAAGATCAAAGATCAAAGATGAAAGATGAAAGATGAAAGTAAACTGTACCCATAAAAATGGACAGGTCGATTTGAGTGGATTCCGACGACGTCCCCGAAAAACGAACAAAGGATGAAGTTGAAAAACCCGGAAAGTAGACAGTGCATTTATGGGCAGGATATGGTAGAATGTATC
>JAFSWN010000074.1 GCA_017450185.1 Clostridia bacterium | reverse complement strand
TTCATCTATCGGCAGATCCCATGCGGCACGGTGTGCCGCGCTACGGAAATTTGATTTAGTAATAATATAATCAAAACGCGCAGCGTTTTCCTCCAATCCTGAATCCACAATCCTCAATCCACAATAAATAAAATGCCAAGCGCAGCTTCGTTCATCTTTCTTTTATCTTTTATCTTTTTTCATTCAAGTCAGGTAGCATCTTCTTCAGATACTGCCCCGTATAGCTTCCGGGGTTCATTGCGACCTCTTCCGGCGTGCCGGCAGCCACGATCTCTCTTCCCCTGTCGCCGCCCTCGGGGCCTAGGTCGATAATATAGTCGGCGCACTTGATAACGTCGAGGTTGTGTTCTATAACCAACACGGTGTTGCCGCCATCAACGAGGGTGTTGAGCACGTCTATAAGCTTGTGGACGTCGTAGGTGTGAAGGCCTGTGGTGGGCTCGTCGAGGATATAGAGCGTTTTTCCGCTCGCCTTGCGCGAAAGCTCGGTCGCGAGCTTGACCCTCTGCGCTTCGCCGCCGGAGAGCTGGGTGGAGGGCTGGCCTATCTGAATGTAGCCCAGTCCCACGTCGAAAAGGGTTTGAAGCTTGCGCCTTATCGCAGGGATGTTCTCAAAGAACTTAAGCCCCTCCTCAACGGTCATGTTCAGCACGTCGCTGATGTTTTTGCCCTTATATTTCACTTCGAGGGTTTCGCGGTTGTAGCGCGAGCCGCGGCACACCTCGCACGGGACATACACGTCCGCGAGGAAGTGCATCTCGATTTTAACTATGCCGTCGCCCTGGCAGGCCTCGCATCTGCCGCCCGAAACGTTAAAAGAGAAGCGCCCCTGCGAATAGCCCTTGACCTTCGCGTCGGAGGTTTCGGAGAAAAGCTTTCTTATATCGGTGAAAACGCCGGTGTAGGTGGCGGGATTCGAGCGCGGGGAACGCCCGATGGGCGACTGGTCGATGTCTATCACCTTGTCAAGAGCGTCCACACCCTCGAAGCCGCCGTTTTTGCCGGGTATCTTTTTTGCTCCGTTGAGCTCGTTCGCGAGGTGCTTATATACGATCTCGTTCACAAGCGACGATTTGCCGGAGCCCGAAACGCCGGTGACGCAGATGAATCTGCCGAGCGGGAAGCTGACGTCTATGTTTTTGAGGTTGTTTTCAGCCGCCGAAAAAACCCTGAGCGTTTTGCCGTTCCCGGCGCGTCGGGAGGCGGGGACCTCTATCTTCCTTTTACCCGTCAGGTACTGCCCGGTTATGGAGCGGTGGCATTTTTTGATATCCTCAAGAGTTCCCGCGGCGACTATCTCGCCGCCGTGAACTCCCGCGCCGGGGCCGATGTCCACAACAAAGTCGGCGGCGCGCATAGTGTCCTCGTCGTGCTCAACCACTATGAGGGTGTTGCCGATATCCCTGAGG
Organism: Clostridia bacterium; assembly: GCA_017450185.1. Taxonomy (GTDB): domain Bacteria; phylum Bacillota; class Clostridia; order Oscillospirales; family Acutalibacteraceae; genus RUG806. Next base: position 4,121 of record JAFSWN010000074.1, on the reverse strand, counting down.
TTTTTAAGTGTTTTAATAAGCTTGTCGTTGTCGCGCTGGTGAAGGCCAATGCTCGGCTCGTCGAGGACGTACAAAACGCCGGTGAGCGCGCTGCCTATCTGAGTCGCGAGCCTTATGCGCTGGCTCTCGCCGCCCGAAAGCGTGCCCGAGGAGCGCGAAAGGGTGAGGTAATCGAGCCCCACGCTCAAAAGGAAGCCGAGACGCGCCCTTATTTCTTTTATGATGCCGTGGGCGATGAACTCGTCGCGCTCGGAGAGCTTAAGGGAATCGAGAAAATCTATTTCATCAGAGATGGACATCCTTGTGAAGTCATATATGCTTTTGCCTCCCACCGTAACGGCAAGCAGCTCTTTTTTGAGCCTCGCGCCATTGCATTCGGGGCAGGTGTGGTCGGTCATATAGAGCTCAATTTCCCACCGCGCCCAGTCGGAGCTCGACTCTCTGTAGCGGCGCTCGAGGTTGTTCACAATGCCCTCGAAGGGGGCTTCATATTTTGTCTCTCCCGTGGGTAGCTTGCGCCTGAGCTTGAGCTTTTCGCCGCCGGTGCCGTAGAGTATCGCGTTTATGCCCTCTTCCGGAATATCGCGCACGGGCGTGTCGAGCGTAAAGCCGTATTTGTCGGCCACGCCCTGAAGGTACATCCTTGAGATGCTGCCGTATTTTTCGTTCGACCAGCCGCAGCCGTGGACCGCCCCCTGGTTTATGCTCAGTTTTTTATCGGGCAGGATGAGCTCGGGAGCCACCTTTTTATAAATGCCGAGGCCCGTGCACCTGGGGCAGGCGCCGAACGGGTTGTTGAACGAAAACATGCGCGGGGATAACTCGCCGAAGCTGACGTCATGGTCCGGGCAGGCGAATTTCTGCGAAAAGAGCATCTCCGTTCCGTCGGTCAGCACAACGTTCACTATGCCGTCGCCCAGAGAAAGCGCCGTTTCAAGCGAATCGGACACGCGCGAAGCTATGCCTTCCTTCATCACAAGGCGGTCGACGACTATTTCTATTGTGTGCTTATTGGTCTTTTTAAGGTCTGTTTTTTCGCCGAGGTCCCTCATCTCGCCGTCGATCCGCGCCCTCACAAAGCCCGATTTTACGGCGTTTTCAAGCACCTTTACGTGCTCGCCCTTGCGCTCGCGCACCACCGGCGCCATAATCATGAATTTTGTCCCCTCCGGGAGCGAGGTTATTCTGTCGGTCATCTGGTCCACCGACTGCCCTCTTATCTCCTTGCCGCAAATCGGGCAGTGAGGCACCCCCACGCGGGCGAACAACACGCGCAGGTAGTCGTATATCTCGGTTACGGTGCCAACCGTTGAACGCGGGTTTTTCGAGGTGGTCTTCTGGTCGATGGATATGGCTGGGGAAAGCCCCTCGATCATCTCGACGTTGGGCTTTTCCATCTGCCCTAAAAACTGGCGCGCGTAGGACGAAAGCGACTCAACGTAGCGCCGCTGGCCCTCGGCGTATATGGTGTCGAACGCCAAAGTGGATTTGCCGGAGCCCGAAAGCCCGGTGAAAACTATCATTTTATCGCGCGGGATAGTGAGGTCAACGTTTTTGAGGTTGTGCTCCTTCGCGCCGATTATTTTTATTTCTTTACTTCCCAATGAAATGTTCTCCGATCTGAAAAAAAATTAGATGAAATTCGGAATTCGTAATGCGTAATGCGTAATTATCGAGAGTTTAGAGTTCAGATTTTTGTTTTTTTAATTCGGAAACATTATTTATCGCAAAGCTTTTTTGATTAATTATATTCTAATCTCTTAAATCTTAACTCTGAACTCTGAATCGCAAAACGCAACGCGCAATACTCTTAATTACGAATTACGAATTACGCATTACGAATTATTCTTTAAGCTTCCTTATCTTATCCCTTATATACGCCGCGTTCTCAAAATCGAGTATCTTCGCCGCGGCCTTCATCTCTTTTGTAAGGCGCTCGATAAGGTCTTCTTTTTCCTTCTTTGTGAGCTTTCTTCCGTCGATACGCGCGGCTTTGTGCGTACCCGATATCTCTATTATGTCCCTTACGTCCTTTATTATGGTTTTCGGCACGATGCCGTTCGCCTCGTTATAAGCCTGCTGCTTTTCACGGCGGCGGTAGGTCTCCCTGATCGCCCTTTCCATTGAGGGCGTCACCACGTCGGCATACATGATAACCTTGCCGTTCGCGTTTCTGGCGGCTCTGCCTATGGTTTGAATGAGCGAGGTCTCGCTGCGAAGGAAGCCCTCTTTGTCGGCGTCAAGTATAACGACGAGCGACACCTCGGGCAGGTCGAGCCCCTCTCTTAAAAGGTTTATTCCCACAAGCGCGTCGAATTCGCCGAGGCGAAGGTCCCTTATTATCTCCATTCGCTCCATCGTGTCGATATCGTGGTGCATATAGCGCACCTTTATGCCGAAATCCCTTAAATAGGCGGTGAGATTTTCAGCCATGTTCTTTGTGAGCGTGGTTATAAGCACCCTTGATTTTTGCTCCACGCGCACGTTTATTTCGGAGATAAGGTCGTCTATCTGTCCCTCCACCGGGCGCACTTCCACCTCCGGGTCCAGAAGCCCCGTTGGCCTTATTATCTGCTCGGCAAAGGCGGCTGCCCTGCTCTTTTCAAAATCGCCGGGAGTGGCGCTGACAAATATCTTCTGCCGTGTGCGCTCATAAAACTCGTCGAACGTGAGCGGCCTGTTGTCAAACGCAGACGGAAGCCTGAAGCCGAACTCCACAAGCGCCTCCTTTCGCGAGCGGTCGCCGCCGTACATACCGCGCACCTGTGGCAGAGTGACGTGGCTTTCGTCAACAAAAAGCAGGTAGTCGTCCGGGAAGAAGTCGAGCAGCGTAAAAGGCGCGCTGCCCGGAGCGCGGTCCGACATTATTCGCGAATAGTTCTCTATCCCCTTGCAAAAGCCCGTTTCAAGCAGCATTTCAACGTCATATTCCGTGCGCTGGCGGATGCGCTGCGCTTCAATGAGCTTGCCGTTTTCCTTGAACCACGCTTCCCTTGTTTCCATTTCGGCAAGGATCTCGCTGACGGCCCTTTCCATTTTATCGGAGCTTATAACGTAGTGCGAGGCGGGATAAACAGCCACGTGCGAAACGGTGTTTTTTATTTCGCCCGTGGTGGGGTTGAATTCGCATATCCTGTCCACCTCGTCGCCGAAAAACTCAATGCGTATCGCGTTGTCGCCCGAATACACCGGAAAGATATCAACGACGTCTCCCTTCACGCGGAACTTGTTTCGTGAAAAATCGATATCGTTTCTCTCATACTGTATCTCAACAAGCCTTTTGAGCAGGCTGTCGCGCTCCATCTCAGCTCCCTTGCGCACCGAAATGACCATTTTGCGGTAGTCTATGGGCGATCCGAGCGAATAGATGCACGAAACGGAAGCAACGATTATAACGTCGCGCCTCTCGGAAAGCGCCGAGGTGGCGGAGTGGCGAAGGCGGTCTATTTCGTCGTTTATCGAGCTGTCTTTTTCAATATAGGTGTCGGTCGACGCTATATAGGCCTCCGGCTGGTAGTAGTCGTAGTATGATACAAAATACTCCACCGCGTTGTTCGGGAAAAACTCCCTGAACTCGCTGCAGAGCTGCGCGGCGAGCGTCTTGTTGTGCGCCAGAACGAGCGTGGGACGGTTCAGGCGGGCTATCACGTTCGCCATCGTGAACGTCTTGCCTGAGCCGGTAACGCCCAAAAGCACCTGCTCGTTATATCCCCTGTTCACGCCCTCAACAAGCGCGTCTATCGCCTCGGGCTGGTCGCCCGTGGGGCTGAATTTTGAAACAAGCTCAAAATGATCCAAGATAAGCCTCCGAAAAACAGAACATTTGTTTTATTATATCACAGATAAACGCGAAGGTAAAGAGGAAATTGATAAAAACTAATTGCGATACGTCACTTCATAAAAAATACCTTTATAATTTGGTTGACAGGGGACTGCAAAGTTGGTCTTCAGAACAAAGCGGCGGATGTGAAATCTGTAGCACGGCAGACCCTTGCCGTCTGCGTGCGTCGACGCGGGTATGCGGCGCGGCAGCGGCGTATGCCCCGGCGGCGTGCGCCAAAAGACCAACCAATTGCTGTTATTTGATTTTTCGGCGGATGTCGGCGGACCGTCCGCAGAAT
>JAFSWN010000073.1 GCA_017450185.1 Clostridia bacterium | reverse complement strand
TTTCCTTGTGACGGACGGCTGTAAGGCGGGAGATTTTCTTAAGTTTTTCGCAGCCGCGCTTGCGATCGGCTTTTTGTTTGAGCTTTCGATAGCCGTTCTGAACCGAACCGTGACCTTTGAGGGAGCGGCGCCGTCAAAGCGGAAAAAAACCGTTATTGCCGTTAAAATAATTATTCTTGTTATTTTTATTCTCGGAGCGGCGGCCTATACGGGAACTATGTGGGGGCGCGATACCTTCGGCAACGTGACGGGCGACCAGCTTATCATCAACCTCACTTCTCCCACCGAAGGTACGGAATCAAGCGTATACACGTCCGGCTTCGAGGGCCCCGTTTTTAAGACGCTTCTCTATTCGTCCCTTTTCGGTTTATTTCTTTTCGAGCCGTTTTCGGTGTTTTATAACCGAAGGGGAAAGCATATAAAAATATTCGGCGAGCTGCCCAAACGCATTATCTGCCTCGCTATGGCGGTTGTGGGGCTGTTTCAGGGCGTGACCTTTGGAATCTATCAGTTCCATCTTGAGGAGGTTTTCGATTCATACGTCCTGCGTTCTTCTATCATCGATGAAAACTATGTTGATCCCGCGACGGCGAACGTTAAATGGCCCGCAAAAAAGCGCAACCTTATTCATATTTATCTCGAGTCTATGGAAAACACCTTTATGTCGGTAAACGAGGGAGGGCAGTTAACCGAGAACCTTATACCGAACCTGACCGAATACGGCATGAAGGGCGTTGTTTTCTCCGATACCGACCTTTACTTCGGAGGTCCCGACGCGAGCGTGGGGACGCAGTGGTCCATAGCATCCATGGTCAACCAGTTGACAGGCCTTCCCATGAAGGCTCCGGGGCTTGCCAATTCCTACGGCGCGGACGGGCGCTTCCTTCCCGGCGCGTACACTCTCGGGGAAATGCTTGAAAAGCAGGGCTATAACGAGACCGTTATGATAGGGGCGAGCGCCAGCTTCGGGGGACTTAAATATCTGTTTGAGAATCACGGCAACTGGAAAATAATGGACTACAAATACGCCCTCAAAAACGGACTTGTTCCGAGCGGCTACAAGGTGTGGTGGGGCTTTGAGGACGACAAGCTCTATAAGTTCGCCAAAGACGAGCTGACAAGGCTCGGCAGCGCCGGCAAGCCCTTCAATTTCGTTATGGAAACGGCGGATACCCACCGCCCCGGAGGCTATATCTCTCCCGGAAAGAAAAAACCCTATAAAGAGGACTATGCGAACGCTCTTTGGAACAGCGACAGGGACGTTGCCGCGTTTATTGAATGGATAAAAAAGCAGCCGTTCTATGAGAATACCACTATAGTTCTCATCGGCGACCACCTCACTATGGACACTGAGTTCATCGCGCAGCGAAATATCCCCGAAAACGCCCACCGCACGCAGTATAACTGCATACTGAACGCTTCTCCCTCAGTCGGCAGGCCGGACAAGAGGATCACAAAAAACAGGAAGTGGTCGAACTGGGATATGATGCCCACCGTCCTTGCGGCTCTGGGCGGCGATG
>JAFSWN010000072.1 GCA_017450185.1 Clostridia bacterium | reverse complement strand
TTGCGGACGTTTCAACAAAGCCCTGCTTCCTTTATAACGTCCCGAGCCGCACCGGCTGCAACCTTATGCCGAAAACGGTGGCCGCGCTCGCCGACCATCCAAGGATCACCGCCGTTAAAGAGGCGAGCGGCAACATTTCGCAGATAGCCGAGATCGCAGCTCTTTGCGGCGACAAAATTGATATATATTCCGGAAACGACGACCAGATAGTCCCCATTCTTTCGCTCGGCGGAAAGGGCGTTATATCCGTGCTTTCAAATATAATGCCTAAAGAGACGTCGCTGATGTGCAAGCTCTATTTTGAGGGAAAAGTAAAGGAATCGGCCGCTATGCAGCTTAAATACCTTGAGCTAATAAACGCCCTGTTCTGCGAAGTAAACCCCATTCCCGTAAAAGCCGCGACCGCCGCCATGGGCTTCGGAGAAAACTATCTTCGCCTGCCGCTCACACCGATGGAAAAAGAGCATGAAGACGTTCTTCTGGGGCTTATGCGCTCGCACGGACTCATATAATGAAAATAAGGGGATGTTGAAATGAAGATACTTCTCAGCGGAATGAAGGGCTTTATGGGGGGCGAAATAGTCAGGCTCTGCGAAAAAGAGGGCTCCGGCGCCGAGATAGTCGCGGGCGTCGATATAAACGCCGACGGGAGCGAGAGCATACAGTGCTTTAAGTCGTTTGAAAACGCCAATGCCGACGCCGACGTGATAATCGACTTTTCCCATTATTCTTTAACAGAAGAGCTTCTCCGGTTCGCGGTGGGAAATAAGATGCCTCTCGTGCTCGCCACCACCGGCCAGACGGAGAGCCAGAAGGCTCTTATTGAAAAGGCGTCAAAAGAGATCCCTCTGTTTTTCGCCGCAAATTATTCCCTCGGCATAGCTCTGCTTATAGAGCTTGCCAAAAAGACGGCCGAAACCTTCCCGGACGCCGACATTGAAATCGTTGAGACCCACCACAACCGAAAAACAGACGCACCGAGCGGTACGGCTCTCGCCATTTTCGAGGCTCTTAAAACGGTTAGAAAGAACGCCGTGAAAAAGCTCGGCCGCGCAGGCGCCGATAAAAGGACCGCCGAAGAAATCGGGATCCATGCCGTGAGAATGGGAAATATCGCCGGTATTCACGAGGTGATCGTGGGCACACAGAACCAGACCGTAACGCTTAAGCACGAGGCTCATTCAAGAGCACTGTTCGCCGAGGGCGCTCTTGCCGCCGCAAGGTTTTTATGCGGCAAAGCTCCGGGCTTATATACTATGAACGATCTTATAAAGGAGTGATATAATTGAAACTCGCAATATACGGCTATGGCAACCTCGGAAGAGGAGTTGAATGCGCCGTCACACAGAACCCCGACGCAGAGCTTACCGCGGTTTTTACCCGCAGGGATCCTGAAAGCGTCAAAACTCTCACCGGAGTTCCGGTTTACAGCGCCGAAAGCATACTTGATTTTAAGGATAAAATAGACGTTCTTATTATCTGCGGCGGCAGCGCGACGGACCTTCCCAAAATGACGCCTTATCTTGCCGCCCATTTCAACGTGGTCGACAGCTTCGATACCCACGCGAAGATACCTTCACACTTTGAAAACGTGAATAAAGCCGCTCTTGAAAACGGCAATATAGCTCTTATCTCCGCAGGCTGGGATCCCGGTATGTTCTCTATTGCACGTGTCTACGCATCATCCATTCTCCCCGACGGCAAAGACTACACCTTCTGGGGAAGGGGCGTAAGCCAGGGACATTCCGACGCGGTGAGAAGAATAGACGGCGTTATCGACGCGCGCCAGTACACGGTCCCGGTTCCCGAGGCTGTCGATGCGGTCAGACAGGGGCTGTGCCCCGAGCTTACAACAAGACAGAAGCACACTCGCGAATGCTTTGTTGTGGCCGAGGAAGGCGCCGACAAACAGAGGATCGAAAACGAAATAAAGACAATGCCGAACTATTTTTCGGATTACGACACGACCGTTACTTTTATCTCCGCCGAAGAGATGAAAGAAAAGCATTCAGCTCTCCCGCACGGGGGCAGCGTCATCCGCACAGGCAAGACGGGGCTTTCCAAAGAGAATTCCCACGTTATTGAATACAGCCTTAAACTCGATTCCAACCCCCAGTTCACGTCATCTGCTCTCGTGGCGTTTGCGAGAGCGATATTCAGGATGAGAGCGAGAGGGGAAACCGGCTGCAAAACGGTGCTCGATATCGCTCCCGCCGATCTGTCGCCCCTTTCGGGAGACCAGCTCAGGGCGCATATGCTTTGAGTTTGAAAGGAAGAGAAAAATATGCGGTATGAAAAAGATCTTATATGCGAAAATATAAAGGTCGACGAAAACGGACGTCTCCTTTTCGCCGGGCATGACGCCGAGTCTCTCGCTAAGGAGTACGGTACGCCCGTTTATCTTATGGACGAGGACCGCGTAAGGCAGCGCTGCCGCACGTATCTCAGAGCGCTGAAGTCCGCCTTCGGAGATAAAGGAAAAGCTCTTTACGCTTCAAAGGCAGCCTCCTTCAAGAGGATATATGAGATTATGAAAGAAGAGGGGATGGGCATAGACGTCGTTTCTTCCGGAGAGATATTTACAGCGATCAAGGCCGGATATCCTCTTGAAAACGCCTGCTTCCACTCAAACAACAAGACCGACGCCGATATATCCTTTGCAATGGAGAATAAGGTCGGATACTTCGCTGTCGACAACGAGGAAGAGCTTTATGCCGTAAGCGAAGAAGCTAAAAAACGCGGTATCGTTCAGAAGATACTTCTGAGGATAACTCCCGGTATAGATCCTCATACTTATGAGGCTGTTTCAACCGGCAAGGTGGATTCAAAGTTCGGCAACGCCATAGAGACCGGTCAGGCCGAAAAGATCACGCGTCTTGCCCTCTCGGCGAAAAACGTCGATCTCAGGGGCTTCCACTGCCACGTTGGATCACAGGTATTCGATTCAGACGTATATTTGAGAGCAGCCGCAGTTATGCTGCGCTTCATTGCCGATATAAAAGAAAAAACAGGCTATGAAGCTTCCGAGCTCGATCTGGGCGGCGGCTACGGCGTAAGGTACGTTTCGGACCAGCCTGTTATCGACATAGCTGCGAATATAGCGCAGGTGGGCGATTATATCAAAACCGAATGCGCAAAGCTCGGGATCGAGATGCCCTGTATCGCTTTTGAGCCAGGCAGGAGCATCGTTGCGGACGCCGGAATGACGCTCTATACCGTCGGTTCCGTCAAAAGGATCCCCGGATACAAAAACTACGTTTCGGTGGACGGCGGCATGACAGATAACGTACGGTTCGCTATGTACGGTTCCCCCTACACAATCCTGCCGGCGGTGGGAGCGGATAAAGAACGGAATATGATATGCAGCGTTGTGGGGCGCTGCTGTGAAAGCGGCGACGTAATCCAGAACAACGTCTTTCTTCCCGAAGACGTTAAAAGGGGAGACGTGCTCGCCTGCCTTACGACCGGAGCTTATCACTATTCCATGGCTTCAAACTACAACCGCATCCCGAGGCCCTGCACGGTAATGCTCTCGGAAGGAAGCAGTTTTGTCGCCGTAAAACGCGAAAGCCTTGAATATTTGACCGGGCTTGACATATAAAAAAGGGGCCGTGCGAGACAGCCCCAATATATTATTCATATTTTGAAAAACCGAGGATCGTTTTTCCGAGAGCTTTGTCGTCCGACATATAAAAGCATTCGTTTTTGGAAAATATAAGGTGGTCAAGTAATTTTATCCCGTACGCCGAGAGCTCGTTCGCGATCGAAACGGTGGCTACGATATCCTCTTTTGAAGGCTTTGCTCTGCCGCCGGGATGCGAGTGGGCAAGGACGATATACGAGGCGTTTGCCATCAGCGCTTCACGTATAAGAACGCCCGTGTTCAATTCAACGCTTTGCGACAGCCCGGAGCCGAGCCGGACGGTCTTGACGGGAGCTTTGTTTTTATCCGTTATCAGGGCTATCGCCGTTTCCATGTTTAAGCCGAGAAGCTCCGGGTAAAGGTATTTTTCGGCGTCCCCGGGAGACTCGAGCCTGAAGCCTTTCGGTAGCCCTTCATGAAGTACGCGCCTCACAAGCTCAGGAACGCTCTTTATCAGAAGAGCCGTGTCCATGTTTATGAACGGCACCTGAGTCAGAGTGTCGGCGGACGCGTCGAAAACGTTTGAGAAGGAGCCGAAACGGTTGAGCAGGAAGTTTGCGGCTTCAACGCAGTCCGTTTTCTTTAATGAGAAGCTGAGAAGCAGCGAGAGTATCTCGTTTTCGTTCATCTTCTCTTCTCCGCAGCTTTCGAGCAGACTTATCAGCATGTCCTTATGCCCCGCGTCTTCATACGCCGCGTTTTGTAATAAATTGGTTTCGCCTGTCATCAACAGCAGACCTTTCTGTTTTGATCATTATCATTATACATTATTTTGCGAAAATGTAAATAATGATTTTTAATCGGAGCTCAGGTTGAAATTTTTATTGAAATATATTAGAATACTGTGGGGTGAAACAAATGAAAAAAGACGTTGTTCTTGTAAGAAACGCTTTTTCTGTCGGACGCTGCCGCTCTTGCAGAGATATACAAGCCTTATGTTGAGGAAACCGCGGTCTCTTTTGAGTATACCGCTCCCGAAGCAAAGGAATTCAGGCACAGGATGAAGGAGATATGCAAAAAATACCCGTTCATTGTGGCCATTTGTGAAGGAAGGGTGATCGGGTACTGTTACGCTTCGGTTTTCAAGGACAGGGAGGCTTATTCCAGATGCGTTGAGATATCCGTTTATGTGGATCGCGGGTCCCACCGCAGGGGAGTAGGCTCGCTTTTATATTCGGTGATGGAAAAGAAGCTCAGAAAAGCGGGGTTTAACAACGTTTACGCCTGTATTGCCTATCCCGAAACCGACGGCGACAAAAGGCTGCCGCCCGACAGCGTTCTGTTCCATAAAAAGATGGGGTTTTCTCTTTGCGGCTATTTCAAGGACTGCGGGATCAAATTCGGGAAAACCTGGTCAATGATATGGATGGAAAAACAATTGAAAAAAACAGTTGAATTTTAGTTCACGCTGTGTTAATATATTTAAGAATAAAGATAAATGTAAAGAGAGGTAATTCCAATGGGACTGACATCCAATTTCGGCGTTATGCTCGGCAACTACACGTTCAAGAGGTTCGATGAGTACACATCAAAAGCGATGGAAACTCAGGAAAGAATACTTATGAAGATCGTGCATGACAATGAGAACTGCATGCTCGGTAAAAAGTACGACTTCAAAAATATCCATTCCATCAAGGATTTCCAGGACAAGGTCCCGCTTTCAACGTTTGAAGACTACACCCCCCTTATCGACCGTATGCTGGAGAACAACGAGCAGAATCTTATCACCAGCAAAAAGATCCTTCGCTATTGTTCATCCTCCGGCAGCGTTGGAAAGCCCAAAATGCAGCCCAAGACCTTCAGAGATATCTGGAGTATGCAGTGCTGCGGTTTCGCGGCTACTCCCGGCTGCGCCGACAGATATTTCAAAGCTCACGGCTTGGACAAGCTCCCCGGGGCAAGAGGACCGATGCTCATGTCGCTCAACGGCGGCAGAACAAAATTCGGACTCAAAGTCAACGGCGCCGGCCAGGTCCCGATAGACAACTGCCGTCCCATACTCAAGTATTTTATTACCACCCCCGAGGATATTCTCTATCCCGAGGATGAAGAGAATACAAACATCCCCTATTTCCAGCTTCGCTTCGCCCTTGTTGACAAAAACGTCACCTATCTCGGATCGATGGTAATAACCCTTCTTTCTACGATGTTCGAGTATCTTGAGGCAAACTGGGAGATGATCTGCGACGATATCGAGCACGGCACTCTCAACGAGAGCGTTAAATGCCCCGATTCACTTCGTCAGAAATACTGCCACATGAAGCCCAATCCCGAAAGAGCAAACGAGCTCAGAGCCATATTCAGGGAAGGCTTCGACACCGACGTTCCGGTCGCCAGGAGGATATGGCCGAAGCTCTGCTGGGGCTACGGTATGACGAGCTCCACCCTTGCGGTATACATGGATAAGCTCAAACGCTACATAGGCGACCTTCCCATGCACAACATGGGCTACGCCGCTTCCGAAGGCTTCATGGCGATGCCCGTGGACCTCAACACCAGCGACTACGTCCTTCTTCCGCGTTCTCTTTTCTATGAGTTCATTCCCGAAGGCGAAGACGATCCCAATTTCCGTCCTCTCACTCTCGATAAGCTCGAGGTCGGCAAAAACTATGAGATCATCATAACCAACTGGTCAGGTCTTTACAGGTACCGCATCCTTGATATAGTCAAGTGCACCGGCACCTACAACAACTCAAAAAAGATCGAGTTCCTCTACAGATCCAACATGGGCCTCAACGTCGCCAACGAGAAGACCACCACTCAGATGCTTGATTTTGTTGCCGAAGAGATACAGAAGCACTACGGAGTCAACTTCAAGTCGTTCTCCTGGTATGGAGACACCGATCCCGAGGTACCGAGATACGCGCTCTACGTCGAGACCGATTCCGATTTCCTTGAAAAGGATCCCGATGGAGTAATGGAATTCATGGACGAATCCATGAAAGAGGCGAACGAGAAATACGAGAAGTACAGACGCTGGGGTATGATCGACAAGCCGGTTATGTACCGGTTTGAAGACGGCACTTACGACGCCTACAAAGCGTCCCTTGTCGCTCAGGGCAGAGTCCTTAACCAGATAAAGCCCGTAACGGTAATAAACACCCCCGAAAAGAAGGAATTCTTCTTCGCAAGGGTAAAGAAATAATAAATAATAATTATAAAGCAGGGGCTGTCTCATGAGAGGCAGCCTCTTTTTTACTTTAATTCTTGCTTCTCGTTAATCCGTTACCGGGAAGCTTTCAATGGGAGCGTCTTCGCGTTCAACTGCGTATTCATGTCCGGCTTCGGTTAAAAACTCAATATTTCCGTCTTTTCTGTCAAACGGCACTGTTTCTCCGGTTTCGAGGTCGCGCACACTTGTATTTTTTGTGAACGGATCCGAAAGCGCGCACCTGTTTCCGGCAAGGCTCCTTATTATTACGTATGCCGTTTCGCCGTTTCGAGCTTCGGCGCTCACAAGGAACGCACCGGAAGCGCGAAGCGAAAAGAAAGACGCGTCGCCGAGGGAAAAGTCCCACGCAGGGAAAACTCTGAGCACCCCGCCCTGGCTTTGCAGGAGCATTTCGGTTATGACATGAGCGGTCGCCGCCGTGCCCTTGCCGACGGAATAGTCACAGTCGAACGCCACGGGGTCTTCAAGGTTGCCGCCGGTCTCGTACTCACCGGGAATGAGCCTCAGTATCCTGCCGGCATACTGCGCGTCGCCCATGCGAAGCCTCGAGATCATGCCGAAGGAGCGGTCCCACGGTATCTCGTCGTCAGGCACGTGCTTATAAACGGTCTTTCTCGCCGCCTCCATAATTTCGGGGCTCTCCCCGTGCCAGGCGTCAACTTCGCCGGTATAGCATATCGGCGCAAGGTCTGTAACGCATGGCGGTCCGTAGTTTAGCGTCGTGTCGTCGGTGTCGGCGGCTGTTTTCCATGTGCCGTCCGGCCATACGGCATAGCTTTTTCGCATCGATGCGATATCTTCGGTCCACTGCTTTACGAGCTCCTCGTCAACTCCGAGAATCCTTGCTGCCTTTGCGGCCTTATCGAAGGTGTTTTTGAACATGCAAAGGTCTATTAGTGAATCTGTCATGTATTCGTTCGCGAGGCCCACGGTGTTTGTGAATTCCTGGCTTCGCGACGGGAATATGTATTTCTGTCCTGTTTCTTCGTCTGTGAGGAGGTATTCGTGATAGAAAACGGCGGCGTCCTTAAGAAGGGGATAGCCTATTTCGCGAAGAAAATCAACGTCACCGGTAAAATCATAGTAGTCCCAGCAGTATTTTACGCTCTCCCCGGTGGTTTGTATGTTCATCTCGGTCCCGTTGAGGTTGATGGAGGACGCCGTAACAACGCCGGTGCCTGAAATAGCGTGGGGGTAACAGGTGCCGTTCATGTGATAAAAGCCCCGGGTGAATTTCTGCAGTTTTTCCCTTGAATCCTTGAGCAGCCTGAACCAGGGCTCAAGCAGCTCTGAGTGGTTCGTGGGGAGAAGGCCGAGGTTTGATTTCGTCTGTTCATAGGTAAGTATATGGTGTCCCCAGCTCGCGTAGGAGGACTGGTACCACGGTGCGAGGTACCCTGCCGGAAGCCTTCCGGGTTTTCTTGCCGCCATAGCCTGATAAACGGCCCAGTACCAAGGACGCGAAAGCTTTACGTCGGGCAGCCTTATCCATGAGCGCTGCCATGAGTGCCCGAACCACTCCCTACCGTTGGTTGCCGCCGTCGGCATATGGTAGGCGCTCGCTTTGTCAAGGCGACTTTTTGAAAGCGAGGACGGGTCCTTTGAATCGGTCGTTGAAACGACTGTCAGCACAAAGCATACGCTCTTCCCTTCGGGACGGCCCTCCGCAATGATTTTTGATCCGGCGATATAAGCCTTTATGTTTTTGTCCGATGAACGCATCCGTACCGTATATCCAACGTATGGCGATTTCTCGGGGTCGTGCCCCGAGCGAAGGCGCATATTGAAGCCGAAATCGTCTCCGTCAATAAAGGGAACGGGCGTGTAGTATTTTTCTATCTCGTCCTCAAGTCTTTTTATTTCGCAGGCGGCGAGCGGCCCTATGTTCGCGCTGACCTCCATCGGGTCCTTGGTGAGCTCAAGCGAGAGCTTCCCCATGTGTCCGGCGCGTTCGGAGGCGGTGCACGATATAAACAGCACGTCCTCGGCAGGGGAGACGCAGCTGAAAGTGGAAAAGCCGCGCCCGTATATAACTCCGTTTTGGTTCCCGCAGCCGTATTCCTGCACGATAACGCCGTTTTGTAGCTCCATGCGTTCCTTTATGTTCGACTGAACCCCGCCGCTTATAAGATGAAGCGTAAGACGGGCGGCGGAAGTCTGGTTCGGCTGGTTGTTGCGGTTGTTCGCGGCTGCGTAAACGTCCTGCTTGAGAGTGGGATCGCCCTCAAGTATCCTGTTTCTCAGTTCCTCTATACCGCCGGGAAGGTAGCAGGGAGGATCGGAATCAAAATCGTCCCACCACAGGTCGTTTTTGCAGATGTGATAGGTATAGTTGTCGGGAGTGCCGTGCACCGCCGCTCCGATATCTCCGCCCCCGATGATATAGGCGCGCCTGAAATCGGACGCGGTGCCCTTTCTCTCGTATATATGCTTTGCGGCTTCGTTCCTGCCGTTTGTATTTACCCTCATCCTTCCGGGGACCATGGTCTCGTCGGGAAGGTTCGGCAGTATCCCGGAGTTTGGCTTTTTTCTTATCTTTGCCGCCATGGGCAGTGTCCTCCAAAAAATCTGTCTTGTTATACTTTAACGCGCTCAAACAGCTCTTTCATAAAGCGCAGCGGAGCGCAAACGGCAGTCAGTATTTTGTGCGCGAACACTCTGAAATTAAGGTCGAGCTTAACGTCGGAAGCAAGCTCGTTTTCGTCCGTGTACCAGAACGTAGGCATCATTTTGCCGTTCGCAGGTGTGTCGAGCAGCCATAAATAACCGCCTTCACTGAGAGCTGTAACGCCGTATTCGCGCATGTCCTCGGTCAGCTCGGCTGTGGCTTTTTCGGGATAGGTAAAGCCCGAATACCAGCTGAACTCGCCGATGAAAGCTGCGTTTTTATGGAAGCGCCAGCTCAGCTCAAGCCCTTCGAGCCTTTTTGCCTGCTCTTCGGTCAGCGTTCTTTTTTTTGCTGTTTCCATTATCGAGTCGAGCTTTTTAACGTCAAGAGACGTAAGCGACGACTTGTTGAGCAGGCTCACGCCGCCGTCGTGGCAGCCGTTGTGGCATACTCTCGCAGATTTAAAGTTCCAGCCCTTTGCGCTCTTTTCGTAATATTTTATAAAATCAATAACGTCGTCGGCTGCTTCTCCGTAGTAGGCGTCGCAGAATTCTTTAATGTGTTTGTTTATATCGGTGTCGGGGTCCCACATGAGTTTTAAGATCAGATATATGCGAAGCTCGTGGAATTCGCCGGGGGCGATGATGTCGCCGCAGCCGTTGTCGAATATGGCCTTGACTCCGTTAGCCTTATAGAACCGATAGCGCGCCTGCAGTGAGGTTATGTTGGGATACAGCGCGTAGTAATACTGGAAATTGGTGCTGTAGTCCCAGATATAGATATTGGACGTCAGCTTCGACCAGGCTTTGAGGTCGTTTGAAAACTCCCTGTTTTTCGGGCACGAAGGATCGTCAAGGTCGTGGAGCGTGCAGGTGGAAAGGGCGCAAAGCCTTATCACAACGTTGTCTTCAACGTTAAGCCCCGTAGGGGGATTTTGCGAGTTCTGGTATGCCAGAGTTTCTATTTTTGCGTCGGGATAGTCTTTTTTGACCTCTTTTGCGACCCTGTTTATAAAGTTCAGGAGCGACGCGCTGTCCACGTTTCCGTGGGAGGCGTTAAACGATGCGCACTCAGGGCATTTGCAGAAATCCATGCTGTCGTTCTGTGAAATGCTCAGCACGGCGTTATTCTGCGAAAAATAATCTTTCGCGTACTGTACCGCAAGCTCAAAAACGTCTTCGTTCGAAAAGCAGGGCTGCCGATTCGGCTGACGCTCTCCGTTTTCATCGCAGCCGAAGTATTCGGGATGCTGCGAAAACATGGTCTGCGGTAAAAAGAGCTGAACGGTGTGAACGCTGCTGACCGCAAGCTCGTATCTTCCTCCGCCGAGCTCCTCGGGCATATACGCCATAACTCCGTGAAGCTTATGCGCGGCGGAGTAATCCTGATACGCTGTTGAAAACAGCCAGTAGGTCTGACGCAGCTTGAAGCATGGCTCATAGAAATAATTGATCTGAGGAACGGTCAGGATATCAGCCTCGGGAGTTACCGTCAGCTCGTGCGTGAACCAGCGGCAGCCGAGGAAGTCCTCAAGAAAGGTGTATACGGAGTATAAAACGCCACGCGGGGAGCCTCCGGTGAAAAATACCTTTTCGCCGGACGTATAAATTTTTACGGCGTCGTCGTCCCACTGCTCTGAGTCGCTGTTATCCGAGCGGTTGGTAAAGCCCACAACAAGCTCTTTGTCCTGAGGAGAAGAGCTGTCGTTAACGATAGGGAAAACTGCGCCGGTGATATCTTTAAGGTACTGCGCAAGAGTATCTGCGGCAGTATTTTCGGCGGGTGATGCGTTATCGGATAAAACTATAACGTAATCCGTGTTCGCGCCTGAGGCGAGCGTAAGAGACGTTTCGGCGGCAAACGCCGGAACGGTAAAGGATATGAACGTCAAAAAAGAAAGAAGCAGACAAAAAAACTTTTTCATCAGTTTTTCTCCTTGAGTTTATTTTTCAGATGATACCCAGAGGAATGAGAGTTGCGAGCAGAACTGCGACCGCGCCCCAGAGGATGATGAGGAATTTCTTTTGCGTTTTGCGGGGCTTGTCGTAGATGAGGTTCGCCGCAAGGAAGAAGGGGATATAGGTGGTGATGAAAACAGGCAGCGCGCCCCACCATTTGTATACCCATATAAAAGCGGGAGTTGAGGCGAGGAAGATCTCAAAAACAGAGAAAAACAAAGCGTTGCCGATGGCGAAAACCACGCGGTTGTTGATGCCGAGGATCTTTTTGTTTTTGTCCTCGGGCAGCAGCTCCACGCTCATGAAGCCTGCAACGGAGAACATGAGGGAAAGCTCCCATGAAACGCCGACAAGCAGAATGAAGCTCGTGCTTTCAGGCGAAACGTGCCAAAGCGCGTAGCCCGAAAAATGGCAGATGACCGCGTTCGCTATCTCATAGAGCCAGTGTACTCCGTAAAGCGCAAGAGCGGCAGCCATTCCGTTGTAGTTTTTCTTTTTCCACTGAGGGATCCATATCCCCACGATAACAAGGGCGAGAAGGGTTATGAAGGTCCAGTTGAAATTCGCCGTGCTCCTAACCGCGTTTTTCGCGGCTTCGGCAGCGGCCATCGCGGCGGAAGAACCGTCTCCGAACAGCATAAAAAACACTCCTTTTTTATTTTCTTAATTACATTATATCACCGTGATATAAATAAGAAAATTGTATATTCCTCCGAAAAACAAGCGCGGTTTTCGGTATTTTATCCAAAGACCGGGCAGAGCTGCAGCGTTGATAAAAGAGTTTTTCAATATGGCTAAGCTTTAGGCCGTTTGTAAAACAAAGCCTGTTGTAACGCTTGGGCCGTTTGTGAATACAGTGATGATAACGACTCTTTTCGGGGGAATACATATGAATGTTTTCATTATTGCGTTTGCGGTAGGCGGAGCTACCATGCTCGGAAGCGTTGCGGGTTACGCGTTGAGATACAATAATAAAAAAATCGACGGAGCTGTTTTTTCGTTTTCAGCCGGAATAATGACGGCGGCGTCTTTTTCGGAGCTTATTCTGCCCTGCGCGGACGAAGGAACGCTTATGTTTATGTGCTGCCTTTTGGGAATAATTTTCGGCGGCGCGCTTATAGTTGTTTTGCAGCGTTTTATACGGATTTTTGAAAAAAGGTTCCCTCCGCTTAGGGGCGATTTAACGGAGGACAAAACTCAGAAAAGAAACGGCGCGCTGCTTTTTGCCGCCGCGATAGCGATCCATAATCTCCCGGAGGGGCTGGCGGCGGGAGTCGGAGCGGCGAGCGGCGACGTAAAAAAGGCGGTTACGATAGCCGCCGGTATAGCTCTGCAGAACGTCCCCGAGGGGATGATAGTGATACCTCCACTCACGCACGCAGGGTTATCCCGGAAAAAGGCCGCGCTTATCTCGGTGTTTACCGGCGTCATTGAAATAATAGGTACCTTCCTCGGTTACTTCGCAGCCTCGGCTGCCGAAAAAATCATGCCGGTCATACTCTGTGTTGCCGGAGGGACGATGCTATATATCATCTGCGCCGACATTCTTGTTGACGGCGCCGAGGCAGCGGGAAAAAAAGCATCCGGCTTTTCATTTTTAGCCGGATGCTGCGCGATGCTTGTTATGGAGAGAATGTTTTAATTAATTATTTAACGCTGTCCACAAGTTCAATAAAGGTCTTTGCGATAGTGCTTGCGGACTTTGTTGAAGCGGCGGTGATCTCTTCGTTTTCGGTGAGATAAGAGCGAACGTCGTTGTCGCAGATTATATAGCCTATCTGGTCGTTCGTAAGCCCGAAGCAGATGAGCTCGTCCACGCCGCAAACTGTTTCAAGGGCGGGGTATTCCCAGCTTTCGCCGGTCCAGCTCATTTCGGGAGAGGCCGCGCCGCCGTAGATGATCTCGGGAGCCATCTCGCCGGGCGCGAGCATGACGCCTATTTTATTGCCGAGCTCCATATATCCGACCTCGGTCATTATGTAATAGTCGAAGCCTTTGCGGGTGACGACGCTGTTTATAAGCCCTTCTCTTACAGCGAGGATGAGTATCTGGTTTGTTGCGGGAATAGCTGTTTCGGAGATCTTTATGTTAAGGACCGGATCGAGAAGGACGTCGTTATTAATAGCTAACAGCCTGCTGCCGATAGCCTTGCCCATGGCCTCGAGCCTTGCCGAGGGAACATCTTTGTCGTAGCTCAGAGAGCTGTAATCGGCAGTTATGGCAAGCTCCGCTCCCTGCACGAAAACAACGTCAGCGGGGAAGTTCTCTTTAACGTATTTTTTGATGTAATAGGGAAAATCTGAGGTAACTTCCGAAGGAGCCGCGCCGAAGCTTACGCAGTGCAGCGCCGCTTCGCACACCCATATCTCGTTCGCGCTCTCGTTGTCCGGAACGAAGCGGATACGGTGGATCAGCTTATCATATACTATGGGCTCGCGTTTGTCGTGGATGAATTCGCCTATATCTGCGCTGCCGTAGTAGAGCGAGCCGCCCTGCATGCTGTTGACGGCCTTCCTTGCGGTTTCGTTTACCACCTTAAAAAGGTTTTGCATAAAGGTTT
>JAFSWN010000010.1 GCA_017450185.1 Clostridia bacterium | reverse complement strand
TAGATAAAAACGACATGTTATGATGCAAAGCGTTATTCTTTATTAATCTGCAATATGGTTCTTCCTTTGCGGCACGGTGTGCCGCGCTACGGAAATATGATTTAGTGTTAATAAATTCAAAACGCGTTTCGTTCCGAAATCATTGATCGTAAATCATCAATCACAATAACCTTTTCCGGAAGCTCCCCGACGTCGGCCGAGCATACCGCAGACGCGTATTTTTCGTTTATGAAGTATTCCTTAAAAAAGTATTCCCTTTTGTCGACGTTCTGAAAAACCTTCGGGACCGAATTTTCAAAATAAACGCAAAAATCGCTAAGCGCCAGCTTAAAGCCGAGCCCCGTTGCCTTCATGAAGCTCTCCTTGAGCGTCCACAGGCGAAAAAACGTATCCTTTTTTTCTTCATATGTTTGCAGGCTTTCGAGAAGCTCTATCTCAGTGCGGTAGAAAAAACGGCGAGCGACCCTCATGTCAACGTCTTTTTTCATTTCGATATCGCAGCCGATAACGCTCTCAGAAACGGAGCACATCGCCATGTTTCCCGAATGGGAGAGGTTGAAAAAAACGCCGGAGTTTTCAAAATAGGGCTTGCCGTTTTCCCCGAAAAGCACCTTTCCGGGGTCTTCGCCGTCAAGAGCCTTCATAAGCAGCGCCCACGCGCCAACAGAAAGCAGCCTGTCGCGTTTTTGCAAAAACTTATCCGTGCTCTCCTGCCTGAGGGAGGGCATTTTTTTATAGTATTCCATATAAAGCTCTTCGTTTTCAAGAGCGCCGCAGTCGGCTGCAAAAACCTTTATCATATAAGTTAAACAGGTTCAGATCTTAATTCTTTTTTCGTCAAGAGGCATGTCGGGGCGAAAACGCGGCACCTCGAGCGTCTTTGAATTATTGGTGACCGAAATGCCCGAGAGCAGCCCCACTGCCGTCCATTCGCAGGCGGTGTATACGTCTATAGCGGGAGCCTTCTCGCCCCTTACGGCGTCGATAAAATCCTTCACAATGAAGAAGTCGCCGCCGCCGTGGCCTGCCGCAAGCTCGTCGGGAGAGGCGTTTTTATAGCGCTCGGGCAGGTATTCGCCGAAATCCTCGAGCGTTTTCCACTGCATCGAGTGCGAGGGGCTGTCTTCTCCAATGAACGACACGCGGTTGAAGTCATTCCCGTGGGTCTTCGAGCGGAAAGCGCCCTTTGTGCCCTGAAGATGATAGTAGTCCATGTTGTGCGGATGGGGAGAGGTGCAGTCGGTGCGGATATTCAGAAGGCCGCCCTTGTCGGTACGGCACATCGTGGTGGTGCCGCTGTCCTGCTTCACGCCGTAGGGGTGGCGAACGCCCGGCGAAAACGTGGTTATTTCGGTGATATGCTCACCGGGGAACCACTGCATAACGGGGCCTATGCTGTGCGTGGGATAAAAATTGCCCCTTACGCCGTCCTGCCAGTAGGAGCGCCACGAGGTCTTGCCGTTCGGATAAACAAGGAGATTTGAGGTGTTGTGCATATACATGCCCTCGGCATAGTAGGAATCGCCGAAAAAGCCCTTTTCAACAAGGCTTTTAACAAGCTGGACGGTGGGAGTGTAGATATAGTTTTCGGCGTACATATACACCTTTTTGTATTTGTCCACACATTCGCACAGCCAGAAAAGCTCGTCCATTGAAACTCCGGCGGTGACCTCGCTCATAACGTGCTTTCCGGCCTCCAAAGCGGCTATCGTCTGCGGCACGTGGCACTGCATGGGAGTGGCTATAACAACGGCGTCGATATCGCTTTCGAGCATGTCGTCAAAAACGCGGAACCTTTTTTCCACCCCCATTTTATCCGCCGCTTCGTTGAGATGGTCTTCGTCCAGGTCGCACATGGCGGTTATCTCCACGCCCTCTATACTCCTGAAGCCCTTTAACGTTGAAAGGCCGCGCGTCCCCGCGATGCCCACTTTGATTGTTTTCATGTAGATACCTCCATTTCGGGTTCTGATTTTAGCACATAATCAGCTTAATTGCAATAGAGTTGAGTTAAGAGGTAAGAGATTTTCTTTATGTTTTGCTTGCCTTTTTTTGTTTTTTGTGCTATCATTATCACGTTAAAAAACTGCCGGTTTCAGGCAATCGGAGGAAAAAACATGGCTGTTCTCAGATTTTTGGGGCTTCCCGCGGGAGTAAGAACGTTTATTTCGCTGCTTGCGGCGCTCATCATTATGCTGCTTTCGCCCTTTGCGACGTTCACCACCGAAGAGGAGGCGGCAAAATACATGCTTCCGGGCGACGAGGCTGTTTCAAGCGAAGCAGGAAGCTGCTGGACCGTCGGTTTTGCCAAGGAAACGCTCACACCCGGCGACGTCGGAGAAAAAACCTACTATATAGCGGGTTACAATTCAAACAACCCCGCCGAGGGCGTGCTTGACGATATGTTCGCCAGAGCAGTGTACCTTGACGACAACACGGGGCGCGGGGGCGTTGCGCTGGCTGCCGTTGACTGCGTGGGCCTGAGCCGCCACGATATAAACGAAATAAGACAAAAGGTTCTTGAGAGCGGGCTTATTCCGGGGATAAAATCAATAAACGTGTGCTCCACTCACACTCACTCCGCAATAGACACGCAGGGGCTTTGGGGCAAATCATATTTCAGCGACGGCAAGGACGCCGATTTTATGCTCAGCCTCAAAGAAAAGACCGCCGAGGCGATAATAAACGCCTATAAAAACAGACGCGACGGCGCGCTTCACTACGGAACCGCCGATATCGGCGAATATCTTTCGGATTCGAGAACACCCATAGACTTCGACCCGCTTATGACGGGCATACGCTTTACTCCCTCTGACGGCGGCAAGGGCGTTTACATCATTAATATGTCGTGCCATCCCGAGCTTCTCGGCAGGAACACAAAGAACGTCAGCGCGGATTTCCCCGCCTACATGGGCAGAGAGATCGAAAGCTTGACCGGCGGCGAATTCATGTTTATAAACGGCGCGATCGGAGGCCAGATATCCTCCGATAAAATAGACGACGTGCTGCTCGACCCCGATTTCGACTGCGAAGCCTATATGAAGGAATACGGCGCTCTTATTGGCGAAAAAGCCGCCAATATCAGCGACGACAACGCCGTTGAACCGCTCGTGAACGTCAGCTCGAGCTGCGTTAGCCTTAAGTGCGAAAACACAGTTTTCAAGCTCGGCAAGATGATAGGCATTTTGACGAACGACATTAAAAAAGACAGGTTCAGCGCGGAAATGGAGATCCTCACCGAGGTTTCCTATATGGAGCTCGGTCAAAAAAGGCTCGGCGTGTTCATGGTTCCGGGCGAAATGTATTCGGAGCTTTACAGCGGCAATTTCCTTAAGGCGGACGAATGCGCCAACGGCTTTGACGCCGAATACAATAAAACACTTCACGAAATGACCGCTTGCGAAAGAAGCTTTGTTTTGGGCCTGTGCAACGACGCTCTGGGCTATATTATCCCCGACAACGATTTTATGAACAACGAATGGCTCGGCTTTTTCGACATAACAAAAGACGCCCTCGGCAGAAAGCACTACGAGGAAACAAACAGCGTCGGCCCCAACGCCGCAAGAACACTGCTTGAGGCAATGGATAAGCTTACAGAAAAGTTTGCTTGAGCTCAAAGCTTAATTGCTCGCCGCGGTCCCGCCTGCCCTATCGGTCGGCGATTCTGCCGGATGCGGAGACATCAACCGCCTCATATTTCACAACGTTGGGCTCACGATCCGGTAGCGCCGCGCCCCTGCGCGGTATAAAAACCTGCGTTGATATGTTTGTGTTTGGTAAATGATGATAATCGGCTTCATCATTATATGTAATTTCTTGTACCGCGCAGGGGCGCGGCGCTACCGGATAATGAACCTTAACGTTTTTGAAAAGCTGTGGTTTTCAGCTAAATCAAAAAAACAGGGCTGCGGCGCAGCCCTTGTTTTTTATTTGATAGGAAACTGCTCGTTTCCTATCAAATAAAAAGATTATTACGCCCGCCGATTTTGCCTTACGGCAACGGCGATGGCGGATTCGAAAGCGGAATTCCTGCGCCGCACGGCGCTGCGGCGCAGCCGCTTTCTTGTTAAGCTTATTTGAAAATGTTTCTGAAGAAGTTCGCTATCATTCTGAGAAGGTTCATCAGCCAATCCCAGAACGAGCTGCCCTGTCCGCTGAAATCGTCGACAACAACGCCCGAAACGGTAACGGTTGACAGAGCCGCCTCGGCGGGAACGGTGTAGTAACCGTCGGCTCCGGGCTGTGCCTGCTCGCCGTCAATGAACACAACGTAATCCGGGAAGGCGAAATCGCTTGAAACGTTGACCTTGAACTTGAGTTCCTTATCGGAGAACCACTTGAACAGCGTGAGGCTCTTTATCTTTGTGCCTTCGCCCGAGCCGCTCGGATATACGGTGTAGGAAACGCCGTTGAGCGGAACGAACTTAACGGCCTTGTCGGAATCGTCGTAGAGGCTCAGAGCCCTTGTTTCGGTCTCGTGGCAGCGCGAGCATTCTCTTGAAAGCTCGCCGTCCTCGTCGAGGGTGGCCTCTCTTGTGACGGCCCATTCGCCCCATTCATGGCCGAGAGCCGGAGCGTCCTTAAGTGTGGACTTGTCGGCGCAGTTCTCGCAGACGTATATCGCCGTGCCCGCAAGGGTGCAGGTGGCGGGATTCGCGGAGGGCTCATCCGAGAGGACTGTGTATTTGTGCTTATGCTGCGCCTTTTCGGCGAGATATTCGGTTATAGCCTCAACCAGATCGTCGATATCCTCGTTGTTGTCGATGGCGCTCCTGATGGCGTCGAGCTGAGAATTGAGGTTGTTTATATAGTAGTGGCAGTAGACGTCGTCCGAAAGAGCGTCTATCGCGCTTTGGAGCTGGGAAACGTCAAACGTGAACACCGCCGTGGCGTTGTCGCCGGAATTTGTGAAGGTGTAGGTGAATACGCCTTCGTTCTCGGCGACCGAGCCGGCTTCAACGTTCCAGCCGCTTAGTCTGTAGCCCTCCTTTTCGGCGTCGGGAAGAGTATAGGTGGCGCCGGATATGTCTCTGACCGTTTTCAAAACGCCGCCGTCAACTATCACGTTGAGGCTGTAGAGGTACCAGTCGGGAGCGTCGGTGATTGCCTGGTTCAGATCGCCAAGAAGACCGTCAAGATCGGAAGCGCTCGCGGGAACGGCTCCGGTGAGGTTGGTCTTCTGAGTCAGAAGAGATCTGCAGCGCAGAACGAAGTTGTAGTGATAGTCGCCGCTGTCAATAAAGCCCTGCACCGTTTCGGCGGCAGTGTTTATCTGAGTGAGATCGTACCACGTTGCGGTGATATGCGCGTCTTGTTCCTGGAAGAAATAGGTTTCGCCGTTTAATCCCGCAGTATCTCCGGTCCAGCCGGTAAAGGCGTAGCCCTCTCTTACGGGATAATTAACTGTGGCGGTAGTCCCGGGCTCGCCGGTAAAGGAGGCTGTGAGGCCGTCGTGGCCGTAGTCAACGCTGAGGGTATGAGGCTCAACGTAGCCGTTGGCCACAAACTGGGCGTATACGTTCAGGTCTCCCGCGGCGGGCGAGAAGTTGGCGGGATTCCAGCCGGTGAAGTCGAAGCCCGTTTTTTCGGGAAGGCCGAGCACGTCCTCGGGATAGTCAAACTCTTCGCCCGACTCGCGCACAAGGGCTGCGAGAAGCTTCGCGTCGTTATAGAAGTTGATGCTGTAGTTCACCGCGCCGTCTTTGTTGTACTGCGCAATGACCTTCATGTTTTCGGTGACGTTATTGAGCGGAAGGCTCCACTGAGCGAAGGTATAACCCTCTCTTTCGGGAGCGTCGGTATACTCCGGCGCGGCAGACGCGTCGCCTCCCTCGACAACGGTAACGTTGAAGAGGTGCTCCTCGTCGGCGCTGTAGAATTCAACGGTGTACCTCGGAAGGAATTCAAGCGCGTTGGTTGAAACAACGGTGTTGCCGGTCACGGTGAAGGTGCAGGGATGGGTTTGTTCTTCGCCGTTCACGTAGAGCTTAAGGCCGTCGTCAACGTAGCCCGGAAGCGCGCTCGCGCTCGCCTGAACTGTGGCGCCGTAGGGATAGGCTCCCTCTTCGAGCTGTATTTCGGCGCCGTCTCCGGCCTGAGACGTTACGTTGTAGTAGAGCTCGGTCTCGCTGAACACGGCGGTGTATACGGTGTTTTCGGTGATGGGAAGAAGCTCGTTCGCGGCGAAGGTACGGCTGCCGTCGGTCCAGCCATAGAAGGTGTAGGCGATACCGTTTTCGGTGGGCCTTACGGGAGTGACGCCGGTGTAGGTGGGAACTGCGCCGTAGTTATACTCTCTTTGGGCCTGAAGCTCGGTCCCGTCGTAGTTATTGAACTTCGCGGTGACCTTGGTCCTCGCGAAATAAACCTTGAGCACAAGCGAGCCGTTCGCTGCGACGGTACCCACAAGACGCGATTTCTGGTTGTCTATCCTGAAGCCGTCGGGCGCGTCGGGATCGATGCGAATGATCTGGTTGGTATAGCCGGAGGTCGCCTGAATACTTGTGGGATGCGTTGCGACAGGATAGCTTCCCGAAGGATCCATGTTATAGTAGTTGACGGTGACGTCCACCAAGCCTTCTTCCCATACGGCCTTGAGTGTGACGTTGCCGTGGCGCTCGTTTATCTGGGCAAGGGTGTCTATTTCCTCTCCAACAGTCCAGTTGCTTTCTTCTCCCGTGGACAGAACCACCCAGTGATGCAGGCCCCAACCCTGACGCGCGGCCGGGAAGCCGCTATGCCCCGCAGCCTCTATTATATCGCTCATGGTGCCCGTGCTCTCAACGTTGTAGGGAACGATCACGTTATCTTCGTTTACTATATCGTCGTCGGCCTTTTTAAGTGTGATCGTATATTGCTTGGGCTCCCACGTGGCGTAGACCTTGTTGTTGTAGCCGACGTTTACGTAGGAAAGGCCGGAATGTGTATCGGGATTTCCCGACCAGCCTCTGAAATTATAATAGGGCTTGTTGGGGCCGGAATAGGTGGGAGTGTAGCGGTGGTCCTGCGCGGCGCCTATGTTTATGTATTCCTCTTCGGTAAGGCTTTCAAAGGAACCGCCGTTTCTGTCGACCTCAACCTTGGTGCAAAGGCCGTCTATCGCGTTGTTGAGCGCTTTCGCGAGATCGTTGGGGTTCTGACTGCTTTCGAGAGTGGTAAGTCCGATAAGAGCGTTTCTGAAGGCCGTCTGAAGAGCGGTCCACTTATACTGAGAGTTGGCGTCGAAATAGCGGCTTGTGATAAAACCGTTGCTCATTCCGTTGACGCCGAGACCGGGCATAAGGGATATGGCCCTTGCGACCGCGCTTCGAAGGGTGGATTTGTTGAGCTGTCTCGCGTTCAGGCGGACAGAAACGTGGGTAAAGCAGTAGTCGCTGCTGTCGTTTGTGCTGAACGAGCCCTTGAAGCCGTAGTCGTAGGTTGAAACGTAGGTTGAAGATACGCCGGGATCGGGATTTGCGTTTACACCGAGAATAGTCCTCGGCCACGCGCCGGCGTATTTCACGCCCTCGCCGTCGTAGTCTTCGCCCCATGAATCCCAGCCGCCTTCGGCGCCCTGGCCGGCGATGATATAGCCCCTGTCGTTAAAGTATTCGCTTCTCTCCGAAGAATCGTCCGATCTGTATTCGGCTCCGAAGGCAAGACGGGGAGTAAAGGTGGACGTGGCGGTATAGTCGCCTATGTACCAGTTGCCCTTGTCGCTCTCCTCATTATCGGTGGCCATGAGAGCAATGGAAAGGTTCGGTATCTGAGAGAGATCGGTGTATCTTGAGCTGTCGATCGTGATAACGCCGTAGGGCGCGGAATAGACGGCAGCCACGGCGTTTCTCTTGGTCGCCCCGGAGGACTGGTTCGTATAGTCGAAGCTCGCCACGTTGAAGGTGGAACCGTTTGAGGATCCTGAGCCCCACGAAGTGGCGGAGCTGTCGTTATGGCCCGACGTGTCGTCAAAGTGGGCTATGGAAGTTGAGGTGCCGATAAAAGCGAACTTATCGCGCGTTGCTCCGGGATATGACACCGTCCACGTGCTGTTCTGAGATGAACTGACGGCGGGGGTACAGTTTTCGCCTCCCACGTAGGCTGCGTTGCCCTTGGTGATAAATCCTGACAGACCGTAGTCGCCCGAATAATTCGGATAATAAAGGCCGCGTCCGCCGGACTGCTGAACTATGGAATGGACGCCCGAAAGCCACGTTATCTGCTGGGCGTAGGAATATACGGCGAACTTCATCTGCGTACGAGCCATACCGCCGACGGGAACCACATAGGGCTTATAGACGTAGGTGAGAGCGTAGGCGCACCTGCTTTCGCCGTCCGCGGTATCGGTGAAGCTGAGCGTCCACAAAATGTAGCAGCCCTTTTCGCCCGCCTGAAGCAAGGGAGAACTGCCGGCGGTGATATCAACGCTGCCGCCGGACGCTATCTGACTGCTCGAAAGCGTCACGCTGCCGCCCGAGATGCCGGTCAGCGACGAATTCACAAACTGATAGCTTATCCTTGCGCTCGACGCGCCGTAGCTCGCGTGGTCGAATTCGTAGGCGTACTCAAAATAGATCTTGCCCGTGCTGCCGGCAGCCGCGATGGGGTTGCCGGAGGAATCGTTGTTTATGTAGTACTGGAAGGGCGATGACGTGCTCGTATTCCACGAGGAGCCGTTGGGATAGAGATATATCGCCTCGGGCACGATGAACTTGAGCGAGCCCCACCATTCGGTGCCTTCGTTTGAAGGATCAATGTCGGTGTTGCCCATCGGCAGTGATGCCGAACGGTACGCGGCAGCGTTCGCGATGAAGGGAACCGCAACGCTCAGAACGCCCGCGATAAGCAAAACGCTCAGAAGCAGGGACGTCGCTTTTTTGAAAATACTGTGTTTATTCGTCATGTTTTTGTTCTCCTTTCGAGATACACTTATACACTTTTATATTACTATAATAACCTAATATTTTCAAGTATTTAATAAATATTTATAGAAAATTTACAAAAAAACAGATTTTTTGCATTATTGACATCGGAGAGGGAGAAGGATATAATCAGAAAGAACCGTATCACGATTTGCGCCTTCGGCGAAAACAGTGATGAAAGAAGGAAAAATAATTCGGAATGCGTAATTCGGAATTCGGAATTTCAGAAGCTGCGCTTCGCATTATAAAAAATATGAGGTTTGGTAGTATAAATTAGTGTAATGCTTACGTTAAAAGCTGTAACTTGAAGTATTACTATAATTCCGAATTACGAATTCCGAATTCCGAATTAATAACTAAACTCTAAACTCCGGAAACATAGTCCCAGAAAGGATAGTCTTATGACCGAAAAAGAAAAAATGGCCGCCGGAACGGCGTTTTGCACCGGCGACGCTCAGCTTCTTGCAGATAAAGCGAGGGCGAGAGAAAGGGCCGAAGCCTATAACCGCTCGCCCGAAAACGACGAAGAGCGCGAAAAAATGCTCAGCGGACTGTTCGCCGAATGCGGGGCTGGGATAAGGATAAAGCCCCCGTTTCACTGCGACTACGGCTACAGGATATTTCTGGGCAAAAACTTTTTTGCCAATTTCGACTGCGTGATACTCGACGCCGGAAAGGTGACAATAGGCGACAACTGCATGCTCGGCCCCGGAACGCATATTTACGCTATCACCCATCCCGAGGACCCGTCGGAGCGCGCGAAGGGAGCCGGTATTCCGAAGGACGTGACTATAGGCAACAACGTCTGGATAGGCGGCCACGCAACTATTCTTCCGGGCGTGACGCTCGGCGACAACGTTATTGTGGGCGCGGGGAGCGTGGTGACGAAGTCGTTCCCGGCAAACTGCGTTATAGCCGGGAACCCGGCGAGGATCATACGGAAAATTGATAAATGATTTCGATTATTGATTTACGATTAATGATTAATGATAATTTCGGTAAACTGTACCCATAAAAATGGACAGGTCGATTTGAGTGGATTCCGACGACGTCCCCGAAAAACGAACAAAGGATGAAGTTGAAAAACCCGGAAAGTAGACAG
>JAFSWN010000071.1 GCA_017450185.1 Clostridia bacterium | reverse complement strand
ATCGACCCGGTTTGATCGACCCTTTGGAATGTTATCTCGGTTACTTGCAGTAATATCTGTGGTTATGTAGCGCCGTATACGAGAACCGTACGTACGGTGCAACGGGAGGTGCGTGGGCTATTGCCCTCCATCTACCCTATTTTTCTGTTATTTATCAGTTACTGCTGCTTGGAATATATCCCGCAACGGTAGAGGCGAAAGCCTGTATCGACATCGTCTGCAGTGTCACCTTCCCGGGACCCTTAACAACGGTGTTGAAGAAGCCCTCTCCGCCGAGCAGCTTGTTTTTGATGCCCTTAACGGTTTGGATATCGATGGTGCAGGACGCGTCGCACATGGCGAGGTTGCCGGTGCTCACTATGAGGCTCTGCGAAGCGGCGAGATCATATTCGATCGCCGTGCCGTCCACCTCAATAAAAGCAATTCCGTTTCCGCTTATCTTCTGCATGATGAAGCCCTCGCCGCCGAATAGGCCGGTCGCCGCCTTCTTCTGGAAGAAGGTGGAAAGCTCAACGCCCGACGTGGAAGCAAGGAAAGCGCGCTTCTGTGTGATAATGGGTCTGTCGGGAGTGATCTCTATCGCCCGGATAGAGCCCACGAAGGACGCTCCGAAGGCTATCATGCCGCCGTTTGAGGGAGCGGTGTAGATGTTTTGGAAGATGTTCTCTCCGCTGAATATCCTGCCAAAGGCCTTGCCTATGCCGCCGGAGGTGGTGTCCATTCCGAATCCGGGGCTCATCCAGACCATTGAGCCGCTTTCCGTTATCATCTTTTCGCCGGGTTCAAGTTCGCAGATTACTGCGGGCATGGAATCGCCCTGAATAGAATACTTCATTTTGTTGCTCCTTTATTTGCGTTATGTTTTTTCAAAAAGACGCGATATGTCTTTTGTCAGTCGGAAAAGAGATCCACAAGCGCTGAGAATATCGCTGTGAAAAGGTTTTTTATTTTCGCAAGTGTCGCGAAAAACGGATCGTCATATGTTTTATAGGGTTCGTTCTTCTCACGGCGCACCGAAACGTTTCCGAGCGTTACGCTCCCTTCGTAGCGGTAAAGGACGTTTTCGTAATTTGTTATATCGTCTTCGTGGAGGGTGAACACCCTGAACCCGTAGGGCCCGGTCTTTGCCATCTCGCAGCCGTAAGTAAAGCCGAGCTCTATGCCGTCCCATATTCCCTGAAAGCCCTCAACGTGCTGATGACCGAAGAACGCGCCGAGAACGTCGCCGCATTCCTTCCAAGCCGAAAATTCATAGCTCGTCTGTCCGGGCTCAAATCCGAAAAAGTTATATCCGGAGGCGATTTCCCTGTTGAGGCGTACGTATCTGCCGTTCAGCTTTTTCGCGCCCTCGTCCCATATCGAGCATTCCTCAAAAAGATTGCCGATATCGCTTGCCTGAATGTGCTGGAACGCGAGGGCGGGCAGGGGAACGCCGCCGTTTTCGGATGTGATTTTCTTTGATTCCGCCCTGTACCAGTCCACCTGCTCGTCGGATATCCCGTGCAGGCAGGTGTCCATGAGCCAGACGTTGAATTTGTCGGTGCCGTCGTTTCCCTTTACGGTCACATGGTAATCTACGCCGCCCTGTTCGTCTTCGCTCTCGTCAAAGAACACGCAGTGCGGATAGGCTGTTAGGATCCGGGTCCAGTCCTCGCTTGAAAGCCCCACCTTGCGGTCGTTGTTGCCGAGCGCGATAACGTAGGGAACGTCGTATTTTTCGATCTCCGAAAGAACCGCGTCAACGGCTTTTTCAACGTTCGCCTTCGTTTTTTCGTAATTCAGGCCGCCGTCGATATCGTTTACGTTCACGCCCTCAATGAACGGGACGCTGTCTACCCCGAAATCCCCGACCCTGTGGTCTTCAACAAGGTCGCCTGTGAGAACTATGAGATCAGGAGAGGAGAATTCAATGGAGGTCTTAACGAGATTAAGCATATCCCATGCGGGATAAGCGTCGTCCTGAGTATCGCTGAGCTGAAGTATCGTGAAGGTCCCGTCGGCGCCAAAGCGCAGCCCGTTTTCTTCGGCGAGCGCGAAGGGGAGACAGGTCAACACCATTATCGCGGCAAGCGCCGCGGAAATAAGCTTTTTCATCACTGTGTCTCCGTCAGCCTCTTGTTATTACACAAGGGGAGTGGTGTAATCAAACACCGAATACCAGTTGTGCATGTAGTAGTTCCTGCATCTGAATGTGACGGCGGTATCTGTCACCGTCATAATAAAGCCCAGTCCGTTTATTGCGATATCCTTGGGCCAGTTGGGCATAAGCGACGATGGAAGATTGAGGTAGTGCACGCCGTTCACCGTAACGTAGGTTGGGTTGGAGATATCGTTTGAAAGTCCCTTGTGGAAGTGTCCCGAAAGGCAGAACACGTTGTCGTATTTCTCCATGATGGTCTTGATCTGGGTGTCCCAGGGCTCCTCAAGGCCGCCGCCCTCATAGAAATTCTCTT
Organism: Clostridia bacterium; assembly: GCA_017450185.1. Lineage (GTDB taxonomy): Bacteria > Bacillota > Clostridia > Oscillospirales > Acutalibacteraceae > RUG806. Next base: position 62,794 of record JAFSWN010000071.1, on the reverse strand, counting down.
CGCCGTGGACGTCGGATACCGGAACGTGCATGCAAACGAACACCGGCATTCCGTTTACTGCGTATTTCGCAAGCTCGCTGTCAATGAAAGAAAGAGTTTCGTCGCTGTATTCGGGATGATCCCAGTTGTCGACGCTTTCATCGTTAATGCAGATGAAGTGATATCCGTTTACTTCTATAGTGTAGGCGGGCTTGTCGATGCCGTAGTCGAGATATTTGTTGCAAAGGTCGATGAAGTCTGCAAGAGCCTCCTGATTCATGCGCTCGCCGTCGGCCTCCTTCGCGTGGCCGATATCGTGGTTGCCCGAAATAATAACAGGCTGTATGCCTTCGTCAAGGGTATCGACGGTTATCTTAAAGAATTTTTCGGTTGTTTTGTAGTCGCCGTAATTTGTAAGGTCTCCGAGGACCGCAACTGCGTCGGGATCGAATTTGTTCATATCCCTATAGATGCTCTTGAGAGCAAGCTTACCTATAGGAAGACGGTCGTCGATGTGAACGTCGGAAACTATAGCGACCGTAAGGCGCGTGTTTTCGTCTTCTTTCTCAAACGACGCGCTTCCCGAGAAGGGAATGAACGCAAGTATCGCCGAAAGGATGACTGAAAAAAACTGCTGGATGATCAATACCACGTTACTCATAAGAAAACCTCTTTTCTGCTAATGATTGTTTAAAGTATATCTCAAAATCTTTTTTTTGTAAATAGAAAAAAATAATTTATTTGCATTTTTATTTTTTTATGTTATACTTAACTTATATTTATCATTAATGAAAGGGAATGAGTTGCCATGGCAAAAACAAAACCGAACGCCGTCCCCGACAGTCCTCTTCTTGCGCCGGAGGAAAGAAAAAACATAACTAAGATCGAATATATCTCTCTCATTATCGCGCGGGTGGGCGGTATGTTCGGCACCACGCTTACCGGCACGCTTGCCGCCACCTTCCTGTATGAGCTCTTCTTTGCCGATTTTCCGCAGGTTGGCACAGAACAGATAGCGGCTATATCCGCGAAGCAGACCACAATTACCACGATCCTCGGTATTATTATGCCGCTTATTGCCGGAATCATAATCCAGAAGTGGAAGACCGCGTGGGGCCGCTACCGCCACTGGCATCTCATTATAATGATACCGTATTTTCTTCTCACAATATCGTTTTACTGGGTGCCAAAGGGATGGACTGTGGAGCAGATGACGTGGCTGCGCTACGGCATCGCCGCCACGCAGACGGTCCTCAACGCCTTCAATACTCTTAGTCAGAACCTCATTCAGGTCATCACGCCAAACAGCAAAGAGAAGAAAACCGTGGCGACTCTGTGGCAGATATCCTACTATCTCGGTTACGGCCTCGCCTACCTCAGCCCCGAGATATTCAAGCTCTTTATTCCCAAATCCGATCCCCGTTATTCCGAGCGCTACGTGGTCCTTACCCTGTTCGCCGCCTCCATCACTCTGATAGGCAACCTTATGTGCGGACTGTTCTGCAGAGAGCGCATAGAGCTGCCAAAAAAAGAAAAAGCAAAGCTGTCAAAATCCCTTTTACAGCTCTTTAAATACCGCAACTATCGCGCATATCAGTATTACACGTGGGTCAACGTGCTCGCCGCTCTCGGTAAATGGTCCACTCTTCTCGCGGGTATCACGGTCGGCTCCTCAAACGTTATCCTTTTAACGGTCCCGACAGCCGCGGGAACCGTTGTGGGCAACGTCCTGTGCGGTATAATCGCCCGGAAGCACGAGCCCACAAAAATCCTGAAAGCCTGCGGCGTTTATTCCATGGTCGCCGCGTGCGTGCTGTTCGGCCTGTGCTACGGAGAAAAGGTCGCGGGAATAAACTTCTGGGAAGGCGGCACCGCCATATTCTTCTATATTTTCTATTTCCTGTTCGGCGTGGGCGTGGGCTTCCAGGAGCTTTCAAACACCCACTTCACGGTGGAATACTTCGACTACCTCGAATGGCAGACGGGCCAGCGCCTCGAATCGGTGCAGGGCATCATACCCGGCTGGATCAACTCGGGCCTCACCTTTGCAAAAGACCTCCTGATCCCCTACATGCTCGTCTGGGTCGCCTATCCCACTTCCGACGACCGCAACCTCGACCTTGTTGACGTCATTAAAAACCGCATCGCCTCCGGCGAGCTGACGAACGAGTCCTATCTAAGGACCTGCCTGTGGCTCCTTGCGTTCCTTGTGTTCGGCTACGCCACCGCAAACCTCCTCAAGGCCATCATCCTCAAAACACTGTATAACGTTGAGGGTGAAAACAAAGCAAAGATGTATGAAGAGCTCGAAGTGATCCGCAAAGAGCGCCACAACGAGAACGAAGCGATAAGCGAATAACCATAAACGATCGCCCAATATAATAAAACGGACGTTTGCCGGTTTTTCCCTGCAAACGCCCGTTATTTTTTTCTGTTTTTTCAATATGTCAGACCGTATCCGAAGGGATACAGCACCGTCGAAGAATATTTATAGCCCGAGGTTAGCTTCGGTATGTTTACCGGGAGCTTGCCCTTCGGCCCTCCTTTTGAGTCGAAAGCGGCGTATACGGCGGCGGGGATATTCGGGCCGTAGCCTGTCACGTCGCCTCCCGCAACGCGCGGGTCCTCGCTCATGCCCTTGTCGGACCAGCACAAAAGTATCGCGTCCGCGCTCTGGAACCTCGCGGCGTCATAGGGGAGCTGTGCGCTGAGCAAAATGAATTTCGCGCCGTTTTTGTGCGCCGTTGAAATAGCGGTATCAAGGAAAGCGCATGTGCTTCCGGACAGTGCGCTCTCGCTGTAGAGCTCCGATATGGCGATAACGTAATCCGCCTTTTTGATCTGCGCGTTCAGCGTGTCCTGAGACGTCGTCGTATAGCAGTATCTTACAATATCCGCCGAATTCGGAATGACGCCGTCGCTTTTGAGCTTGTCAACGGCGTATTCTACCGATAGCAGTTCATTCGAATACTCCGTAAGGATCAGGATCCTTTTGTTTTTTGTTTGGATCGGTAGGGTAGAGGCGCTGTTCTTCACCATCGTAACGGCCCTTTTCGCAAGCTCGAATTCTGTTTCGTGGTGCTTTTCGCTTCCCACGGTCGCCTTAGCTGTCTTTATGTCCTGATCAAGACCGGAGCCGTTATAAACTGTAAAGAGCCCCTGCCTGTATTTGAGCCTCAATATCCTTTCAACCGACGCGTTTACGTTTTTGATCGAAATGGAGCCGTTATTCACGAGCGATACGAGGTTTTTGATATACCGCTTCATGTTCGCAATCCCAGAGGAAGATGAAATATCCACGGGGGTGAGCAGTATGTCCACTCCGGCGTTTATGGCAAGACGGGCGGCGTCCGAAGCCGAAAAATGCTTCGCCACGGCGTCCATGTTCATAGCGTCCGTCACAACGACTCCGTCAAAGCCCATATCCCCCCGAAGAATGTCGGTTATTATTTTTTTCGAGAGCGTCGCCGGGAGATACACCGGTTTCCCCGTGCTCTTTGAAACGTAGGTTGAGGTTTCTATCTTCGGGAATTGGATGTGCGCCGTCATGATCATCTGCGCGCCCTCCGCTATGCCCTCGACAAACGGTACGAGCTCCTGATTTTTTATTTGGGCGTAGGTCTTGTTTATCGAGGGAAGCCCCGTGTGGCTGTCTGTGGCGGTGTCGCCGTGCCCCGGGAAATGCTTGAGTGAAGGGATCACGGAATAGTCCTGCAGCCCCTTTATATAACCTCGTCCGAGCTTTGCCGTCAGAGCCGCGTTGTCCGAAAACGAGCGTACGCCTATGACAGGGTTCGACGGTTCGCTGTTGATGTCGAGCACCGGCGCGAAATCCACGTTTATGCCCACCGCCGACAGCTCCTCGCCGATTATTCCGGCTGCGGTTCTGGCGCATTCTTCATCTCCGGTCGCGCCGAGAGCCATGTTTCCGGGAGTCTGTGTCCCGGTCTGCAGGCGTGTTATTTTTCCGCCCTCCTGGTCGGCGGCAATGAAAAGCTGCGGCCTTCCCTCTGTGCTGTTCGCCTTCTGGAGACTGTCGGTGAGCCTGAGCGTCTGCTCGGATGTTTGAGTATTTTGAGCAAAGAGTATGACACCCGCGAACGGATACTCTTTTATTAGGGACGAAAGCGTTGAGTTCAGTTCGGTAACGCCTTCGCCGCCCCAGTATCTCACTGCGGGCATTATCATCTGCGCTATTTTCTCTTCAAGCGTCATGGCTGAGAGCATTTTTGAAACCTCTGTCGTCTCGTCGTCTTCAAAAACCGTCAGCCCCACGGCGCGGCGAAGAATGGCCCTCGCGTCGGCGGCCGTGACCTTGTTCCCTCCGGTCACCTTCGCCGCGTATATCTGACGTCCGGATAGGTTTTCAAGCTTAACGGCGTATCTGAGCGCAAGGCGCGCGTCTTCGGCCGAAACGGCGCCGTCGCCGTTTATATCGCCCTTTTTATCAAGAGCGGCGCCCGCCGTGACCGCTTCAAAAAAAATCAGCAGCACAGCGAGCAGAACAGAAACGATCCTTTTTGTTTTCATAACGGTATCCTTTGGCTTTTACGCTCTGATGTCAAGGATCTCGGTAAATCCCGTGATATCGAATATCTCCATGATTATCTCATTTACATTCTCAATTTCCATTGAGCCGCGTTCAGCCATTTTTTTGTGATAGCTCAAAAATACCCTGAGTCCCGCGGAAGAGACGTAATCAAGGTCCTTAAGGTCAAAAGTAAGCTGCGTCTCGCCGTCGAGATTATTCTTGAGATATTCGTCAAGCGTAGGCGCGGTGATCGTGTCAAGACGTCCCGAAAGAGAAACGCGCAGAGAATTGTTGTTTTTTTTCGAAGTGATGTCCATTTCTTTACCTCTCAAAAGTTTTTTCTATCACCATTTCAACGTTGGAGCCGTTGATAAATACCTTAACTTCGTCGGCGAGCTTGGCCACAACTGATTTTTCGAGCTCGTCCCATTTTTCACAGTCGTCGTCCCGTTTAACAAAGTCTCTGTAGGAGCTCAGCGACCATACGGCGGGAACTCCGCCCATCGGCTCCCCGGGAGCGGCGGCGGGGTGTATGACTCCGAGTCCTGCTGCTCCCGAATACTGAGCGTCCATATGCTCGAAAGCTTTTTCAAAAACGTCTTTTATTTTTCCCATGAATCCTTTGGCGGCGGAGTTCTTGCCGCTTGAAGAAACGCTTATCAGCCCTTTACGCTTTTCTGCGTCCATCAGGGTCAACACCTTCAGGTGCAGCTCGCACCTGCCGTTATGGGCTTCTATCCAGAAGTCCGCCTCGTTCTCGCCGGTCAGCGCGCGCATGAGCCCCATCATCTCCTCTGTGAAAAGACGCAGGTGAATAGCGTCCTTTTTGTCGAGTGAGATATATGCCGAAACTTTTTCGGCTTGAGTCAGGGCTTCGGATATCCCTTCGCCCGTGCTGGAAATGTGGATGGTATCGGATCTCAACAGTTTCAGCTCCTTTCCTGCTTCGGCCCGTCCCGCGAACCGCTTTTTTCTCACATATTATATAAAAAACCTTTGCCGTTGTCAAATCAGATTATTTTATATTCTGATAATTTTGCATAAAATTTATCTTTACTTTTTTTTACTGTTGGGTTATTATATATCTTATAGACTAAAAACGGAGGCGTAATATAATGGAATATAAAACAGGGACAAAATGCGTTCAGGCGGGTTACACGCCCGGAAACGGAGAGCCCCGTCAGATACCGATAATCCAGTCCACCACCTTCAAGTACGACACGAGCGAGGACATGGGAAAGCTGTTTGACCTTGAGGCTTCGGGATATTTTTATACCCGTCTCCAGAATCCCACAAACGATTTCGTGGCCGCAAAAATAGCCGCTCTTGAGGGCGGAACCGCGGGAATGCTCACTTCCTCGGGGCAGGCAGCCAATTTTTTCTCGCTTTTCAATATCTGCTCCTGCGGCGACCACATCGTGTCGTCATCTTCGATATACGGCGGGACCTTCAACCTTATTTCCGTAACGATGGCGAAAATGGGCATTGAGACCACCTTCGTTTCGCCCGACTGCACCGAAGAGGAGCTCAATGCTGCCTTCAGAGAAAACACAAAGGCTGTTTTCGGCGAAACCATAGCCAACCCCGCGCTCACCGTGCTCGACATCGAAAAATTCGCAAAAGCCGCTCATTCGCACGGAGTCCCGCTCATAGTTGACAACACTTTCCCCACCCCCGTTAACTGCCGGCCCATCGAATGGGGAGCCGATATCGTCACCCATTCCACAACCAAATACATGGACGGACACGGCGCCGCCGTGGGCGGAGCCATAGTTGATTCCGGTAAATTCGACTGGTTGGCCCACGCCGACAAATTCCGCGGCCTTTGCACTCCGGACGAATCCTACCACGGTATCACCTACGCCGAAAAGTTCGGCATGGGCGGCGCTTTCATCACAAAATGCACGGCGCAGCTCATGCGCGACTTCGGCTCCATCCAGTCCCCGCAAAACGCCTTCCTTCTCAATCTCGGGCTTGAATCCATGCACGTGCGCATGCCGAAGCACGTTGAAAACGGACAGGCGGTCGCCGAGTTCCTTCAGGGAAGGAGCGAGGTGGAGTTCGTGAGCTATCCCGGCCTTTCCGGCGACAAATACCATGAGCTCGCAAAAAAATATATGCCGAACGGCGGCTGCGGAGTCGTCTCGTTCGAGCTCAGGGGCGGCAGGGCCGCCGCGGAGAGGTTCATGAAGAACCTGAAGCTCTGCGCCATAGAGACCCATGTGGCCGACGCGAGAAGCTGCTGCCTCAATCCCGCCACCTCAACACACCGTCAGATGACCGACGAACAGCTGAAAGAAGCCGGCATCCCCGCCGGACTTATCCGCATTTCCTGCGGCCTTGAGGATAAAGCCGACCTCATCGCCGACCTTGAGCAGGCATTCAGAGATTAAACATCAACAAATAACGGTTTTCAATAAACGATCAATGATTTCGGTCGGCGCCGCGTTTTGATCATAATTATAAAATGCCGACCGCAGGTCCCTACATTTTTCATTCTTCTTTTATCTTTCTTCATTGATTCAAAAAAAGGGGGTGAGTTTTTGAACAGAAAAAAGTGGAATATAATTCCATACGATAAAGCCGGAGCGTCGCAGCTCGCCGGAGAGACCGGCTGCGATCCGTTCGCCGTGCTTCTCGCGCTCACGCGCGGGTTCGACACACCCGAAAAGCTGAGCTCTTTTTTCCATTCAAAAAACGAGCCTCTTTCTTCACCCTTCCTTCTTAAGGATATGGACAAGGGCGCGAAGCGTATAAAACGCGCCGTTGAGAACGGCGAAAAAATAATAGTATACGGCGATTACGACTGCGACGGCGTCACCTCCACCGCTCTTCTTTATACATATCTGCAGAGCGTCGGCGCTGACGTGGACTACTACATACCCTCCCGCGTTGACGACGGCTACGGCCTTTCCGGCAGGACCGCCGAAAAAATACTTGAGGGCGGGTTCGATCTGGTTATAACCGTCGACAACGGAATAGCCGCCGTTGACGAGGCGCGTTTCTTCAGGGAGCACGGAATAGACATGGTCGTCACCGACCACCATAAGGCTGGCGAGGTCCTGCCCGACTGCGTCGCCGTTATCGATCCCCACCGCCCCGACGACGCTTCTCCCTGTAAGGAGCTTGCCGGAGTGGGAGTCGCGCTGAAGCTCGCCGCCGCCCTTGAAGACGGCGACTACACGATGGTGCTCGACGAATATCTCGACCTTGTCACACTGGGCACAATAGCGGATATCGTTCCGCTCACCGGAGAGAACAGGACTCTTGTGTCGATGGGCCTTTCGTACGTTAAAAATACCGCGCGTCCGGGGCTTATCTCACTTTTTGAGAATCTCGGCGTCGCCGACAAGCCCTTCCTGTCGTCCACCGTGGCTTTTGCCGTGGCTCCCAAAATCAACGCGGCGGGACGCATGGACACCGCCGAAAACGCATTAAAGCTCCTGATAACCGAAGACCCCGAAACGGCGGACGGGCTTGTTAAAAGCCTTCAGGCGGCAAATTCCTCACGCCAGAGCGCCGAGAACGTGATCCTTCAGGAGGTCGAAAAGCTTTTTGAGCGCGACCGCTCCTATGAAAACGACCCCGTGCTCGTTGTTTCGGGAAGGGGCTGGCACCCCGGCGTCATAGGCATAGTAGCCTCCCGTCTCGTTGAAAAATACGGCAAGCCCGCGTTTGTTATCTCTGTTTCCGAAAACGGCGAGGCGAAGGGCTCGTGCAGGAGCATCGAGGGATTTTCGCTTTACGACGCTCTCGCCGAGTGCTCCGGAGTCCTTATAAAATTCGGCGGACACACTCTCGCCGCGGGCTTTTCAATCGAAGAAAGCCTTATTCCGGAGTTTCGCAAAAAGATAAACGCCGTTGCCGAGAAAAGCGGCGATATCATTCCGGTGCTAAACATCGACTGCCGTGTGAACCCTGCGAACCTGAGCGTTGCCGTGCTCGACAGCCTCGCGCTTTTAGAGCCCTTCGGCGCCATGAACCCAGGACCTGTGTTCGGGCTGTTCGGCATGACGGTAACTTCAGTAAAGCCCATAGGCTCAAACAGACACATAAGGCTCACGCTCAGCCGTCAGGGAGTAAATCTCAGCGCGGTTTGTTTCGGGCAGAGCGCTTCGGCATTTCCCTACATGGCGGGCGACGTGGTGGACGTTGCCGTCAGGCTCGAAAAGAACGACTACGCGGGGCAGACCGGCCTTAGTATACAGGTAAGGGATATAAGGCCCGCCGGGACCGACGACGACGCCCTTTTCGGTTCGCTTTGCGCGTTTTCAAGGCTCAAAAGAGGAATCAAGCCTTCTCCCGGGGAGAAAGCTCTGCTCACTCCCGATAGAACGCTGCTTGAGAAGGTGTATTTATTTATTAAAAACAATCCGCGCTGCGGTTTTTCGCCCGAGATCATAGCTTTCAGGCTCGGCCTTCCTCCAGAAAAGGCGGGAACGGTCCAGGTCGCGCTCACGGCTTTCGCGCAGCTCGGCGTCATAGAAAAAACAGGTGGCGGCTATGCCGTTTCGCCGGTAACGACAAAAAAAAGCCTGTCGGACAGCGAGATAATGCGCTCGCTGTGCTCATAACCGAAAATAACCGAAAGAAGGTGAGACCATGCCGGAGGGCTATGAGTTTTATTCAACGATAGAAAATGACGTAAAAGCCATCTTTCCCGAAAACGAGGCCGCGCTTGTTGAGAAGGCGTATTATTTCGCCTATGAGGCGCACAACGGCCAGAAGCGCAAATCGGGAGAAGCGTATATAGTGCACCCGGTGGCCGTGGCGAAGATACTTCTCGGCTTCGGCATGGACTATCAATCCGTTATAGCGTCGCTTCTACACGACGTTGTTGAGGACACCCCGGTAACCTCCGAGGAGGTCAAAAAGCTGTTCGGCGCGTCAGTCGCCTTCCTTGTGGAGGGCGTAACCAAGCTTGGCAAGGTGCCGCTCGCAAGCCAGGAGGAGCAGCAGGCGGAAAACCTCAGAAAGCTCCTTCTCGCGATGAGCGAGGATATCAGGGTAATAATCATAAAGCTTGCCGACCGCCTGCACAACATGCGCACTCTCAAGCACATGCCCGAGCAGAAACGCCGTGACATAGCAAGGGAAACGATAGCGATCTACGCTCCCATAGCTCACCGCCTCGGTATCCGTCCTGTTAAAGAGGAGCTCGAGGACCTTGCCATAAGCTATCTCGACCCTGTCGCCTACAGCGAGATAGAGCGCGCTCTTGAGGAGCAGGCTCCGCAGAGAAAAGAATTCCTTGACGAAATAAAAACAAAAATAGCCTCGCGCGTGCAGGGCATCGTTTCAAACCCCACAATAGAAGGCCGCATAAAGTCCGTTCACGGCATATACCGCAAAATGTATATGCAGGGCAAGAGCTTCGAAGAAATATACGACATCTACGCCGTGCGCATAATCGTCGATACCGTCAGCGACTGCTACAACTGCCTCGGCCTCATGCACGATATGTATAAGCCCATTCAGGGCCGCTTCAAGGACTATATATCCACTCCCAAGCCCAATATGTACCAGTCGCTTCACACAACGCTGATAGGGCGCGAGGGCATTCCGTTCGAAGTCCAGATAAGGACCTACGAGATGCACAAAACGGCTGAATACGGTATAGCCGCGCACTGGAAATATAAGCTCGGCATAAAGGACGCAGAGTCGAACAAGCGGATAGAAAAGGGAATAGGCTGGGTAAAGGACCTTCTTGAAGCTCAAAGCGAGTCGGGCGAGGTATCCGATATCTTCAACATCATAAAAAACGATTTCGTGAGCGACGAGGTATTCGTGTTCACTCCCAAGGGCGACGTAATATGTCTTCCCGCGGGCTCCACCGTTATAGATTTCGCCTATTCCATCCACTCCGCGGTCGGCAACCGCATGGTCGGCGCGAAGGTAGATAAGCGCATCGTGCCTATAGACTACAAGGTCAAAAACGGAGAGATCGTTGAAATAATCACGTCCTCCCAGCCCGGGAAGGGCCCGAGCCGCGACTGGCTCAAAATCGTTGCCACAAACGAGGCGCGCACAAAAATTCGCACCTGGTTCAAAAAAGAGCGCCGCGAAGAAAACATTGAAGAGGGCCGCCAGGAATATGAGCGCGAGCTTCGCCGCAACAACATGACTCTCTCCGAAGAGCAGGGCGAGCAGCTCCTAAAAATAATCTCCGAACGGCAGAAGCTCCCCGGCGCCGACGACTTTTTCGCTGCTCTCGGCTACGGCGGCATAATCCTTTCAAAAATCATGCCGCTCATCAAAGATGAGTACGCAAAAATAATCAACTCGCAGGAGAAGAGCGAGGCTAAAATAGTCAAGCAGCTCAAAACCGTCAGCAGCGAGGGCGTTGTGGTCGAAGGGATCTCAAACTGCCTCATTAAGCTGTCGCGCTGCTGCAACCCTATTCCGGGCGACGAGATCATCGGATTCATCACAAGGGGACACGGTATATCGGTCCACAAGCGCGACTGCACCAACGTCCCCGCGGATATCGCCTCGTGCGCCGAGCCCGAACGCTGGATAAACGTATACTGGAGCGCGGATGAAAAGCGCGAATTCCTCGCTTCGCTCCTGCTCACCTGTCTTGCGGGCGGAGGCATAATGAACGAGATATTCTCTTCTCTCAATACTCTTCACGTGGCTGTTCAGAGCATAAACACCCGCTCCACCAAAGACGGCCGCCTGCTTGTGAGCATTACCGTTTCGGCAAACAGCGTAGAGCATCTTAAAACAATAATGGGACGTCTCAAAAAAACCGCCGGAGTCCTCAGCGTTGAACGCGGCGGCGCGGACGTCTGATAATAAAAAATTTCTTTTCCGGGAGGAAAACACAATGGAAAACAAAAAGCTTTATAAATCCGCAACCGATAAAAAAATAGCGGGCGTATGCGGCGGTATCGCCGAATACTTCAATATCGATTCCACTCTGGTGCGTCTTATCGCCGTGCTGCTCATTTTCTTCGGCACGGGCGGATTCTGGGCGTATCTCATAGCCATGCTCGTTATGCCAAACGCTCCCGAAAACGGCGGCTACACGCCATACACCGACTACGTTCAGCACGACGACTGATGCGCGCCGTCATCCAGCGGGTCGGAAGCGCCCGGGTCGACGTTGGGAATAAAACCGTCGGCAGCATAGGCAGGGGCTTTCTCGTGCTTCTCGGCGTCATGGACGGCGACAGTGAAACAGAAGCCGACGTGCTTGCCGCGAAGGTTGCGAAGCTCAGGATATTCGAGGACGAAAACGAAAAAATGAATCTCTCTCTCCTTGACGTAGAGGGGGAGGCTCTTGTCGTGTCCCAGTTTACGCTCTGCGCGGACGTTAAAAAGGGCAACCGCCCGTCGTTCACTCCGTCAGCCGAGCCGTCCGAAGCGAACAGGCTCTATGAGTATTTTATGTCGCGTCTTGAAGCCGAGGGCGTCAAGAAACCGGAACACGGCGTCTTCGGCGCCGATATGCAGGTCTCCTTAACAAACGACGGGCCGGTAACGATCATTCTCGATACCGATATTTGGAAGAGAAAACAGAGTTAAAAAGGAAAACTATGATATACTGCGCATCCGTAGGGACATACTCCACAAACTGCTATATTTTCACGGACGACGAAACGGGCGAGGCGTTTGCCGTCGACTGCGGCGTTTTCGACGCTTCATACCGGTCGTTCATAGGCTCCATCGGCATAAAAGAGCTTAAATATATCCTTCTCACGCACGGGCATTTCGACCATATCTCCGGCGTAAAAGCGCTGAGGGACGCGTTCGGCGGCAAAATATGTATCCATGAAGAAGACGCTCCCTGTCTGCTCGATCCCGACAAAAGCCTCAATTCCTATGTTGACTACGCGCCTCTTGAGCCCTGTGAAGCGGACGTTCTTCTGAAAGACGGCTTGACGCTTCAGTTCGGGAAAAGTGAGATCAGAGTGATGCACACTCCCGGCCACACCAGAGGCAGCGTATGCTTTTTTATAGGGAACGCCATGTTCAGCGGCGACACTCTTTTCAGGCTCAGCATGGGCCGCACCGATATGCCCGGGGGCAGCACAAAGCAGATATTCGCGTCTCTCAGGGCGATAGGTCAGTTAGACGGCGAATTTGAGATATTCACCGGCCACGGCGAAAAAACCTCGCTTTCCTTTGAAAAAGCAAACAACAGATATCTGAGGGCAAGATGATACTTTTTCTGGTGGGACATACATATAAATATGAAAGTGAGAAGGTATGCCGCATATTTTTTCCTCTTGAAAAAATAGTCTTCGCCGACAGCCTTTCTTTTCCGGTGCCCGAAGACTCAAAAAAAGTGGTAACCGAGATGCGCGTCAGGGGCGATTTTACCGATTATATCTGTACGGCGGATATCGACGGCGTCCGGTCGTCGCATACCGTCACCGGGAGAACGGAAAAGGAAGTCGTGATAGAGGAAAATTCTCTCGCCGTCGCCATGGTAAAGGTCCTTTCGGAGATAACGGGAACAGTTCCTCCGTGGGGCATACTCACGGGGGTGCGTCCTTCAAAGCTCATGCGTAAACTAATCTCCTCGTTCGGCGAAGACGAAGCGCAAAGTATTTTTTCCGGCGATCTTCTGGTAAGCGGCGGCAAAACGAAGCTTGCCTATAACGTGGCGCTTGCCGAAAACGGCGCGATAGCGCTCTCAAAGCCCGAATCCTTTTCGCTCTATATCTCCATCCCGTTTTGTCCCACAAGATGCTCCTACTGCTCCTTCGTCTCGCATTCCGTCGCGCAGGCAAAAAAGCTCATACCCGACTACGTCAGGCTTTTGCGCGGGGAGATAAAACAGACGGCCGATTTGGCGAAAAGCCTTTCACTGAGGCTCGAAACCGTGTATTTCGGCGGCGGCACGCCAACGTCTTTGTCTGCGGAGGAGCTGGAAACGCTCCTTTACGCGGTCAACGAAAGCTTCGATATGTCAACGTGCCGCGAATTCACCGTTGAAGCCGGGCGTCCCGACACCGTCGATGAAAAAAAGCTTTCGGTCCTTAAAAACGCGCGAGTCGGCAGGATAAGCATAAACCCCCAGACCTTCTCCGACGAGGTTCTTTGCAATATCGGACGAATGCACTCCGCCGCCGAAACCAAAGAAAAATTTCTGCTCGCAAGAAGCCTCGGCTTTGATAATATCAACATGGATCTTATCGCCGGCCTCACCGGCGACACGCTCGAAGGCTTCAAAAACAGCGTTGAAAAGGCAGTTTCGCTCTCCCCCGAAAACATAACCGTGCACACTCTCGCTCTTAAGAGGGCGTCGAGGATGTCGGCCGAAAACGAGCTGCCGGAAAGCGCACGGCAGACCTCCGGGATGGTGGAGCTTTCAAATTCGCTTCTCAGTGAAAACGGCTATTCGCCATATTATATGTACCGTCAGAGCAAATCGCTCGGCAACCTCGAAAACGTCGGGTGGGCAAAGCCGGGTCGCGCGTGCCTCTACAATATATATATGATGGAGGAGACCCACACCGTCCTCGCCTGCGGGGCCGGGGCCGTAACCAAGCTCAGGGAGCCCGGGGGAGAGCTGATAGAAAGAATATACAATTTTAAGTATCCCTATGAATATATCTCGCGTTTTGCCGAGATGGCCGAAAGAAAAAAACACATTGCAGAGTTTTATGCGAAAGGAAGATCGGATGGCTAACGCAAAAAAACAGTCGCTGCTAAACGGCGCGCTGATACTTTCCGCAGCAATAGTGCTGGTAAAGATCCTGAGCGTCCTGTTCAAGCTCTATGTGGCCAATAGAATTGGCTACGGGGGGACGGGTCTCTACGCCACGGCGTACAACATATATACGCCTATCTATTCGATAGCCCTCGCGGGGCTTCCCACCGCCGTTTCCAAAATGGTGGCGTCGGAGCTCGCCCAGGGGCATTACAAGGACGTTAAAAGGCTGTTCGGCGTGTCAAATATGCTGTTTGCGTTCATGGGCCTTGTGGGAATGGCCGTAATGCTGCTCCTTTCCTATCCCTACGCACTGTCCGTCGGCGCGGTGGACGCCATGCCGTCCATCATAGCCATCGCACCGTCAATATTCTTCTGCTGCGTCATGTCGGGCTACAGGGGTTATTACCAGGGCTACAGCAATATGAACCCCTCCGCCGTTTCGCAGATCTTCGAGGCCGCCGGAAAGCTTATCTTCGGCTGGCTGTTCCTGAACATGGTCACCGGCAGCGCGCTTACTTTTGCCGATAAAATACCGATATTAAAAGACATCGTCACCGATAAAGGCGCGGCGTACGCTTCCGCCGCCGCAATAGCGGGCGTTTCCGTCGGGTCACTGATGGGGCTCGTTTATCTGATAATAAGGAGCAAGGCGGTAAAAGACAACGTCACAAGGTCTCTTCTCGAAGCCTCTCCCGAGGCTAAAAGCCGCAGGGTCCTCGCCCGCCGCCTGGTCGCAATAGCCATACCGATAGCCATTTCGTCTCTTGTTTTCAACGTCACCACCCTTATCGACAACTGGACCATACAGAACCGTTTGAAGGCGGTGCTTGAAAACGGCTACGACACAGTCGCGAAAATGTATCCCGGCATAGTTGAGGCAAGGGGTTTTACCCGCGAGACCGCCATCGATTTCAAGACGTATCTTTTCGGGGCCTACGATATGGTGCTCGAAATAAAGAACGTCGTGCCCACCTTCACCATAACCCTCGGCCTGAGCGCAATACCCATCCTCTCCGAGAGCTGGACAAAAAAGGATATCCCTTCCGTTCGCAGGTCCGTTGAAACGATGATAAGGCTTTGTATGCTGATAGCCTTCCCCGCCGGAGTTGGAATGATGGTCCTTTCGGACGATCTGCTGTATCTTCTCTTCGGCGCCTCGGAGGTCAACGCCCCGGCTATACCCTATATCGCGCCGATACTCATGTTCTACGGCTTCTCGGTCTTTTCGCTCGCGCTCACCCAGCCTCTCACGTCGGCTCTTCAGGCTATCGACCGCGTGGACGTCCCCATAAAGGCGATGGCGATAGGCGCGGCGGTAAAGATAGCCGCAAACTTCATCCTCGTGAGCATTCCTTCCGTCAATATTCAGGGCGCGGTATTCGGGTCCATTCTGTGCAATATGGTCATGGTGGTTTATTCTATGATAGTACTCGCAAAGGAAACGGGCGTAAAGTATAGCTGGAATTCGCTGTTCATCAAGCCTTTTATCTGCGCAGTTATTTCAGGCGCGGCGGCATGGCTCACAAATTCGATTTTTGAAAAAGCCCTCCCCGAAAACGGCCTTACCTTTATCTTTTCGCGCCTGACCGTCGGTAACCTCGCGTGTGTTGCGGCGGTGCTCGCTGCCGTGATTTTCTACGTGATTTCGTTGTTTGCGCTGCGCGCTGTTACAAAAGAAGAGATTTCTATGCTTCCAAAAGGCAAAAAAATTGCAAAAACACTTGAAAAATACGGATTAATAGGTTAAAATGTCTGTTGGCTGTATAAAGGAACGGATGTGAGATAAGATTATGGTAGATGATTTCGAGTTCAAAAACCGCTATACCTGCAAGGATCTTGTTGATATCGTCGCCATACTTCGCGCCCCGGGCGGCTGCCCGTGGGACAGGGAACAGACCCATGAGAGCATCCGCAAAAACTTTATCGAGGAAACCTATGAGGCGATAGAGGGTATCGACAAGGGCGATCCCGATATCCTTCGCGAGGAACTCGGCGACGTGCTCCTTCAGATCATGCTCCACTGCGAAATGGAGAGGGAAAAGGGCGTTTTTGATTTTGACGACGTTTGCAACGACATCTGCAAAAAGCTCATAGTGCGTCACCCTCATGTTTTCGGTGAGGTCAAGGTCTCGTCTTCAGACGAGGTCCTCACAAACTGGGACGCCATAAAAAGAGCCACGAAAAAGCAAAAAACGTCCACCGAGAGCATTCTCAGCATCCCCCGCGAGTTTCCGGCTCTTATGAGAGCCCAAAAAACTCAGAGCAAGGCCGCGAAGGCGGGCTTCGACTGGGACGATATCTCGGGCGCGCTCGAAAAAACAGGCGAAGAGACCGAAGAGGTCAAGGCGGCTCTCAAAACGGGCGACCCCGCCGCGATAACCGACGAGCTGGGCGATCTTCTTTTCGCGGTCGTAAACGTTTGCCGCTTCGCTCACACCGACGCCGAGGAGGCCCTCACCTTTTCAACCGACAAATTCACCGAACGCTTCGCAATCGTTGAACGGCTGGCCGCCGAAAACGGAAAAAGCATAAAGGATTATTCTTTGGAGGAGCTTGACGTTTTTTGGGAGCAGGCCAAAAAAATGCTCAAAAACTAAGCACTTAAGCCGCAAACCGGCTTTTGAATATTAAAAAGGAGGAAGTTATAATGACTAAATCAGAACTTGTTGCTGCTGCTGCAAAGAAGAGCGGTCTTACACTTAAGGATACAGACAAGGCTCTCAACGCTCTCGTTGAGGCTGTTACAGATGCTCTCGCAGGCGGAGCTAAGGTTCAGCTCACCGGTTTCGGAACCTTCGAGGTCCGCGAAAGAGCTGCCAGAGAGGCCCGCAACCCCCAGAAGCCCGGCGAGACCATCTCCGTCCCCGCTTCAAAGGTTCCCGCTTTCAAAGCCGGCGCCGCCCTTAAAAAGGCTGTTAAATAATTATCCCGATTGCAGAAAAAAGTCCGGTCGGCCGGGCTTTTTTACTTTCTACAGAGTTATTGCATTTTGAAAAAAAAGTGCTAAAATATAAATACAGTATCATCCGAAAAGGGAAGTCAGGCTATGCTTTGTCAGAATTGTCACAATAAAGACGCGGGCGTGCATTTGCGCAGAATAATAAACGGCGAGTCGGCAGAGGTGCATCTTTGTCCCGACTGCGCGAGGGCTCTCGGCTACGGCGCGGTTTTTTCCGGTTTTTCCTTTCCCGCCGCAAAAACTCTCGGCGAGATCCTTTCGGGCTCCGAGCTTTCGAGCATAGGCAACAGGGTTCTCAGGTGCGACGTCTGCTCTCTGAGCTTCGAGGATATAGTGCGTTCCTCGCGCCCGGGCTGCCCGAACTGCTACCGCGTATTCGGCGACAAGCTTATGCCTTATATCCGCAATATACACGGCAGAGCCCCTTATAAGGCGGGAGAGGATACCATAGTTTGCGAAACAGGTTCTTCGGGCGAAAAGTGGTACCGGGAGAAAAAGAACCACAGCGACATAGTCATAGGCTCCGGCGCTGTAGTCGCCGCAAACGCCGACGGCATCCCCTTCCCGGCAAGGCTCACTCCAGCGCAGAAAAACGCCCTCAACTTAAAGATCCTTTCCGCCGTAAAAAATCTCGACGGAGATCTCACCGTCCTTGACCCGTCAAGGCTCTATCCTTATGAGGTTGCCTCGCTTGCCGAACGGGCGATAATCACCCCCGAATTCGCGTCCGCGAGAGAAGGCGCTGCAACGGCGTTTTCCAAAGACGAAAAAATAAGCGTTATGCTGTGCGACGAGGACCATATAAGGCTTCGTTCATATGTGGGAGGGCTCGCCCCCGAGGCGGCTTTCGGCATAGTAAAAAAATACCGCGACGCGATAAACAAAGAGATCCCTCTCGCGTTCTCGCCGAAGCTCGGCTATCTTAACCAAAGTCCCGCCATGCTCGGCACTTCTCTCAGGGCGTCAGTCATAATGCACCTGCCCGTCCTTTCAAAAACAGGCGAGATCCCCGCGCTTTCGTCAATGATATCAAAGCTCGGTCTCTTAGTCACAGGCATAGGCGGAAACGGTGTGAACGTCAGCGCCGATCTGTTCAGGGTCTCGAATACCCTCACAATGGGCATAAGCGTGAACGAGGCTGTTGCAAACCTCAAGGCGTTCTGCCTGCAGCTTGAAACAAGGGAGCGCTCCGCCGCGGAGGAATTTATCAAGGACATTTCCGTAATAGACAGGATAAACCGCGCCTGCTCCGTGCTGTCGGGAGCGGTGCTCCTCACGTCCGCCGAGATGAACGAGATGCTTTCGTGGATAAGGCTCGGAGCGGTATACGGTCTTTGCTCCTTTGATCTCGGCGATATAAACGAGCTCTTCTTCACTCTCCAGCCCGCGAGCGTCAACGCGACGGCGGGAACCAAGCTCAGCCAATCCGAGCGCGACGAGCTGAGAGCCCGTCTTGTGAGAAAAAAATTATTTTCCGCATAATCGGCGGCGCTTTTTCGTATACTGAAAGCAGTAGCAGTCTACTGCTTTTCTTTTTTTTGTTCGGAGGTAGCCATGTATCAGTTCACCGGATTTACCGAAAAGGCGAACGCCGTTTTGAACGAAGCTTTTTTTATTGCCGAAAGCTACGGCCATACTTATGTGGGCACAGAGCATCTTCTGTCCGCGCTGTGCTCCGATCCGCTGAGCGTTTCAGGCGCGACGCTCAGAGGCCGCGGGATAAACGCGGCGGCCGTCAACGCGAGGATAGCCCGCGCTGTAGGCGCGGGCGTACCGACCGCGCTCACTCAAGAGGACGTTACTCCCCGTCTTAAAAAAATCATTTCCTCCGCTCTCTCCATTTCCGGGAAGGATGAGTTCGGCGCGGGCACGGGGCATCTTCTGAGCGCGCTTCTCGCAGACAAGCGCTGCGCCGCCTCTCACATTGTTTCCGAGCTCGGCGCTTCGCCGGCGATGATCCTTTCGGATATAAACTCCGGCTTCAGGGGAGCGGGGGCTCTTATAAAAGAGCCTGTCAGGAGAAAAGAATTCCCCGCTCTCGAAAAGTATGCCTCCGAGCTGACTTCACGCGCAAAAAACGGCATGTCCGACCCCGTTGCGTGCCGCGACAAAGAGATCGATCGCGTTATAAGGATACTCTGCCGTCGCACCAAAAACAACCCATGTCTCATAGGCGAACCGGGAGTGGGCAAAACCGCCGTCGTTGAGGGCCTCGCCGCAAGGATAGCCTCCGGCGACGTTCCCGATCTTCTCAGGGATAAGTCTGTTTATTCGCTCGAGCTCAATTCCATGGTCGCGGGAGCCAAATACCGGGGCGACTTTGAAGAACGCCTTAAAAACGTGATAAACGAGGCGATCTCCTCCGGGAAGGTCATACTTTTCATAGACGAGCTCCACAACATCATGGGCGCGGGCTCCGCGGAGGGCGCCGTCGACGCCGCAAACATCTTAAAGCCCGCCCTCGCGAGAGGGGAACTGAGGATGATAGGCGCCACCACGATCGACGAATACCGCAAAAACATAGAAAAGGACGCCGCGCTAGAAAGACGCTTCCAGACCGTTGCGGTGGACGAGCCTTCAAAAGAGACCTCTCTCGAGATACTTCGTTCGCTGAGGCCCCGTTATGAGGAGTTCCACGACTGCGTTATTTCGGAGGACGCGCTTAAAGCGTGCGTCGAGCTGTCGTCAAGATATCTGAGCGGCAGGTTCCTGCCCGATAAGGCCATAGACCTGCTCGACGAGGCGGCGGCCAAAAAGAACCTTATGAGCAGCATAAAGCCCGACGGGATAAGGCTCCTTGAAAAAGAACTCAGAGAGACAAAACAAAAAAAGCTCGGCGCTGTGAGCACTCAGGATTACGTTCTCGCGGCAAGAACAAGGGAAAGGGAGCTGAGCATAGTCTGCGAGCTCGCCGCGGCCGATGAAAAGTGGGACAGCGACAAAACGGAGCTCGATAAAACCATTACGGCCGAGGACATAGCGTGCGTGCTCAGCGAGCAAACCGGCATACCGGTCGAAAGTCTGCGTCAGACCGAAAGAGAAGCTCTTGCGGACCTTGAGAGCAGGCTCGAAAAATATGTGATCGGGCAGAAAAAGGCAATAAAAGCGGTTTCGTGCGCAATCAGGAGGGCGAGGACGGGGCTTTCCGATCCCCGCAGGCCCACAGGCGTCTTCTTTTTCTGCGGACCCACGGGAGTCGGCAAAACAGAGCTTGCGAAGGCTCTCGCCGCGTGCGTTTTCAGGGATGAAAAAGCTCTCGTAAGGGTGGATATGTCCGAATACAGCGAAAGCCATTCCGTTTCGCGTCTGTTCGGCTCGCCTCCGGGCTACGTCGGCTTTGACGAGGGGGGCAGTCTTGCGGAAAAGCTTCGCCGCCGTCCCTACAGCGTCGTGCTGTTCGATGAAATAGAAAAGGCCCATCCCGACGTGTTCAACGCTATTCTTCAAATACTCGAGGACGGTATGTTCACCTCCTCGTCGGGCAAAACCGTAAACTGCCGCAGCTGCGTCGTCATTATGACCTCGAACGCAGGGGCAAGGTTTGTTTCGGATCAGCTTGCAGCCATAGGTTTTTCCTCCGGAAACGCAAAAGCGGCCCCCTCGACAGGCGACGCAGTCAAAAGCGAGCTCAAAAAAATATTCCGTCCGGAATTTCTGAACAGAATAGACGAAACGGTCGTTTTTGAAAGGCTAAACGAGAACGATCTCGCCGAAATAGCCCTGAAAATGCTTTCCGAGCTTGCCGAAAGAGCAAAAAATGCCGGAGTTGAGCTTCATTTCGGCGCCGAGCTTACGCGCCACATAGCAAAGCTCTGCGCTTCGGGGCCCTACGGCGCGAGGCCGGTTCGCCGTTTTATCACGTCTGAAATAGAAAACCCCCTGTCGCAGATACTTTTGCGAAACGCCCCGTCTCCGAAAGTCTCTGTTGAAGTCACAAACGGAAAAATAGAACTTATATCGGGATGACGCCCGAAAACCGGCGGATCGGTCGCAGTATCGATTCGCTTTTTTGATTATTAAATTACAGTTTTGTAATAAATATAAAATATTTTAAACAAAAATATTGTGCAAACCGATTTTCTGTGCTATAAATATAACATCCGTGATTATGACCGGATTTTGCGTAAAATACAACAACGTCCCGAAATAAAAAGATATGGCGGATAAACACAGGTTTTCAAAAAGAGGATATCTGAGCTATTTTGTAAAAAACGCCGCCGGAGAATACATATACAGAGGAAAGCTCTATTCTCTCGATGGCGAAAAATACGGGCCCTTCACCGCGTCTGTCGCGGCGCTTTCACTCGGCGCGTTCCTTTCGTGCGTCGCGTCCGGGTGTATCACTGCTCCCGGAATGACCGGCTGCTTCTACGTCATAATCCCGTTCGTTCTCGAGATAGGAGCGTGCGTCAGCGTGCTTTGGGCTGCGGTCAGGCTCGCTTGCAACAAAAAGCCCCTCAGAGAATATGTGTATGATTCCTCGGTAAAAAGCCTGCCGCTGCGCTGCATTCTGGCTTTGTCTGCGGCAGTCGCCGGAATAATATGCGAAACTCTTTACGTCGTTTTGAACGGCACTGGTGAAAACACCGTATGGTTCGTTGTTTTTCTTCTTCTCAAAGCGGGGTCCGCCGCGTGCGCGCTCATCCTCCGCATCAGAGTCAAAAAATCCGTCTGGATATCTTCAGACGCATAATGGGGTAATTTCGGTTAAAGCCGATTTTATAAAAAAACTCAAAGGAGAGTAATTCCAATGAAAAACTTAAAGAAGTTCGTTGCGCTTTTCCTTGCTGTTGTTATGTGCGTATGCGTTTTCGCGGCCTGCAACAAAAAGCCGGGCGGCAATGAACCGGAAAGCACGGGCGCAGCTAACCCCGTGAACACCGACACAGAAGACAAACCCCTTGTTGTCGGTTATTCCAACTTCAACGAGAAGTTCTCCCCCTTCTTCAGTGAGACCGCCTACGATCAGGACGTTTGGACTATGACTGCCATCAGCCTTCTTGACGGTGACCGTACCGGCGCTATCATCCAGAAGGGCATCGAGGGCGAAAAAGTCTCCTACAACGGAACCGAATATACCTATTACGGTCCCGCCGATCTCACCATCACCGAAGATGAAGCAAGCGGAAACATTTTCTATGATTTCAAGCTTCGCGAAGATCTCACCTTCTCCGATGGCGAAAAGGTCACTGTAGACGACGTCATCTTCTCAATGTACGTTCTCTGCGATCCCACCTACGACGGATCCTCCACTCTGTTTGCTCAGCCCATTCTCGGCATGGAAGAGTATCGTTCCGGTATGGACACTCTGCTCAACCTCATCTTCAAGGCCGGCAAAGACAACACCGACTTCACTTATTTCACCGAAGAGCAGCAGAAGGCTTTCTGGGAGACCTATGACAAGGCCACTCTCGCTCTTGCTAACGACATCATCAACTACTGCCTTGAGAACGGCTATGCCGAGGATGCTGCCGGCGCCGCTTCCGCCTGGGGCTTTGACGGCGCTACCTCCGCTGAAGAACTTGCCGCCAAGCTCACCGAGAAATACGGCGCTGACGTTGCCGGCATGATCAACACCGAAGCCGCCACCGTAAGCGTTGACGAGCTCTTCCCGGATCTCGGCACATATTCGGGAACCGGTATCACCACCGGTGAATCCGCCGCCAAGATCGAAGGCATCCAGAAGATCGACGACTACAACATGCGTGTTGTTCTCACCAAGGTCGACGCCACCGCTATCTATCAGCTCGGCGTTCCGATCGCTCCTCTTCACTACTACGGCGATACCGCCAAGTTCGACTACGACAACAACAAGTTCGGCTTTGAGAAGGGCGACCTTTCCAGCGTTCGCGCAAAGACCACCAAGCCTCTCGGCGCTGGCCCCTACAAGTTCCTCAAGTATGAGAACGGCGTTGTTTACTTCGAGGCCAATGAGAGCTACTTCAAGGGCGCTCCCAAGACCAAGTACATCAACTTTATCGAGGGCTCCGACGCCGATAAGCTCAACGGCGTTGTAACAGGCACCATCGACATCACCGATCCTTCCTTCACCACCGAGACCGTCAAGGCCATCAAGGCTGCCAACGGACTTGCTGAGGACGCCAAGGAAGTCAGCGGCGACAAGATCACCGTCAACACTGTTGACAACCTCGGTTACGGCTACATCGGCATCAGCGCCGACAGCGTAAACGTGGGCGGCGACAAGGGCAGCGATGCTTCCAAGAACCTTCGTAAAGCCTTCGCAACCGTATTCTCCGTATACAGAGACGTTGCCATCGACTCCTACTACGGCGAGCGCGCTTCCGTTATCAACTATCCCATCTCCAACACCTCCTGGGCGGCTCCTCAGGCAACTGACGCCGACTACAAGGTGGCCTTCTCCACCGACGCCGAAGGCAAGGACATCTACACCTCCGATATGGATGCGGACGCCCGCTACGACGCCGCTCTGAAGGCAGCTCTGGGTTACTTTGAGGCTGCAGGCTACACTGTTGCCGACGGCAAAGTGACTGCCGCTCCCGAAGGCGCAAAGCTTTCCTATGAACTCTGGATCCCCGCCGACGGTAACGGCGACCATCCTTCGTTCATGATCGTTACTCATGCCGCTGAAGCTCTCGAGAAGATCGGCATCGAGCTTATAGTTAAGGATCTTGCGAACTCCAGCGATCTGTGGGACGGCATCGAAGCCGGCACCGTGCCCATGTGGTGCGCTGCCTGGGGCGCCACCGTGGATCCCGACATGTATCAGATCTATTTCTCCGGCAGCGATTCTCAGGAAGCCGGCGGATCGAACTACATGTATGACATCGCCGACGAAGAGCTCAACAAGCTCATCCTCGCCGCGAGAGCCTCTTTCGATCAGGCCTACAGAAAGACCATATACAAGCAGTGCCTTGATATCATCGTTGACTGGGCTGTTGAGGTTCCCGTATATCAGCGTCAGAACGCCGTTATATTCAGCACCGAGCGTGTTAATATTTCGACCGTTACTCCCGACATCACAACCTTCTACGGCTGGATGAGAGAGATCGAGAACACTGTTCTCAACTGATAGAATTTAATAATTCTGTTATAACCGTTATCCTGCGGAATAATTCGTTATCCCGCAGGATAACGTGTCAAGGGGAGAAAAGGAGTCGGGATCCACGCTTAAATACAGCGCCTGCCGCGCTCTTTTTACCTCGCATCCGTATATGAATCAGCGCTTTTGTTTAAGAACGTTGATTCATATACGGTTATGTCGTTTAATATAACCCTATATAATAGTTTTCCGCGGATGGTGAAAGAATGAGGAAATACATAGTAAAACGTATTTTTATCTCGGTGGTCATACTGTTCTTTGTGGCGTTTATCATCTACGCCCTTATGCGCTGTTTGCCCACCTCCTATATCGAGCAGGTCGCGAGACAGCGTTCCATGGCCCCCGGATCCATGTCCTACGAACAGTGGATGGAGCGGCTTGCCGCCCAGTACAATATGGACAAGGGCATTGTGGTGGGCTTTTTCGGCTGGTTCTGGACCTTCCTCAAAGGCGACTTCGGCGACAGCTGGAAGTGGACGGTGCCGGTCATTGAAAAGTTCAACGACGTTATCTGGGTATCCTTTATCATGGGCGCGATATCCTTCTTCTTTGAGCTTATCATAGCCATACCTCTCGGCGTTATCGCCGCAACCAAGCAGAACAGCAAAACCGACTATATTATTTCGGTCATCGCTCTTGCGGGTATCTCGTTCCCCACGTTCTTCTTCGCTTCTCTTCTGAAGCTTGTTTTCTCGGTCAAGCTCGGGTGGTTCGACCTGTTCGGCCTTGTCGGGCGAAACTACAACAATCTCGACGCGTGGGGCAAGGTGCTCGACATGGCTCACCATCTTGTCTTGCCCATCATAACACTCGTTGTGATAAGTTTCGGTTCTCTTATGAGATACACAAGGACCAATATGCTCGAGGTGCTCAACGCCGACTATATCAGGACTGCCAGAGCAAAGGGCCTGTCGGAGCGCAAGGTCATATACCATCACGCCTTCAGGAACACCCTTATCCCCATAGTCACAATAGTGGGCGGTTCGCGTCCCGGGCTTTTTTCCGGCGCTCTCATAACCGAGACCCTTTTCGGCATCAACGGCATAGGCTACGTTTCCTATCAGTCGATGGTAGGCGGCGATATACCGTTTTCAATGTTCTACATGGTTTTCCTTGCGGTGCTCACGCTTCTCGGAAACCTGCTCGCAGACATACTCTACGCGGTCGTTGACCCGAGAGTCAGGATAGCGTAAGGAGGTGCAGCGGCAGTGAAAGACGATAACAATAATAAGCTCAACCCCACCCATCTTAACGGCGTTCCCAAAAGGGCGGCTGAGATAGCCGTCGAGCATAACCGCGACAAGGTAAAGGCTATCGAGGAAGAGGACCGCAAAGAAAACAACAGAAACAAGCCCAATGAAGAGCAGTATTCGCTCAACGACGACCGCCGCGTAAAGGTCCTGTCTCCCGGCGCTCTCGTCGCGAAACGCTTTTTCAGGAACCGTCTTGCCGTCACGGGCATGTCTGTGCTTGTGTTCATGTTCATTTTCTCGTTCCTCGGCGGCGTTGTCACCCCATACGGCGAGAAACAGATATTCTACCGCAACGATATAACAAACAAGGAATACTGCAGCGTTGTAACGAACGAGGAATTCCGCTATATGTCAAACGATCCTCTGTTTTCGGGCATCGCTCAGGCTCAGGCTTATCTCGCCATATCATCGGACCAGGAACAGTATTCCTATAACGACGTTACCTACGACATTGAAAAGCTCAGCGACGATCTGTATGTAGTTTCGGTGGGCGGCAAGCAGGTAGGCCTCGCTTATAAGGACATCGTGAATTCTCTTTCCGCGGAAGTCAGCGAAAATGATTTCGGCTTTGTCCTCGCTGCGCTCTCGGCTTACGCAAAGGGCGAAAGCAGCTTTACCGCCAACGGTAAAACCTACTCTCTGTCCGACGGCGACATAAAGCTTAACGGCGAAGACGTTGCTTATATCAGCCGCTTCATCGTGCGTTCGGCATATCCCGACGTAGTTTTGTCAAAGCGCTTCAAAACCGAGCTTCAGGAAGCTCTCGAAACGGGCGACGAGGATTTTCTCTTCACCGAGGACGACGGCGAGGAATATGAATACAGCCTCAGCTACGACGCCTACCGCAAGTCCTATTCCGTTAAGCAGGGCAAGGAAACAAGGGTCATCGACCAGTATTCGCCTCCCGGAAAGGACCACTGGCTCGGCACCGACGGAAACGGCATGGATATGCTCACCCGTCTTATGTACGGCGGCCGTGTATCGCTTATAATCGGCTTCATCGTCGTTTTTATCGAGAGCATCATCGGAGTTATCTTCGGCGGCATCTCCGGATATTTCGGCGGCTGGATAGATAATCTCATCATGCGTGTGGTCGATATCTTCTACTGCATACCTTCCACTCCGCTTCTCATTATCCTCGGCGCGATGATGGACGCCTACAACGTGGACCCGAAGATCCGTATGCTCTACCTTATGCTGATCCTCGGCTTCCTCGGATGGCCCGGTGTTGCGCGTCTTGTCAGAGGCCAGATCCTTTCCCTCAGAGAGCAGGAGTTCATGACCGCAACGGAAGCGGGCGGAATAAGAATTTCCCGCAGGATCTTCCGCCACCTCATCCCCAACGTCATACCGCAGCTCATAGTAACAATGACCATGGGCCTCGGCTCAACGATAATCATCGAGGCAACGCTTTCGTTCCTCGGCCTCGGCGTGCGTTTCCCGTTCGCCTCATGGGGCAACATCATAAACGACGTAAACAATACCTTCGTTTTAACGAACTACCTGTTTATCTGGATACCCGCCGGCGTATGCCTGCTGGCGACGGTCCTCGCGTTCAACCTCGTTGGCGACGGTCTGAGAGACGCGTTTGACCCGAAGATGAAGAGATAAGGAGGGGAGATATTATGGCAAGAAAAAAAGCAGAAGGTTATCTCTCCGCGAAGGATTCGCGCAGGATCTCGAGATCGAACCGCAAAATAACCAAACAGTTTGAAAAACAGCATAAAAGAAAGAACGTCCCCGAGAAGGAATATCTCACGCAGATGACCGATCCGCTCAACGTTATCGAGATAGACGATCTTCACACTCATTTCTTCACAGACGTCGGCACCGTAAAGGCCGTTGACGGCGTTACGTTCAACGTCCCGATCGGCAAAACGATCGGCGTGGTGGGCGAGTCCGGCTGCGGAAAGAGCGTCACGTCCCTTTCCATCATGCAGCTTTTGCAGCGTCCGCAGGGGCAGGTCGTCAGCGGCGAGATAAGGCTCAATCTCAGCGACAGGGCTTATGAGATCACGAAAATGCCCACCGAGAGGATGCAGAAGATCAGGGGCAATTATCTCTCTATGATATTCCAGGAGCCCATGACCTCGCTTAACCCCGTTTTCAGGATAGGCGACCAGATAGAAGAGGTCATCGAGCTGCACAGCGAAAAGAAGCTCGGAAAGGACGAGCTCAAAAAGCGCACCGTGGATCTGCTTGAAACGGTCGGTATAGCAAACGCCGAGGGCGTTTACAGCATGTTCCCGCACGAGCTTTCGGGCGGTATGCGCCAGAGGGTAATGATAGCCATGGCGCTCGCGTGCAACCCCAAGCTCATAATCGCCGACGAGCCTACAACGGCGCTCGACGTTACTATTCAGGCGCAGATACTCGACCTTTTAAGGCAGCTCAAGGATAAGATCAATTCATCCATCATGCTCATAACCCACGATCTCGGCGTCATCGCCGAAATGGCGGACTACGTTGTGGTCATGTACGCCGGCAAGGTCGTTGAAAAGGGGACCGCAGAGGAAATTTTCGCCCATCCCGCCCATCCCTACACTATAGGACTCATGGCTTCAAAGCCCGTGGTCGGCAAAAAGGTGGATAAGCTTTATTCCATCCCCGGAAAGGTGCCGAACCCCGTAAACATGCCCAATTACTGCTACTTTAAGGACAGATGCGAAATGTGTGTGAACGGCTGCGACGGAGCCTATCCCGAGGAGATCAGCCTTTCTCCCACGCACAAGGTGAGCTGCTACCGCTATTATGAAATGAACAAGGAGGGTGAATAAGATGGCGAATAAAGAAAACCTCACGATCGAAAACGATTTCACCCCCGTGACCTACGACCCGCAGTATATACTGATGGTAAACGCCCTTAAAAAGTATTTTCCGATCAAGGGTGGCATGATCGCCAGAACTGTCGGCTACGTCAAGGCGGTCGACAACGTCACCTTCAACCTGAAGCGCGGCTGCACAATGGGGCTTGTGGGCGAGTCCGGCTGCGGAAAGACCACCGCCGGCAGAACAATACTGCGCCTTTCCGGTGAAAAGACCGGAGGTCAGGTGCTCTTCAACGGCCAGGAGGTCTACGACCTCACAAAATCCGAAATGCGCGCGCTTCGTCCGAAGATGCAGATAATCTTTCAGGATCCCTTTTCATCCCTTTCTCCCAGAATGCCCGTTGGCGAAATAATCGGCGAGGCGGTAAGAGAGCATAATCTGGTGCCGAAGGACGAGTTTAACGACTATATAGACGAGGTCATGGATAACTGCGGCCTGCAGCCCTTCCACAAGGACCGCTATCCTCATGAGTTCTCGGGCGGCCAGCGCCAGAGAATATGTATCGCGCGCGCTCTCGCGCTCAATCCCGAGTTCGTGGTGTGCGACGAGCCCGTTTCCGCTCTCGACGTTTCCATTCAGGCACAGATAATCAACCTTCTCAAGGATCTTCAGGAGAAGTATAAGCTCACTTATCTGTTCATTTCTCATGACCTTTCCGTTGTTGAGCATATTTCCGACACCGTGGGCGTTATGTATCTCGGAAATCTCGTTGAATACGGCGACACCGAGGATATATTCCGCAATCCTCTCCATCCCTACACGAAGGCTCTGTTTTCGGCGATCCCCGTGCCCGATCCCACAATAAAGATGAAGCGCATCGTGCTCGAGGGCACTATACCCTCGCCCGCTAATCCTCCCAAGGGGTGCAAGTTCCACACCCGCTGCGAGAACTGCATGGAAAAATGCAAAACCGAGGCGCCCGTCCAGAAGGAGATCGAACCCGGCCACTATGTTGTGTGCCATCTCTATAACGAATAACGGTATGTCGAAAAAAAACAGTGATTTTGAAGACGACGGCAGAACCGTCGCCGATATGAGCGGTATAGAACGGCAGCGGATCTTTTTGCCGCGCCTGCCGAAAAAGAAACAGGACGATAAATGGGAGATACGTCAGGAATCCGAATCGGAAAAGATGTCCCGCGAGGACAGACGCATCTACTTGCTCGGTTCGCTCAGCGCAAGCCTGCTGATAGCCGGTATCTTCATTTTAGCTGCGTTCCTGTTCATAGTTATTTTTCTCGCGATATACAAATAATAAAAAAGCAGATACTTTCCGAAAAACGGAACGTATCTGTTTTATTTTATCAGATCTTTGACGACCTGAGCCGCTATCATAAGCCCCGCCGCCGGTGGAACGAACGCCGTTGACCCCGGAACGCCCCTTCTTCCTCCGGCGTCCTCCGGGGCGCAGGCCTCTTTAAGAGGTATCGGCGTTTCCTTTGAATAGAGCACCTTAAGCTTTTTTATCCCGCGTTTTCTGCATTCGCGTCTCATCACTCTCGCAAGCGGGCACACCGACGTGTTGTATATGTCGTCTATCGTCAGCGCGGACGGGTCAAGCTTGTTTCCCGTTCCCATCGATGAAATCAGCGGAGTTCCGGTTTTTTGGCACTTTTCGGCAAGGCAGAGCTTCCCCGTTACGTTGTCGATGGCGTCAACAACGTAATCGTATAAAGAAAAATTAAATTCATCCGCGCTTTCGGGCAAAAAGAAGATCGTGTGTGTTTTAACTTCGCAGTCGGGGTTGATGCTGAGCACGCGCTCCTTCGCCGCTTCGGTCTTGAATCTTCCAACGGTTTCGGTGGTGGCTATTATCTGGCGGTTGATGTTCGTCAGGCTGACGGTATCGTTGTCAATAAGATCGAGCGCGCCGACTCCGCTTCTCGCGAGAGCCTCGCAAACGTATCCTCCGACTCCTCCGAGCCCGAACACCGCCACGCGTGAGTTCTTCAGCTTTTCCATCGCTTCTCGCCCTAATAAAAGCTGTGTTCTTGAAAATCTGTCGCTCATATATCCTCCGGTTTTGACTTGTTTATAATAATAAATTCAGTTTCGGCAGCGCTGCGCCGTCAGTCCTCATCAGGATTATTATATGTAAAATTCAATTATTGCATTGTATAAAATAATAAAGTATAATTACCGTGAGGTGTTGCTTTGTGGCAGAAATAGTACCCGTAGCTAAGATATATACTCCGTTTTCCTCCAAATTCGGCATTCCGCGCCAGAGCGGGCTTGCGGGCATACGGGGAAAAATAGTTTTTGAACCAGCTTTCCGCTCTCCCGAAGCAGTCAGGGGAATAGAGGGCTTTTCGCATCTCTGGCTCATCTGGGAGTTTTCCGAAGCCAAAAGAAACGGGAATGCGCTCACGGTGCGTCCTCCGCGCCTCGGCGGAAACGAGAGGGTAGGGGTGTTCGCCAGCCGTTCGCCCTACCGGCCGAATTCTCTCGGCCTTTCCTGCGTTAAGCTTATAAGAGTCGGTTATGAGGAACAAAACGCTCCTGTGCTGTATGTGGAGGGAGCCGATATGCTCAGCGGCACGCCGATCTTCGATATCAAGCCCTATCTTCCGTTCACCGACAGTATTCCGGACGCCTCAGGCGGCTTTGCAGACGAAGTCAAAGACCAGAGCGCCGAAGTAACGTTTTGCTGCGACGTTTCGTCTTTTGACAGCGTCTTTCTCACGCAGCTTTCTCAGGTGCTGTCGGGAGATCCGCGCCCGCATTATCAAAACGATCCCGAAAGGGTATATTCCTTTGAATTCGGCGGCGTTCACGTCGGTTTCGTATTCAGCGGTAAAACAATAAAGGTCACAAGGCTTGAACCGCAAAGCTGATGTTCCCGAGGCGTCCGGCACGCCTCTTTTTTTTATATTTTTATATTACCATCAGTATCCGGTAAAATCAAGCTTGATTTGTTCTGCCGAAAAGCCGGCAGCGCGGTTTTGATTATTTTTTTATTCGTCTAAACTTTAGCACTTTAAGCAAGAGAGTGCTAAAGTTTACAAAAAGGTAAAACAATTGCAACACGGATGTAACAACAGGGGTGTATATATATAATTGCAAAAGGAAATACTAATACAAAGAAAGAGGTTTTGATTATGTTTGAAATTATTCCCTTTGGTTCAAAGAACCGCGCATCACTTTATAATCCCTTCAAGGAAATGGAGGACTTTGAAAAAAACTTATTCGGCTCATTAAGTCCCTATTTTTCCAGAAATTCAATTGAGCCTTTCAAGACCGACATCAAGGAGACCGACGGGGGCTACACTCTGGAAGCGGATCTCCCCGGCTTCAACAAGGAAGACATTGACGTTCAGATCGACGGCGATTATCTCACCATCAAGGCGGAGCGTCACTCCGAGCATGAAGACAAAGACAAAAAAGACAGCTATCTTCGTGTTGAGCGTTCCTACGGTTCCTATCAGAGAAGCTTCGATATCACCGGCGTAGACGCCGAACACATCGGAGCCAAGTATGAAAACGGAGTCCTGACTCTCACAATGCCCAAGAAGGAGCCCGAGGTCCCCACGGCAAGAAAACTTGCCATCGAATAAAATCTTCCCGATTTTTAGGATGATTTAAGCTTGTCGCTGTATATTGATACCAGCGAAGAGAAAATATCGTTTGCGGTGACGACGTGACAGAAACCGCCGTGAACGAGAATTATCGCGAATCAACCCGGTTCCGGCGTCCTGTTGGCGCCGGTATTTTTTTATGGAACTTCTCAAAAACGATGAAAAAGAAGAAGCTTGCCGGATGGCAAGCGGGAAAGGAATTCAAATCAATAGTATATTATTTCTTGTACTCCGCAATATCCTGCAATTCGCAATCAAGAATTTCACAAAGAGTATTGAGTGTATAACTGCTGACGTTGCCGTTTTTGCGTAGTCTGTCAAGTTGTCCGGTTGAAAACCCGTATATTTTTATCAATTGATATTGTGAAATGCCTTTTTTCTTCATTGTTTGCCATAATTTATCGTAAACTATCATATAAAACTTCGATGCTATTCACATAAAAAAACAAAAACTATGGCTTTTTATGTCTATACTGATCCTTTCAAAAATAATCCTTTGTTTTCAGTATAAAATAAAGCCCACATATTGACAATTGCCCATAGACGGGCTATAATATTGAATTGTTAAAGGGATTTATTGAAAAATTCTTTTAACGTCATATTAATAAAAAAGGTGGTTGTTTTTTATGAAAACTTGCAGAAACTGTGGAAGTATGGTAGAAGATAATTCAGAGATTTGCAAAGTGTGCGGTGCAAACGTCCAATTATCTGAAAGCGCTGTCGAAATGGACGAAACGGAAAGAAGCGTTCTTAACGAACTGGTAAAAAGGATTAACCTGGAAAGCAATATTTGGATCATCATCGGTATTTTGCAGATTTTGAGCCTTTTTGGAATTATTGCCGGTATATACAATATCTATACATGTGTTAAGGATAAAAAATATGCGAAAGAAATAATTCAAAAACCCGTTGGGATATACAACAATTTTGAATCATTGAGCGACTGCATTATCAACCTTGTTATCAATTTTATCTTTGGTTCAATGATAGGAATTATCGGGTCCATTTACCATCTCATGGCGATAAGAGAGTATGTAATCAAAAACAAAGCGGTTTTTGACTCACTTGAAAAAAAGAATTTGTCATAATACAAGACTTGGAGGATTAACCGATGAAAAAAGTGATCAGCGTTCAGATAGTTTTTATTTTTCTGTTAATGTTATGCGCCTGTTCTTCGCCTGATAGCGGGAAGACAGGAGCGCATTCAAGCAAGAAGGAACCGCTTAACGCGGCAAATTTCAGTCAGTTAGCAGATAGCGAAGGTTTTGTTTATGGTTTTAGCATTATGTTTGATATTTTTGCATTTAAGTTTTATGACGAAACTCATTTATCATGGTGCGATATTATTCTCCCTGATGTATCCAGCAGATCAGATCTGACTGAGGATAACATAACTCTTGATTACGAGGATCTGAACGAAGCCTTTTTAGACTATACTGCCTACGGAGAAGATACTTGGAGTATGAAGCGAGGATTAAAATACTGGACCTTTTATTTTGTTTATGCAGATCCTGAAAATGAATATGTTATTTTCCAATCATCCGCAGGTCCTGATTTCGATTTTAACGACGCGATTATTTTGATGAACAAACAACTGTTTGTAAGTATGTATAGGAACGAACCCAATGATTTCTTTACATCTTCTGAAGACTATAATAATTTGGATACATGGATTGAGTATTTGGATTTTTGTAAGGCATAATTGCGTTGGTTTCTGTTGAAAAGCGTTGAGACGGGTAATCTGATGGACGCAAAAAAATGTCTACCCTGCAAAAAAAATGTCTACCCTGCCTCTTATTGACATTATCCTGTATAATTGCCATAATGTAGATAAAAATTGGAAGAACTTCAATTATTTCCATGATTATGCGACATAAGGATTATTGTGTATACGATATTCAGGAGGAAAAACGATAATGAAAATAAAGAAACTTATCGCATTATTTTTGTCGGCTTTAATGCTGCTTTCTGTATATTCTGCACCTGCTTTTGCTGCGGAAATAGTTGAGTCGGGCACGTGCAATGAAAACCTCACCTGGACGCTCGACAGCGACGGTCTGCTTACAATCAGTGGAAGCGGAGAACTGAAGAATGATTTTTCCAATGGATCGCCGTTTCTGGGAAAAAACACTATAAAAACTATTGTTATAAACAATGAAGTTACGAGTATCGGGAGGTTTGCGTTATGCAATTGCACTTCCTTTACAAGCGTCAATATTCCGGACAGCGTAACGAGCATCGGCATTCGTGCGTTCTACGGCTGCACCTCCCTGACAAACGTCAATATCCCGGACAGCGTAACGAGCATCGGCAGTTCTGCGTTCAACGGGTGCACCTCCCTTAAAAGTGTGAATATCCCGGACAGTGTAACGAGCATCGGCGGTTCTGTGTTTGAAAAATGCACCTCCCTGACAAGCGTCAATATTCCCGACAGCGTGACAAGCCTAGGCGGCTCTGCGTTCTTCGACTGCTCCTCCCTGATCAGCGTCAAAATGCCGGAAAGCGTGACGAGCATCGGGACGTTTGCGTTTTCCGGCTGCACCTCACTTACAAGCGTCAATATCCCGAATCGCGTAACGAGCATCGAATACGGTGATTTTTGGGGGTGCAAGTCCCTTAAAAGCGTCAATATCCCGGACGGAGTGACCAGCATCGGGACGGTTGCGTTTTTCGACTGCACCTCACTTACAAGCGTCAATATCCCGGACAGTGTGACCAGCATCGGGGATTATGCGTTCAGGAACTGCTCTGACAATTTGATCTTTTTCGGATACGCCGGTAGCTACGCGCAGGAATACGCGAAACAAAACAATATTAAGTTTGTTCCGATGGACGATCACACTCACAGCTTTACTTTTGTAGTCACACGGCAGGCGACTTGCGCCAAAGAGGGTATTATGACCTGCACCTGCACGGTTTGCGGAACAACAAAGACCGAAACAATAGCAAAGACAAACAACCACGAATGGGAGCAGGGAAAGGTCACCGTTTCGCCAACGACCGAAAAAACCGGAGTTAAAACCTACACATGCACAGTTTGTGGAACAACAAAGACTGAGATACTCTCAAAGCTTGGAAACGCCGAAGTTAACACTTCTGTTATCGCTGAAAGGTCGGGGACAGTCTACTGTGCTTGCGGAGTCCAGGTTGGCAATCTGATAAAAGCCGTCGACACGGGAGCAAAGGCGCTCGATAAAGACGGAAAAGAAGTTAAATCAACCGATAAGATCTGCTCGGGAATGTCCCTTGTTAAACCCGAAGGCAGCAAAGAAACCGTTGTTGTTAAGGGCGACAACGACGGGGACGGAGCGGTTACTGCTTCCGACGCTCGCTTCGCTCTTAGAACGGCGGTGTCTCTTGAAAAGCCGAATGACTGGGAGATGAACGCCAGCGACGTTGACGGAGAAAACGGTATTACCGCCTCTGATGCAAGACTTATACTCCGCGCCGCGGTCAATCTTGAAAAACTGAAGCTGTACTGATAAAAAAAGATGGAATATCAAAGATAGAATAATAAATGAAATATAAAAATTAAAGAAGGATTTTTTCAAACATCCTTCTTTTTATTTGGAGGTAATAATGTATATTCGGAATAAGTTTTTCTTGAAAAATAAAGCAATCTTAACCGTGTTTACGGTTTTTGCTGTTCTTTTCATATTGTGCGCTTGTAATAATAAGTTTAATGAAACGGATTCTAATCAGAATTCAGGCAATGTATCTGACGGTCTCGGAACGTTTGATGTGCGCGAAAACGAAAATATGGCGGAACACAATTTAAGATATTCAAATGGTGATTATTCATATCATCCGGATATAAATCAAATAGAGTACGATTATAATGATAATGTTATGTATTTTAATGATCTCTTGATAGTTTACACATTCTCCGATCCGGACGAGAAAACAATTAAGGGGTTGACAGATACAGTTAACGGAACTATAGTCGGTGAGATCAGTGGTTCCGTAAATGCTTTGCAAATAAAAGTTAAGGAGAGTTCACTTGAAGAATTAAATGAAATGGCAAATGCCCTTATGGAAGATGAAAATGTACTGTTCGCCGGATATGATTATCCGATCCAGCTGACAGATTCATCCATATCGGATGACCCGTGGAGCATGGATCCAAAAAAACCGGATAACGAGATTGGTTTTGAAGAAAAACCTGACGGGAATGATTGGTGGGCAGAAGCAATTGGCGCGTATACAGCATGGGATAACCTGAATGATGTTTCATTGATCAAGGTTGGAATAATAGATAGTGGTTTTGATGAAGATCATGTTGAATTATCAGGAAAAATAAGTTTTCTCGATGACTACCAAATGAACAGTGAATCAGATCACGGTACTATGATTGCAGGCATTATAGGGGCGAAAGGCGGAAATGGGGTTGGATTTCGAGGGATTGCGGAAAACTCAGATCTGGTATGCGTGGATTGGAACCCGATAACAAATGATAAAAATGATAAAAAAAGATATGTTGATTATTTGTCAACCGGTGAATATATCGAAATAACAAAAAAATTGATAGAAAGCGGAGTAAAAGTTATTAATAATTCTTGGGCAATAAATATAATCTATTCTAAAATGTATTTTACAGAAGATTTATATGGTAAAAGTAATGATTTGCTTTTTTTGTTACAGTATCTTGAGGTGCATACGTCCGGTGCTTATGACAGTTATATGAATTATTGTAAGGCTGTCGCAAAGCGCACAGGTATGGAATGTATGAATATTTTGATAGAACTGATGCTTAATAACCCGGATGATTTCCTTATTGTACAAGGGGCTGGTAATGGCTATGATAATGCTACTCATGGACCGGGTTATGAAGCAGAATATGAAGGGGCATATTGTTCAATAAATAATGACCTTTACAGTATGTTAGGAGAAGACCGTATAGCTAGACTATCTGAATCAGGAATTAGTTATGACAGAATAAAAGAACATATATTAATTGTCGGCGCTGTGAAAAACGAAAAAAACGATGATGGTTATTATGTAATGACCGATTTTTCCAATTTCGGAAATTCTATTGATATTTGTGCTCCCGGTGAAGGCATTTTCAGTTCAAAAACAAATGACGGTTATGATATAGGACCGGGTACGTCTTATTCGGCGCCAATGGTTTCCGGAAGCGCAGCTCTTTTATGGGCTGTTAACCCGGGTTTAACTTCAGCGAAAGTAAAAGGAATATTGATTGAAAGCAGTACTACTAAAGCCGTTGGTGTGGGTGATGATTCCGGTAATACATATCCTATGTTAAATCTGGGTAATGCGATTTTAATGCAGAAGAATGAAACACCTAACCGGAAAAATTATTATGTCCCAATCAGGATAACAGTTAGAGACGCTGCGGAACAGCCTTCATGGGGTACGGAGTATTCATTGACATGGACAGATAACAGCTTAACAATTGAGCAGGGGGGACCTTCTGAGCACGGCGGAGAAAACAAAGCTTTATTAACCGCAACGGAAAGCGATTTTGCTGAGTTTGAAAAAATGTATGACGCCACTTTCGATATAAACGGAATGGAGCGCTCTCAGGTTGACTTCACGGATGTTGATTTTGATGCTTTGATGACGCAATATGTCCTGTCAACATGGCGATACGACGGGTTATATAAATATTACGCAAGTCCCTCCGACCAAGACAAAAATGATTGGTCCCGGTTGGATCTGGGTTGGGACGAAGAACCCGGATTTGTTGCCGCGCCGGGTAATTCAGAATACTGGATCCCATGGATCGTTGAAAATGTTTTCGACAGAACCATGGATTATTCGGTTTCAACAAGCGACTGTTATTTTGACGATGAACAGCTTTATCTGCTTGCGAGGCAAAGCACCGGTACAGGTATTCCTCCTTATGAGGAGCGACGGATAGATTATATTCCTTTTTCAGACGGCAGCTATTGCGCTCAAATAACAAAAACATACGGAGGCAAAACAAGTCGGTATTGCTTCCACATAGGTCTCGCGTATGACAGTGAGAATGATTTACGGTACTGGAAATTGTTCTCAATCTTTCGAGATTATCTGGAGTCTTCGTCAAAAAATTATAATTTTGACGAGAACGGTAAGATAATAAACGGAAACAACAATGAATCTTTCGGTATCAGCGAACATAGTTTTGTTTATGAAAACGATGTGTTAAATAAATGTAATATAAACACCAGGTTCTATGATAGTCAGTATTCGGAAGCGGTTTCATCGGCTGATTTTGATGCGAGAGGGAATCTGGTAGCTATTAAGGCTGATGAGGTTACATCCGGGGAATATATCAATATTGAATATTCTGATTCCGGGGAAGCGGTTTCCGCAAAGCGCTCTGATTCCTCTTATGAGGAGATCGCAGAATACTTCTATGAAGAAGGCAATAATAGCGATAGGATAACAAAAGCCTCGATAACAAGTACGAATTATGCCGGTTCAATGGAGCTTTCATACTTATATGATGAGGCAGGATTCCTTGCTGAGATATCAACAGCTCGCTCATATGATGAATCGTCAATTCAACTTGCTCCTTTTGACTTTTCTGCGTTTTTTGAGTATGATACAAACGGAAATCTTTCGAGTTGTATATTTGAACGCGCCTTTTCAGACGGAATAACAACCACTTCGAAGATTGAAATAACATATGTTGAGGCTACAAGAAATCAGTATAACGCGTTTCGATCATTGTGCGGTTGTTCATATAACTTACTGTGTCCGAATATGTATCTCCCTGAAATGGAATACAGTATTGACATGGTACTGACAAAAGGCTTTAGCAGTTAAATATATAAACAGGGGATGTTGCAAAACATAATGCAACATCCCCGTTATTACTCTGTTACTGAACAAATGCCGTACCACTCGCAGTCGGCGCAAATATTTTGTATCATCTGTTTTGCGGTCTCTTTTCCGAGGGAATCGAAGTTGAAGCTCTCCCCGGGGCTGACGCCCAGAGCCTTTACAGCGAGAGCGTCGTAACGCAAGACCTTCTCTTTGAAGTCGCATCCGCCCCGAGCGTGAGGGCAGTTTTCGCAGAGCTGATCATCTTTTTCGGCAACGGTAAAGACCGGGTCTTTTTTCAGTTCGCCGAGGATTTTTTCCGCTCCTTTCACGAAATCTTCGCTGTAGCCCATGCCCTCGAAAAACTTAAGGCAGAAAACGTGGTGCGGACGAAGAAGAAGACGCGTCAATCAATATCCACGCTCTTTCCGGTTTTCGCCGAGAGATAAACCGCGTCAAGTATCTTCATCAGCGCAACGCCGTCCTTTGCGGGGGCCATGCACTCTGCTTTTCCTTCGACCGAGTCAACAAAATTGGCGATCTCGCGGTCGAAGTCGGGCTGGAATTCAAAATTGTGCTTACCGTAGAGCTTGACGTCGGCAAGCTCGTTGTCCTTAACGGTGTAGAGCTCAAAATCGTTGAAATTGAAGCCTGCCTTCGAGCCGAACACCTCAACGTTGCCCACCTCGTTTTTGAGGTTCAGGTTGAAGCTTGTTTCAACCTCCAGCACCGCGCCGTTGTCGAAGCGGATCATTGCCACCGCAAGATCCTCAACGTTGAAAACGGGCTTGTCAACAACGGTCTCGCTCTGCCATCCGCCGCCGTTGTTTATGTCGTCTCGCGCGCCCAGCTTGTTGAAGGTTGCGCCGTAAACCGAAACGGGGTTCGGGCAGCCCATGATGTAGCGGGCAAGGTCGATTACGTGCACTCCCAGGTCAATGAGGGGGCCGCCGCCCGAAAGGGCTTTGTTGCCGAACCATCCTCCGGGGAAGCCGCAGCGTCTGAGATAGGTTGCCTTAACAAAATATACGTCGCCGAGTGTTCCGTTTTTCGAAAGCTCAAGCGCCTTTCTCGCGTCGTCGCCCTGCCTTCTCACAAAGCCGAGCATCAGCAGCTTTCCGGCTTTTTCCGCCGCGGCCTGCATCTTTTTCGCTTCTTCGGCGTTCATTGCCATCGGCTTTTCGCAGAGAACGTTGCATCCTGCTTCAAGCGCCGCCACGGTGCATTCGCAGTGCGCGGCGTTCCATGTGCAAACGCTCACGGCGTCGAGCTCGTTGTTTTTCAGCATATCGTAGCAGTTGTCGTAAACGTTCTTTATCCCGTATCTTTCGCCGAACTGCTTCGCTTTTTCAAAATTTATGTCGCAGCAAGCCACCACTTCCACTCTGTTTCCGAGCTGAATATAGCCGTGCATATGGCTGTTGGCTATGCCGCCGTTTCCGATTATACCTATTTTAAGCGCCATAATACTTACCTCTTAATACAGTTTTTTGAGATTTTCGGTCAAAAAGCTCACCGCGTGCTTTATGTCGGCAAAACGCGTGGCTCCCGCTTCGCGCTCTATTGTGAGGAATCCGTCGTAGCCCACGTCCTTGAGAGCCGCAAGGTATTCCGGGAAGATCACGTCGCCCTCGCCGAGTATCTTTTCCTGATAATTGTGCTCGTCTATCATAATGCCGTCCTTGGCGTGAGTGTGAACGATGTAGTCCTTGAGCAGGTAAACCGCCTCGGCGGGGTTCTGCGCGGAGCACATAACAAAGTTTGCGGGGTCGAGGTTCACCTTCGCGCTCTTTGTGTTCGCCTTGTCAAGAATTCCCTTGAGAATAGGGGCCTTTTCTGGGCCGGTCTCGGTGGCGAACGCAACGCCTATTTCGTCGCCGTATTTGCCGAGACGCTCTATAGTGAGCAGCATGTTCTGATAGTCCTCGCAATTTTCGTCCATCGGGACCTTGCCTATGTGAGTTGTGATAACGTGCGTGTCAAAGTCAAGCGCGAGGTCCATCATGCGCATGGTGCGCTGAATGCCCTCTTCGTTGGTGCCCTTCTCGTTGAAGTGCAGTCCGAAGTCCGCGCACAGGGCCGAGAAAACAAGGCCGTTGTCCTTGACGTATTTGAGTATGTCCGCCCTGTCCTGCTTGCTGAGGTTTTCGGGAGCCAGCTCACCCCCGGTAACGTAGGGCTGAAGTCCCTTTGCTCCGAGGTCTCTCGCAAGAATGACCGCCTCTTTGAACGGTACCTGGAAGGAATCCGGAATAACGCCGATTTTCATCATGGTATTATTTCTCCTTTTCTTAATAGGTGGAGCGCATGTCGCCCTCTATCTGTTCGTTTACAACCTTTTTGTGGGTGGAGTTTTTGATCTTGCCCTGAAGGAGCTCAAAGAAGAGGTCCTCGTCTATCGGCAGCTCAACTTCCTTGCCGAGCCAGGATGAAAGGAAAGCGGCGTTTGAAATCATAAGGCCGTTTATGCCCTCCGCGCCTTCGGCAATAAGAGGCTCGCCCCTTAAGATATGCGCGGCGAAGGCGTTCATAACGCCCACGTGCTGCTCGTTTTTGCCGTCGGTATCGATTTTTTTCCATTCGCCCGAAGGCCTTGAAAAACCGTCGCCGGCAGAGTAGATATAGTTGCGGGTGGAATCGTTCAGCTCATACACCCAAAGCTGATGCTCGCCCTCGTAGGGGTTTATAAAATCACATAAAAGCTTGGCCCTGTCAAGAGTTATCTCAAGGCGGTTAGAACCGGGAGTGTCGCCGGTGGTGGTAATGAACGTACCGGTTGCGCCGTTTGCGTATTCGGCATAGATAGTAACGTCGTCCTCAACCTCTATATCGTGCCATTTTCCCTCGTGGCAGAAAGCTCTTATCTTCGTGGGCATACCGCACAGCCACTGCCATAAATCAAGCTGATGGGGGCACTGGTTGAGCATAACGCCTCCGCCTTCGCCTTCCCATGTGGCGCGCCAGGAACCGGAGTTGTAATACTGCTGGGTGCGGAACCAGTCGGTGATTATCCAGCTCACGCGCTTGATCTCTCCGTACTTTCCGGATTCAATAAGCTCCTTCATTTTTCTGTACAGGCAGTTCGTGCGCTGATTAAACATGATAGCGTAGGTCTTGTCGGAGGTCTTTGTGAACTCGATAAGCTCTCTGACGCTCTTAGTATACACTCCCGCGGGCTTCTCGCTCATAACGTGCAGTCCCTTTTCCATCGCTTCTCTCGCCATAGGGGGATGGAAGTAGTGGGGAGTGGCTATCAGCACGGCGTCGCAAAGGCCCGAATCAAACATCTCGGTCGCTGTTTTGAAGCACTTCACTCCGGGGATCTTCTCCTCGGCAAAGGCAAATTTGCTTTCATCGATATCGGCGACGCAGGTTATCTCGATCTCCGGCATAAGGCCTTCGACGTAGTTGTTGATGTGGCCGCGGCCCATATTGCCCACGCCCACGATTCCGAGTTTTACTTTTTCTGCCATAACGGTTTCTCCTTTATTTGTTTTTGAGTTCGTTTTTGTAATCTATATTTACGTCCCTTGCGGGGTCGTATTTGCTTAAGCTTTCGTAAACCTCATCAGGTATGTCGGGGTTCCCCTTTGAATAGCTTGGTATCAGCATTTTGCCGGCGGCGGCGGGGTCGGTGCACTCGGTGTCGTTCCTCCACTCGTCCCGTTCGTTTTTGTTCCTGAGATTCGGTATTCTTTCGGGAGCGCCTCCTTTAAGCGCCGAGCGGTAGGCGAAAAGTCCGGGCAAAAACATGTCGAGCGCTTCGTAAACGTCAATTATATCCACGTTTTTGTTGCCTCTGAGCGCTTCGGTCACGTTGTGCATCACATAGTAGTCCGAGCCTCCGTGCCCCGAGTTTTCCGCTATCGCCGAGAGCCCGTCGTCCACACGGTGCTCTCTTGCCTCGCTTTTGTTGTCTCCCTCGTTTTCGTCAAGGTTCACATAGAGCTTCTGCACTCCGCCGAGCATCGCATCCTCGCGTGAGCTTTCCATGCGGCCCTTCGAGCCGTATATGCTGTACCACACCGAGTTTTTGGATGGGCCGACGCCGTGAAGGCTTTTGAGTATCGCGCCGTTTTCAAGGGTGACCATCTCAACGCCGAAGGCTCCCGCTTTCGCTCCCATTCGCATCATCCTGTCGTTGAACGGAGCCTCAAAGCCCGTAACGCTTACGGGTCGCAGTCCCGTTATGTGGATGAGCGGCCCCAAGGAGTGCGTGCAGTAGTAAAACGCGCTCATCGTGTTGCGCCAGTGGTTTTTGTCGGCTCTCGTATATCTGTGCCAGCCGGGCTCGCAGTTGTGCATGTATTCGCCCTCGCCGTATTCAAATTTTCCGAGCCTGCCTTCCTTATAAAGCTCCCTCATTTTCTTCGGCGCCGGCATATAGGCGTAGTTTTCGGCGTAGGCGTAGAGCTTTCCCGTCTCTTCAACCGTTTCAACAAGCTCCACGGCCTCCTTCATGTTTTGGACGGGCAGCACCTCGCTTAAAACGTTCTTGGCCGCTTTCATCGCTTTTATAGCGTAGGGGGCGTGCTCGTTCGCGTAGTTCGCGAGCACAACAAGATCCATATCGTGCTTTATGAATTCGTCGAATTCCGAGTAGCAGGCAACTTCCTCTCCGAACTTTTCTTTCAGATTTTCAAGCTTATCGGCGTATTTGTCGCAAACCGCCGTAAGCTCGGCCGTGCCGGAAACCTTGCAGTATTCCATCATAGTCCTGCCTCTTCCGGCTCCGAAGACTCCCACTTTTATCTTTTTCTGAGGGATGCCCGCGCGGTATATCGTTTTGTAGGGCGAAGCGTCGTCATACACCATCCGGACCTCGTCTATGCCGTAGTCCTCAAGCACGGCTCTCCACCTCAGCTCCATGCCGACGTTGTATTCCACGGGAAGGAAGCCCGCGGTGAGATACGATTTAACTGCGCCCTTGCGCCATTCGTCGGTGGTCAGCAGGGCATATTTTACGCCCTTTTCCTTCAGGTGCTTCAGAGCGGCGGCCATCATGTATTTTGAAAGGCCCCTGCCCCTGAAATCGGTGCGTATGCCAACCATATGCACGTCGCCGATATTGTGTTCTTTGATAACGTAGGCTGTTATCGTGCCGATATGCTCTCCGAGATAATCGAGATAAAATACGTCATTGTAAAGATCGATATCCTCGCGGTCCGTTATATCGTTGTCAAAGGCCTCGACTCCGGCGTCGTCTCCGATAAGACCGTTTTTGCAGCATTCGCACCAGGCGAGCTTATCGGATCCCGTTTTGTAGGTCGAGATCGAATATCCATCCGGAAGAGGGGGATCGTCAATAGGCGTATCGGGGAACCAATACATTTTGAGCTGTGCCATTTTGTCTTCTCCTTTGCGCAGGTCATATAACGATTGTAATTATTATTTATTTTATTGTCAATATATTACACAAAAAAACAGCGGAAAATTTTATTCTTCCGTCATGAATTATTGAGACGGATTTATTGACAAAGGTTTTTCTTTCATGTATAATTAAATCAGGGAAATGTACCTGAAATAAACCATATTCGGAGGTATGAATACATGAAAAAAATATTAAGCGTACT
The DNA here is from genome assembly GCA_017450185.1 of Clostridia bacterium. Lineage (GTDB taxonomy): Bacteria > Bacillota > Clostridia > Oscillospirales > Acutalibacteraceae > RUG806. Next base: position 18,576 of record JAFSWN010000071.1, on the reverse strand, counting down.
TTTGGCCGCGGTAATGACGTTTACCGTGATGCTGCCCGTTTTCGCCGAAGGCGAAACCACCTATGTAGCCACCTTTATCGGCCCTTCCGGCGATCTTATCTCTGTCAGCCCCGACGGCAGAGATATAGGGACGCCCTATTATTTCGTCAGGACCGAAAACGGCGAGAAGCGTTTTGTGGAGGATGAAAACGGCATCTACTATCTCGCGACCGACGGCAAATACTACACAAGGGATCAGCTCGTTGAGTCTTCGATCGCTCCCGACGCCAAGACCTACAGCCCCGAGATCCTCGATCCCGAAACGTCCTATGCAATCGACAGCGGATCCACCCTTTCGTTCGTCGTTGAAACCAACGAGGCCTACAACGCCGCCACCGCTTTGGTTATCATTAACGGCGTTATCGCCACGAAGAATTCACTCGGCGAGTATTCCGTATATGTCGACAGAGACTTCACCATCAGAGTTAAGGAGTCCGAGCTTCAGAAAACTCAGTTTAACGTTGCTCTCCAGTCCGGCGACGGCTACAGGGTACAGACCCTCAAGGGGCAAAACTATAAGGCCGTTTCCTACGGCGAGGATTTCAGCTTCCGCGTAAAGATCAACAGAGGTTATTCCGATGCCGATCTCAGCGTCAAGGCCACAAGAGGCTCTATCGGCCTTGAGGAATTCCTCGGTGAAGACGCCGAAATGCTCAACCAGTTCCTCGGAAACACCGAGACCCTCGTTTCAAACGGCGTTGACGCCGACGGCTGCCGTACCTACACCATCAAGACCATAACCAGCGACTGCAAGGTAAGCGTCAGCGGCGTAAGAGAACAGAAAAAAGCCACCGCTCTCGACTGGATCAAGAGAATACTCAAAATGATTCTCGATATCCTCGGCATCGACACCGGCTTCCTCGGCATCGACGTTATTGATCTTGACTACTACACCGTTTATATCGACGACAGCAACCTCTATGAGAAAAACGACGACGGTACCTACAGGCTCGACGAGCACAACAACAAGATCCTTAAGGACGGCGTCAAGGATATCGACTACATGCTTCTCACCGGCGTTGAGGATGAGTTCAGGATGGAGCAGTTCAACGTCATGGGCGGCGACAGCGTGACCATCGAGTTTGTGACCTATGATCCGAGCGTCGTCAGGTATTCCGATATCTACGGCACAGGCGACGACACTCAGAAGCTCCACGTCACGTGGACCACGGGCGGAGTGACCTACGACAACTATCAGAACGTCTGGACCGCAAAGCTCAACAGATCCACCGGTAAGACCTACTACGTCACCACCTTCATAGTCGACAATATCAAAGATACCACCACCATCAGCATATCGCTCGACTGATATCCGAGCTGTTATTCCCAATCCCCGTTCACACCGAACGGGGCTTTTTTTTATTGACCCGTAAAAAGTTTTGTGATAGTATTAAAAAGAGTAAGTATATTTTCAATAAAGTATCGTTCTGAAAGGGAGAGAGTCTTATGATAAAGATCGTTTGTTTTCTTATCAGTCTGCTTTCGTCCGTTTTTGCGTTCCTCGGGATAAACCGGTCGGTCCCCTACGCCCCCGAAAAATTTACCGCCGGGATCCCGTCGTACGTTGTTGAGGGGAACGTCAGGGTAGAGCTTCTGAGCGACACTCTTGTAAGGATCGAAACTAAGGGCCCTAAGGGCTTTGAAAACCGCCCTTCCTTCACCGTAGAAAAAAGGACGGGCTGGGACGACATTGCCTTCACAAAGAGCAGCGAAGGCTCTTTCACAGTCATAAAAACCGAATTATACTCCGTTTACCTTCCCGAAAACGCTTCGAACGCCGAAAACGCTTATATCACCGACGAAAACGGCGAAACAGTGTGGCGCTTTGAGGGTGAAAAAGAAGCGAACCTCTTTTTGCCTTCTCCTTCGGATGAACTGAAATCATGGTATTTCTGCGATATTCCCAGGGTCGTCCCGTCCGAGGACGGCTACAGCTTCAACCGTGCCGACAAGCCGTATAACGGCTGGGACCTTGACAATCAGTCGCAGGACGTTTTCGTGTTTCTCCCCCGCGGGAGCTATGAGACCTTTACCTCCGATTTCGTGGAGCTTACGGGCCGCAGCGAGATGCTGCCCCTTGAGATGCTCGGCTTCTGGGATTCAAGATACTATGAGTATACCGAGAAATCGGCTCTTCAGCAGATAGCCGACTACCGCGAAAGAGGCTATCCCATCGATATGCTCGTTATCGACACCGACTGGCGTTCGGCAACGTCCGGGGCCGGCTACGATATCAACACAAGGCTGTTTCCGGATATGAAACGCTTCACTTCAAAGGCTCACGAGCTTGGAGTCGGAATTATATTCAACGACCATCCGGAGCCCACCGCAAACACAAGCAATCTTCTCGACGCGTCCGAGGTTTTCTTCAGGAACTACAACCTGAAAAAGATACTTTCAAAGGGAGTCGACTACTGGTGGTACGACCGCAACTGGTGGACCTCCCTGAAGCCGATAGACGATAAGCTTTCGATCTATACCTCCGGCATGTACGCCTATCACGAAATAGTCAAAAATTATTATGAGAGCGCCGCCGGAACAGGCGAGTACGCCCGCCGCCCCGCGATAATGGCAAACGTGGACGGCATTGGCAACGGCCATCTCGACTACGCGAGCGAGCTTGCCGCGCACAGGTATTCGCTGCAGTGGACGGGAGATATCGGCACAACGTCCTCCGATCTCAAGCGCGAGATCAACAATATGATATTCCTGGGAGCTCAGATGGGCCATCCGTATCTCAGCTCCGACCTCGGCGGCCACACCTCAGAAGTATCTCCCGATATGTACGTGCGCTGGATACAGTACGGCGCTCTGTCTCCTGTAATGCGCGTTCACTGCACCAAGCCCTATTCGCGTATGCCTTGGCTCTACGGCGAGACCGCCGAAAAGGTCACCCACACCTACGTCGACATGCGTTACCGCCTTCTGCCGCTCTTCTATGAGCTGTCCCACGAAAACTACGAAACCGGACTTCCGCTTGTCAGAAGACTCGATATAAGCTATCCTCAGTATGAGGAAGCTTCGGCGAACGACGAATACCTTCTCGGCGACGGCGTCCTTGTGGCCCCGCTTTACGACAGCTGCCCCGAGGCGGAGGATTATTTCTTCACCTGCGGCGAAAACAGCGGGCTTAAGGGTCAGTATTTCACAAACACAGAGCTTTCGGGCGAGCCTGAGATCGAAAGATTTGAGAGCACGCCCTATCACGACTGGGTGTTCGACGCTCCCGAAGGCCTGAGCGTTTCCGACTATTTCTCTGCGCGCTGGACCGGAGAGCTTCACGTCGGCGAAAAGCCGGTGTTCATCCGAGTTATGTCCGACGACGGCTTAAGGATCTGGCTCGACGGCGAGCTTGTTGTGGACGCGTGGGACGTGTTTGACAAAACGTTTGAAACGGCGTTCATCCCCGCGAATTCAACCCACGATATAAAAATAGAATATTTTGACGGCAACAACCACGCTCATATTTATTTCAACGTTCTCACTGCCGGGGACGTGAAAAGAGACGTTTTCATCCCAGACGGGACGTGGACGGACGTGTGGTCAGGAGCTTCTTATACCGGACCTGTTACAGTTACGGTTTCCCATTCTCTCGAGACCTCGCCGATATTTGTAAAAAGAGGCTCGGTGCTCGCGCTTGCCGATAACATGGAGAGCACAAAGGCAGGCGACTGGAGCCATCTGACGCTCGACGTCTATTGGGGTAGCGAGGGTTCAAAGACCGTTATCTACGAGGACGATTGCTCAACCGTTGCCTATAAGGACGGTAAATTCAGAACGACCGACGTCGTCTTTGACGGCGACGGTAAATTAACGTTATTCCCAGCTTCGGGTTCGTTTGACGGACCGAGAGCCTTCAACGAGCGTTCCTATACGGTGCGCGTCCACGTTCCCGACGGGCGCTGCCTTACGGAAGCTTCGGTAAACGGCGAAAGCGTTAGCGCGCAGCTTGTCCCGCGCGATACCGGCGGCGCTCCGTTCGCGGTCGCGGGAGGTTCGCCCGACGCCGACGTATATGAGTTTTCATTCACCGCTCCTGTCGGTGAAAAAACCGAAATAGAATTCCATTGAAGGGAGAAAAATATATGAACGACGCTTTGAAAAAGTATGACGTCATAGTCGTGGGCGCGGGCAACGGCGGCCTTGCAAGCGCGGCTTTGTGCGCCAAGGCGGGGCTAAAGACCCTGCTTCTCGAAAAACACAACCTTCCCGGCGGCTGCGCCACGAGCTTTGTCAGGGGGCGCTTCGAGTTTGAGGCAGCTCTGCATGAGCTGTGCCACTCGAGCACGTCCGAAAACGCCGATTCCGTGACAAAGATATTTGAACGGCTCGGCGCGGATATGGACCTCCACAGCGAAGACACTCTTTTCAGGGTGATAAACAGGGGAGAGGATCCCTATGACCTTACTCTTCACGCCGGGGTTGATAATTTCCTCAACGATATGGAGGCTGCCGTTCCAGGCTGCAGGGAGAGCGTGAAGGAGCTTTTCGACCTCATGGCGGTCCTTGACGAAGCGCAGGAATATATGAACGGCCCCTCCATGAACCCTTCGGTCCTGTTCAACAAATACGGCGACTTCATGCGCGTTGCCGCGCACAGCTTCGACGAGGTCATGGACGCGGTCGGCGTGCCGGAAAAGGCGCAGAGGATACTCGAGACATACTGGGCTTATCTCGGCGTTCCCACCGACGATATGAACGCGCTTCATTATCTGAGCATGGTTTTGTCTTATATCGGCGCCTATCCCACCATGCCCGGCCACAGGAGCCATTATCTCTCGCTTTCTCTTGTTAAAGCCCTGCAGGACCACGGCGGAGAGGTGCGCTTCAACACCGAAGTCACGCGCTTCCTTTACGATGGCGACGGCGCGGCGATAGGAGTTGTTGCGAACGGCGACGTCATCTACTCCAAAAAGATCATTTCCAATATAATCCCGAACAACGTTATAAACCGCTCCGATCCCGAAAAGATCCCGTCGCACGCGAAAAAGCTCGCAAGCGCGCGAAAGCTCGGCATGACCTTCGTTTCCGTTTATCTCGGGCTCGACGCGTCAATGGAAGAGCTCGGCATAAAGGACTACAGCGTTTTCATAATGAACGGCTCCGATCCGAGAGAGCAGTTCAACACGCGTAAGGACGGAAGCATTTACGTTGTAAACTGCCTCAACAAGGTCCTGCCCGAGTCCTCGCCGAAGGGCACCTGCACGCTGTTTTTCACCATTCCCGTCATGCCCGGAGATTTCCCCGAGACAGTCGGCGCGAGAGACTATAAAAAGTATAAAAACGCGGTGGCTGAAAGGTATATAAAAGACTATGAAAAGGTCCTCGGCGTGTCCGTAATGCCCCATATCGAGGAAATAGTCGTCGCAACTCCCGTCACCTTCGCGCGCTATCTCGCCACCCCCGCCGGAGCCATCTACGGTTACGCAAACGAAGAGTGGGATAACGTTGTAACGAGGGCCATGCTTGAAGCTGTCGATTATTCCATCCCGAACCTTCACTTCTGCGGAGGCAGCTATATAAGGGGCGACGGATATCCTTCCGCGTATCTCACCGGCGCAATGGCTGCCGATAAAGTTATCAGTGAACTTAAGGAGGAAAAATAAATGAGTCTGAACGATCTTAAAAGAACCGATATAGCCTCCATGCTCGCCAAAAGAGTCAAGGCGGTAGCGTCCTCCTCGGGCGAGGTCAAGGACCTCTATTCCTATTATCCCAATAAGCTTGCTGCCGAGCTTCACCCGGCGTATCAGGAGCTCGTAGTTGAAGAGATAAAGGAGCACAGCCCCGATATGAAGAGCTATGTTCTCGCTCCCAACAAAAAGAGAGGCGCGAAAAAGCTCGCGTGGTTCTCCGCAGGACAGTATCTGAGCATAAGGCTCAGCATAAACGGCGCCAAGCTGTGCCGTCCGTATTCCATAGCCTCGTCCCCGGCGGACACCCTCAAAAACAGATACATGATAACCGTCAAGCGCGTTTGGGGCGGTATCGCCAGCGAATATATCCTTGATAACTGGACGGTCGGCACAAGCGTGACCTCCTCCGCTCCGCTCGGCGAATTCACCTACGAGCCCTTAAGGGACGCCGCCACCGTCATCGGTATTGCGGGCGGAAGCGGTATCACGCCGTTCCGTTCTCTTGCCTATGCGATAGCCGAGGGCGACGAGGACTGCGAGCTTATCCTTCTATACGGCAGCAGGACCCTTTCCGACGCTGTTTTCAGCGATGAAATAGCCGAGATCGCGAAAACCTGCCCCAGGGTAAAGCTCGTGAACGTGCTCAGCGATGAAAAGAAAAAGGGCTGCGAAAACGGCTTCATCACTGCGAAGCTTATAAAAAAATACGCCCCGAAGGAAGGGGATTATTCCGTGTTCCTCTGCGGCCCTCAGGCGATGTACCGCTTTGTGGATAAGGAGATCGAAACTCTCGGTATAAGGCGGAAATTCGTCCGCCACGAGCTGTTCGGCGAATACTTCGATCCCGCGAAAAACGAGGATTATCCCAAGAGAGTCAAAAAAAGCTGTAAAGTTACCGTCCGCATAAACGGAGAAGAACAGACGATAACCTGTCCCTCCGATACCTCTCTTTTAAGGGCGATGGAAGCCGCCGGGATAAAAGCGCCCTCCGATTGCCGCAGCGGCAGGTGCGGCTGGTGCCGTTCGCAGCTCGTTTCCGGAAAGGTGTACGTTCCCGCCGAGGTCGACGGCAGACGCCTTGCCGACAAGGATTTCGGCTATATCCATCCGTGCTGCTCGTTCCCGCTTACCGACGTCGTCATCGACGTCCCGAAGGCAAAATAAAAAACGTATATAAGCGGATCGTTTTTTCTGAAAGAGCCGTATAAGAAACTGCTGTGACGCTGCGCGGCCCGAGAATGGAAAAGAGCAGCCTTATCTGCAGAATGTGACTTTTTTGTGTAAAATTCTTGTATTTTTTATATCATTATGGTAAAATAATTAATCAGGTATTCTCAAACAATACCGTTATACAACGTTATACGGGGGATCTCCAATGGAGAAGATTTCAAAAAACGAATTCAAATACGCTCGTCTTTTTGTCGACGAGACCGGTGAATACGTTACAGACGGCAGCAGGGAAGATCTTATTATGGGTCCCCAGACCGCCCGCCGTTTTGAGGAAAATAACGACGATTGCGCCGTTACGGTATGCTGCATAACATATAACCATCACGATTATATCCGTCAGGCTCTCGACTCTTTCGTTATGCAGAAAACCGATTTCAAGTTCAAGGTGTTCGTGGGAGAGGACTGCGGTCCCGACGACACCGCCGACATCGTCAGAGAGTATGCGGAGAAATATCCCGATATAATCGTTCCGTTTATAAGGGAACAGAACATGGGGGCGCAGGCCAACCTTGTAGATCTTTGCAACCATGCAAACAGTCCGTACATTGCTTTTTGCGAGGGGGACGACTACTGGATAGACGAGTATAAGCTCCAAAAGCAGTTCGACTACATGCAGAAGCATGAAGAGGTGCGTATGTGCTACACCCGCACCAGGATCGAAGCTCCTCCGGACTGGCACCTCAAAGACTGGTACATGCAGAATGAGGACGGCGAAATGATAATCCCCGAATGCACGCCGGGGTTCCGCTCAAAGCCGTATTATGAGATATCCGATTTCCTGATAATCTTTCCCAACCACACTTCATCCGCTTTTTACCGCTGGGACTACGATATCGAGATCCCCGAATGGTATTTCCGTGGGATCGTGGGCGATATCCCCATGACGATAATGCAGATGGGGCTCGGCAAGGCGGTGTACCTGCCTGACGTTACGTCCGTTTACCGCAGAAGCGACGTGGGCATATTCATGAACAGCACCAAAGAGGAGCATTTCATCAACACCCGTCTCGATTACGTCCGCTTCCTCGTCGGCCTGAGGGAGTATTTCAGGGTACATTTCGATAACTACGCGTTCAAGCTGTTCCGCTGGCGCACCACGAAGGAGATAACCAACTATCTGGAAACGGCCGAAAAGCTCCAGGACGAAAGTCTCGTCATGCGGCTTGCGGAGGAATACCCTCAGGAGCTTTTTGAGGCTCTGCACACGTATATAGGCACATTCAAAATATACAACACTCTCAAGAGCAAGCTGCCCGGCGACAGCCTTTATCATCTGTACCACACTCACAGGGCGTCAAAATTCGCTCTTCCGGGCCTTAAGCTATATTCGATCATCTCAAGGCCTCTCGCAAAAATCAAAAAATACTTCAAAAAGGGCCTTACTCTCATAAAGGCCTACAGAGCCTACTGGAAAAACACAGACGCGCCCAAGGACGACAGCCTTTGGGTGTTTTCGGGCTTCCGTCACAACACGTATATGGACAACACCAAGTACCTGTTTGAATACGTGCTTGAGAACGTCCCCGAAATTAAGGCCGTCTGGCTCACAACCAACAAGACCCTGCTCGGCGAGCTTCAGGCCGATGGAAAGCCTGCGCTGCTGATGGGCAGCCCCGAGGGTATCGACGTGATGAAACGCGCCGGAGTCGCCGTTACGGACCATTTCGTAATGACGGATTTTCCCGCGCAGTTCGGCTTCAACGACAAAACAAAGGTGGTGCAGCTCTGGCACGGGGTCGGCTTCAAATCCATGGGCGACGCCTCCGGAGTCAAAAACACCGAGGAGCGCGGCGTACAGTACAGCGGCGATATTCTTGTTTCGCCCTCCGACAGCTCTCTTGTCAGGCTCAGAAAGAAGATCAAATATCGCATTCTCGCTCCCTTCCGTGAAAAATTCGAAAAGTATTTTCTGTTCGTATGCCCCGGGCAGGAGCGTATAGATATGATAGCCGACGTGTGGAAGGTGCCCCATGAAAACTGCTTCATGGCAGGGCATCCGCGCGACCTGCCCCTTTATGAGAGCGAAAGACAGACGTCTCCCGTTAAGATCCTTTACGCTCCCACCTACCGCTTCCATTTCAAGCAGGAGCGCGAGATGGTGGACGACGTCCTCTCAAAGCTTCCGGAGATCCAGACTCTCATGGAGGAGATCGACGGCGAGTTCTATCTTCGTCTGCATCCGCATACCTGGCGTAATTATTCAAACCTGATAAAGCGCGCCATAAGCGGATACGACAGGGTCTTCCTTCACGACGAAAAGGATATCTACACCGATCTCGGCACCTTTACCGTGGTCATTTCCGATTATTCGAGCATCGCGCTCGACTTCGCAAATCTCGGGCGTCCTGTTGTTTTCCACTGCCCCGATTACGAGTGGTTCTGCGAGAACGAGGCGGGCTTCAATCTTGATTTCCCGAGCGTTATCCCCGGCCCGATGACTTCAGGTTGGAGCGAGACTCTTGACAGGGTCCGCGAATATGCAAAAGACCCCGAAAAGGATTCGGGCTTCCGAAAGGAAAAATGCGGATACTTCTTTGACGCCGGCGTGAACGGGCCCGGAAACTCCGGGGCGATAGTCGCCGAGCTCAAAAACAGATTGGGACTGAAATGATGGAACAGATAAATATTTTGGTTTTTCCCTGCGGCTCCGAGATCGGCCTTGAGCTTCACAGGGCGCTCAAGGATATCAGGTTCATCACCCTGTACGGAGCGTCAAGCGCCGACGACCACGGGAAAAGCGTATACAAAAACTATATCGGCGGCGTTCCCTATATTTCGGACCCCGGGTTTATTGATGAGATAAACAGGGTCGTCGACGAAAACGGTATAAAATTCATCTTTCCCGCTCTCGACAGCGTCATAGCTTTCCTCAGCGCGAACAGGGACAAACTTCACGCCGAGCTTCTCACTTCTCCCGACGAAGCGGTTCAGATCTGCCGCAGTAAGGAAAAAACATATAAAAAGCTTGAAGGCTGCTTATTTTTGCCGGGCGTTTACGCGTGCGCAGACGACGTCCCCGGATATCCCGTTATAATCAAACCCTCCGAGGGGCAGGGCTCCCAGGGCTTTATGATAATAAAAAGCAGGGAGGAGCTTGATTACGAGCTTTCCCAAAGGACCGACCCTCAGGTCATCTGCGAGTATCTTCCGGGCGAGGAATACACCATAGACTGCTTTACCGACAGGCACGGAAAACTGCGTTTCGCGTCCTGCCGCAACCGTCACAGGATAAGAAACGGCATAAGCGTCAATTCCACTCTCATGCCTCCCGACGATAATATAAGGGAGATAGCCGAAACCATCAATAAAAAGATGGAGCTTCGCGGAGTATGGTTCTTCCAGCTAAAGCGCAATACCTCAGGCGAATACCGTCTTCTTGAGTGCGCCACGAGGGTGGCGGGTACCATGTGCCTCGAGAGGGCAGCGGGAGTCAACCTCGCGCTGCTCACGGTGTTTGACGCTCTGGGGTACGAGCTCGATATACCCGAGCCCTTGTCTTCGGCAACGGTCGACAGGGCTCTCTACAACGTTTTTTCGCTCGGTCTGGACTACGACGAGGTGTATATGGATTACGACGACACTCTCATAGTCAAAAACAGAGTAAATTTCACGGTCCTGAGATTTATTTATCAGTGCGTTGAACGCAACATTCGGGTCGTTCTTCTCACCCGTCACGAAACTGACGTGCGCGAAGACATGCAGGAGTTCAGGATCTTCCCCGGGCTTTTTGACGAAATAATCTGCATCCCCCGGAGCGAGAAGAAGATCGATCATATCAGTCCCTCCGAAAACGCTTTGTTCATAGACGATTCCTTCGCTGAAAGAGACGCCGTGCGCAGAGCTTTCGGCGTTACCGCTCTCGGCGTGGACGCCGTTGAGGCTTTGATCGACGAAAGGCAATAACGATGATAAAGAAGCTTGAAAGCTATCAGTTCCTTTTCTCGGAGCTTGTAAAGCGCGACTTTAAGAAAAAATATAAAAGGACCGTTCTCGGGATGCTCTGGAGCATCCTGTCGCCTCTGCTGTCGGTGCTGGTCCTCATGATGGTGTTCTCAAATATATTCGGACGCCACGAGCCGCATTTCATCATATACATCTTCAGCGGTACGCTCGTAATGAATTTCTATTCCGAGTGCACTCAGGGATGTATGCGGGCCCTTATGGCGAACGCGTCCATATTCACAAAGATAAACGTGCCGAAATCCCTTTTTCTGCTTTCGAAATCCGTGCAGTCCTATATAAATTTCGCCCTGACTCTGGCGGTCTATTTCGTTTTCTGCCTGTTCGACGGCATAGTTTTCGGCATGCACGCCGTCAGCCTCATCTACCCGTGCGTGATGCTCCTTATATATAATCTGGGCGTGGGTATGCTGCTCTCGGCGATGTTTGTTTTTTTCAGGGATATCGAATATCTCTACAGCATTTTCCTTATGCTGCTCAACTACGTTTCCGCCATATTCTATCCTATCTCGATCGTCCCGGAGAACGCTCAGAAATACTTTTTCATAAACCCCGTATACGTTTTTATCAGGTATTTCAGAATAGTCATGATAGAGGGCTCTGTGCCGCCGCTCTGGATACATCTGCTTATTTTAGGATATACCGCCGTAGCCCTGCTTGCGGGTTGTCTTGTGTATAAAAAGTATAACCACGAGTTCCTTTACTACGTGTAAGGGGAGGGAAGCTAAATGTCAGTGATAGAGTGCAGCAACGTTTCAATCAGATATAAAACCGGCGACCTGCAGCAGATAGGTCTTAAGGATTACGTTATAAAGAAAATCACCCGTACCTACAAGGTAGAAGAATTCTGGGCCGACCGCGATATCAGCTTTTCTCTCGAAAAGGGCGATATGCTCGGTATCGTCGGCACCAACGGCGCGGGCAAATCCACTCTTCTCAAGGCCATAACCGGCATTATGGTCCCAACAAAGGGCAGCGTCGTTGTAGAGGGCAAGATAGCGGCCCTTCTCGAGCTCGCCTCCGGTTTCGATCCCGAGCTCACCGTGCGCGAGAACACCTTCCTTCGCGGCGCGCTTCTCGGCTACACGAAGGAATTCATGGAGAGAAAATATAATGAGATAATCTCCTTTGCCGAGCTCGAGGATTTTCAGGAGTATATGTTCAAGCAGCTTTCCTCAGGCATGAAGAGCCGTCTTGCGTTTTCCATCGCCTGTCTCGTCGAGCCGGATATCCTTATTCTCGACGAGGTCCTCTCCGTCGGCGACGAGGCGTTCAAGGAGAAGAGCGCAAGGCGCATAAAGGGGATACTGGCAAACGGAGTGACGGGTATCCTCGTTTCCCATTCCGTCCAGCAGGTCAGGGACCTGTGCAACAAATGCCTTTGGCTCGACCACGGCAATCAGGTGGCTTTCGGTCCCGCGAACGTCATATGCAACGCCTACAGCGCCTATCTTTTCACTCCCAACGACCAGAGAAGGCTTCCCGCGAACGAGGAGGAGCTCACCGACGTTTCCAACCGCTTTCGCGTGGCGTGGCGCATCGGCGTCAAGGAGCGCGCGCACCCCGAGGATTTCCCCTATAAGATCGACCGCAACGAAAGCGAAACGGCGCGTATACAGCGGCTTTTGAAGATCGTGGACGGCATGTCTGCCGAGGAGCGCAAGGCCATCGAGGACGAGATCGACGGAGTAACAAAATAACACTGAACCGCATATTTGACATAAGACAAGAAAGGACGGTCCGTATGAAAGGTATTATTCTGGCAGGCGGCTCCGGAACGCGTTTGTTCCCCATCACAAGGGTCACCTCCAAGCAGCTTCTTCCCATCTACGACAAGCCCATGATCTTTTATCCTCTGTCAACGCTTATGCTGGCGGGAATAAAAGACATACTGGTCATCTCCACTCCCGCCGACACGCCCCGCTTTAAGGAGCTTTTGGGCGACGGGAGCCAGTTCGGCGTTGAGCTTTCCTACGCCGTTCAGCCGAGTCCCGACGGCCTCGCGCAGGCCTTCATCATCGGCGAGGATTTCATCGGCGGAGACGCGTGCGCGATGGTTCTCGGCGACAACATTTTCTACGGCGGCTATTTCTCAAAAAACCTGAGCGAAGCAGTTCAGAACGCCGAAAACGGTCTGGCCACCATATTCGGATATCCCGTGCCCGATCCCCATCGCTTTGGGATAGTTGAGTTCGATAAGGAGCTCAAGGTGCTCTCCCTTGAGGAGAAACCCGCTTTCCCGAAATCGAACTATTGCGTTACGGGACTTTATTTCTATGACAACAGAGTTGTTGAGATGGCCAAAAAGGTGCGCCCCTCCGAGAGAGGCGAGCTTGAGATAACCGATCTCAACAAGCTTTATCTCAAGGCGAACAGCCTGAAGGTCCAGGTGCTGGGCCGCGGCTTCGCGTGGATGGACACCGGAACTATGGACAGCCTCATGGACGCATCCCTTTTTGTTCAGACGGTCCAGAACCGTCAGGGCCTCGTTATTTCTGCGCCGGAGGAGATAGCCTACAGAAAGCGCTGGATAACAAGGGAGCAGCTGCTTGACGCCGCCGAGCTCTACGGCAAATCCCCCTACGGCGAGCATCTTTCACGCGTTGCCACCGATAAAATCTTTTGATACGGAAGGAAAAGCTTATGACTGTATTCGTTACCGGCGGCGCCGGGTTCATTGGTTCCAATTTTCTTTTTTACATGATAAAAAAGTATCCGGATTACCGTTTTGTCTGCATCGACAAGCTCACCTATGCCGGAAATATCCACACTCTCAAGCCCTTGATGGACAAAACGAACTTCCGTTTTGCCCGTGTCGATATCTGTGACCGCGCGGCGATTTATTCGCTTTTTGAAGAGGAAAAGCCGGATATCGTGGTAAACTTCGCCGCCGAGAGCCACGTTGACAGGTCCATAGAGAACCCCGACGTGTTCCTTCAAACCAATATCATAGGAACCGCGGTCCTTATGGACGCATGCAGAAAATACGGCGTCAGGCGTTTCCATCAGGTTTCCACCGACGAGGTGTACGGCGATCTTCCGCTCGACCGTCCCGATCTGTTCTTCACGGAAACCACCCCGCTTCACACGAGCTCTCCGTATTCGTCGTCGAAGGCTTCCGCCGATCTTCTTGTGGGAGCCTACCACAGGACCTTCGGACTGCCCGTGACTGTAAGCCGCTGCTCAAACAATTACGGTCCCTATCAGTTCCCCGAAAAGCTTATCCCGCTTATGATAGCGAAGGCTCTGCATGACGAGCCTCTTCCCGTTTACGGCGAAGGCCTCAACGTGCGCGACTGGCTCTACGTTGAGGACCACTGCAAGGCTATTGACCTTATCATCCACAACGCGAAGGAAGGCGAGGTATACAACATCGGCGGCCACAACGAGAAGCGCAACATAGATATCGTTAAGCTAATCTGCGCCGCTCTCGGGAAGCCCGAAAGCCTTATAACCTATGTGGCTGACCGTAAGGGGCACGATATGCGCTACGCCATCGATCCCGCCAAGATCCACGCCGATCTCGGCTGGCTTCCCGAAACGAAATTTGAGGACGGGATCGTAAAAACCATAAACTGGTATCTTGAAAACACCGCATGGTGGGAAAATATATTGAGTGGAGATTATCAGAAGCTATGATGAACGCCGGAGCTCCATTGGTGTCGGTGGTATGTCTCTGCTACAACCACGCAGATACCGTTGCCGGGGCCATAGAGAGCGTGCTTTCACAAAAAACGGATTTTCCGTTCGAGCTCATCGTTCACGACGACTGCTCCACCGACGGCACCGCCGATACGGTAAGGCGTTACGCCGAAAAATACCCGGACGTAATAGTCCCCGTGCTGCAAAGCGAAAACCGTATGAAAAGCTGTAATATCGCCGAAACTTATATTGCCCCTCTGCTGAGAGGCCGTTTTGTGGCGATATGCGAGGGCGACGACTACTGGCTCTCTCCCGACAAGCTTCAGAAGCAAACGGAGGTGATGCTCGGCGACCCCGGTATCACCATGTGCTTTCACGCGGTCATGCAGCTTGACAGCCTCGGCAGACAAACTCCGTTCCGTCCGGTAAAGGGCTCCTCATTTGTTCCGTCCCCGATCATAGTTAAACGCGGCGGTATGTTCTGCCCGTCCGTATCTCTCATGGTCAGACGCGATATTGCCGATATGTGGCCCGATTTTCGACGCCTCGCCGACGTCTACGACTATCCTCTTCAGGTCCTCAGCGCTGCCGAGGGGAAGGTGTACTACATCGACGAGATTATGGCGGTCTACCGTTTTGCCCACAGGGGCTCATGGACGGCGAGCATGTCCGTCTCCAATGATTTCACCCATATCGAAAACGAAATAAAATGGCTTTCCCTTTTCAACGAGCGCTACAACGGACGTTTCCGCTATGAAACGGACTATCATCTGGCTCACCTGTGGCTCACCGAATACCGAAAAACCTTTTCGCCGGAGCTTAAGCAAAAGGCCGTTGAAAGCGCCGATCTGCTCGGAATGAAGGACAGAATAACGTTCCGTCTGCTCATTCTGATGTTCTCGCTGCTCGGAAAAAGGGGAGAAGCCGTTTACGGTTTTATAAAAAAGATCATTTTGAAATAACAGAAGGTAAACGCAAATGGACGATAAAATTTTGGTAACGCGTTCCTCGATGCCTCCGTTTGAGGAATACTGCAACGAGATAAAGGAAATATGGAACAACCGCTGGCTCACGAACTCGGGCGTCAAGCACCAGCAGCTCGAAAAAGAGCTCTGCGCGTTTCTCGGAGTTTCAAATCTCGCGCTGTGCGTAAACGGCCACCACGCGCTTGAGTGCATAATCGAAACGCTCGGCCTTACGGGCGAGGTCATAACCACTCCGTTCACTTTCGTTTCAACAACAAACGCCATTGTCAGAAAGGGCCTCAAGCCCGTTTTCTGCGATATAAAGCCCGATGATTTCACTATCGATCCCGAAAAGATCGAAGCGCTTATCACCGAAAAAACTTCGGCGATAATGCCGGTCCACGTCTACGGCAACCTGTGCGACGACGACGCCATAGAGAAGATCGCTGCAAAACACGGCCTGAAGGTCATATATGACGCGGCGCACGCGTTCGGGGTTTTCAAAAACGGAAAAAGCTCCGCAAGGCTGGGCGACGCGTCCATGTTCAGCTTCCATGCCACCAAGGTGTTCCACAGCATCGAAGGCGGCGCGGCGGTGTTCAGAGACGATAAATACTATTCGCTTTTGAACCAGTGGAAAAATTTCGGCATCAACGGCGAAGCTCTCGAGCTCTTCGGAGGGAACGCCAAAATGAACGAATTCGCCGCCGCCATGGGCCTTTGCAACCTGAGGCATATCGAAGAAGCGATCGCCTCAAGAAAAGAGGCCGTCACGCGCTACCGCGAAAGGCTTGAAAACGTCAGAGGCATAACCCTGAGCGCCGTTCAGAAGGACGTGCAGAGCAACTACGCCTATTTTCCCGCGGTTTTCGATCCCGAGGTTTTCGGTTTCTCAAGAAACGAGGTAATGGAAGCCCTCGCCGAAAAAGGCATAGGCGCGCGCAAGTATTTCTACCCGCTCACGAGCAGCGTTTCGGGCTTCGGCTGCGATAACGCCGCAAAGGAAACCCCCGTGGCGCTTCGCGTTTCCGAAAACGTTCTGTGCCTTCCTCTTTATGAGGGGCTCGGAACCGAAAACGTCGACCGCATCTGCGATATAATACTATCTCTTTGAGTTGATAAGGAAAGTAAGATCATGAATATAGCTCTCATAATCGCCGGCGGAGTCGGCGCAAGGATGAATCAGGACATCCCCAAGCAGTTCATAAACGTATACGATAAACCCGTTATCGTCTACACAATGGAAGCGTTCCAGAGCCACCCCAATATCGACGCAATAGAGGTGGTCTGCCTCGACGGCTGGCACGATATACTGAAAGCCTACGCCAAGCAGTTCGGTATCACAAAGCTTGAAAACGTGGTCAGCGGCGGCAAGAACGGGCAGGATTCAATAAGAAACGGGCTTTACGATATCGAATCCCGACACAACGGCGACGACGATATCGTGCTGATTCACGACGCGATACGCCCGATGCTCAGCGCGGATATCATCTCCGACAACATCCGCGTCTGCCGCGAGAAGGGCAACGCCATCACCGTGATCCCCTGCACCGCCGCCATGCTCAAAACCATGGACGGAGAGTCATCCACCTCGCAGGTCCCGCGTGACAACCTGAAGATCACGCAGACTCCTCAGACCTTCTTTGTCAACGACATCGTTGAAGCCCATAAGGAGGCCCTTGCGAAGGGCATCACCAATTCCGTGGCGTCCTGCACAATGTATATAGAGCTTGGCCGCGAGCTGTTTTTATCCATCGGCTCCGAAAAAAACCTCAAGCTCACGACCGCAGAGGACATTGAGATATTCAAGGCGCTGCTCAACGCTAAAAAAGACTACTGGATGCACTGAGATGGAACCTTTTGAGAGCAGGACCTATATGTCGGCCGTGGACAGGACCGCCGCGCGCCTGAAAAATAACAAAGGGACGGTGCTGGTGACCGGAGCCTCCGGGCTCATCGGTTCCGCCTTTATCGACTGCCTTTTGCGGGCAAACTCGCTTTACGGCGCTTCTTTTCGCGTGCTCGCCCTGGGCAGGAACGAGGAAAAGCTCCGCAGCCGTTTTTCCTATGCCGGAAACGGAGAGCTGACCGTGCTTAGTCAGGATATATGCGAGCCCATCAGGTGCGAAACCGCACCCGATTACGTGCTCCATGCCGCCAGCAACGCAGACCCCCGCTCCTACGCCCTTTATCCCGCCGAAACGCTGCTCACAAACATACGCGGAGCCGAGAACGTGCTTCGCTTCTGCTCCGAAAGGAACCCCGCAGCCCGGGTGCTGCTGACCTCGACTTTCGAGGTCTACGGCAAAACTGAGGGCAAGGACGTTTACTCCGAGACCGACGCGGGCGTCACCGATATCAACGCCGTGCGTTCATGCTATCCCGAGAGCAAGCGCTGCGCTGAGATCCTCACGCGCTGCTGGGCAGAGGAATACGGCCTTAACAGCGTTATCGCCCGGCTTTCAAGCGTTTACGGCCCCACAATGGCAAAAAACGATTCCAAGGCCCACGCGCAGTTCCTTCGCAGCGCCTTGCGCGGCGAGAGCATCATTCTCAAGAGCGAGGGACTGCAAAAACGCAGCTACACCTACGTGTTCGACGCCGTTGACGCGCTTTTGTTTTTGTTGTTCTCAAACGTTTCGGGGGCATATAACGTGTCCAACGCCGACAGTGTCGCCACCATCCGCGAGGTTGCCGAAACGGCTGCCTCCCTTGCGGGAGTAGACGTTAAGTTCGACCTTCCGGACGAAATAGAGAGCCGCGGGTTTTCACGCCCGCAGAACTGCGTTCTCAACAGCAGCCTGCTCGTATCTCTTGGCTGGAACGCCCGCTATTCCTTAAGGTACGGCCTTTCCGAAACGCTCGACGTGCTCAGAGAGACAGCGGAATAAAACCGGCCTTTTTAGTCCGCTTTCCAAAGGGCTGCGCATATGAACAAGATCTTCACCGCCTGACAGAAGGCGGTTTTTTTGTTTGATAGGAAACTGCTCGTTTCCTATCAAACAAAAAGATTATAACGCCCGCCGATTTCGCCCTGACGGGCGACGGCGATGGCGTAATCGAAAGCGGCATCCTGCGTCGCAGACGCTGCGCCGCAGGCGCTT
>JAFSWN010000070.1 GCA_017450185.1 Clostridia bacterium | reverse complement strand
TCTTTTTCAGGACCCATTTCTCAAAAGAGGGCTTCAAACGCTTTGCCGAGAACAACCTTCCCCAAAAGGACGACGCCGCGAAGGAAAAGGTCAGGAAAACGGTCAGGGCGGTCTCGTTCGTTGCGCTCGTTTTCTCCCTTATCTACCTTGCGTTCTACTATCACAACTACCGTGAGCGCATAAAATTTCTCAAGGACAGCGAAGACAACGTAATCGAGCTCGAAAATATCCCCGACTACGAGCTTGACGACGCCTGGGCTATGATGCGCGCGCGTTATCCCGACGTTGATTTCCCGGAGGGCATGAACATCAAGTTCGCGAACCTCTACGCGATAAGCAGCGACGTGGTGGGCTGGCTCAAGATCGAAAACACCGATATTTCAACGGTGCTTCTCCAGAACAGAGACGATTCGTATTATCTATACCGCGACATCTACGGCAACCACAGCCGCTACGGCAACCCCTACGTGAAGGCGGATTCCGCCATGGGCAGGGAGGGCCTCGGCAAGAACACCATAATTTACGGACACAACACCCATGATAAGCTCATCTTCAACAAGCTTGAAAACTATATGAGCGTCCAGGGCTATCTTAACGCTCCGATAATCACCCTCGACACGCTCTATGAAACGACAAAGTGGAAGATATTTGCCGTCATGCTCACAAACGCCGACCCGGCGGACGACGGCGGAAACTATTTCGATTACCTGTATTCGTCCTTCCCGTCAGACGAAGCGTTCATGAGCAAGATGGAACAGATCAAGGCGCGTTCCATGATACACACGGGCGTCGACGTGCAGCCCGGCGACAAGACGCTTATGCTCTACACCTGTTACCGCACTATCTTCCCGAGCGGAAGGCTCGTAATAGTTGCGCGTCAGCTTAGAGAGGGCGAGAGCGAAGCCATAAACACCTCGCTTGTGTACTACGACAGCTCCGCGAAATTCCCGCAGGCCTACTACGGAAAGAAGAACACCGAGACCACCACCGCCGCCGAAGGGGCCTCGAGCGCGCAGAACACGACCGCCGCGCCCGAAACAGACGCGCCGTCGCAGGAAACGCCTTCACAGACGCAGGAAGAGCAGCCTTCGGCTGAAGAAAGCGCCGTGCCCGTCGACAACACCGAAGGAAACGCTTCCCCGCCCGAGGGAGCCGAAACGCCTCCCTCTTCGCCGGACGAGCCTTCGCAAGAGGAGCCTCAGGGCGAGAACGAGACGGCGGCGTAAAATTTTTGATTCACGTTTTATAAAAACGGAAAGGGAAAGATATGAAAGCAACACTGATGATCCTCGGTACAACCGCGTCTGAGCAAACGGCGACTTTTGAGGAAATACTGAAAAAGACCTTCGGCCCTGTCATGAAAAAAGACGGGACCGTAGACTATTTCCCAACGCTCAAAGAGGCCACAGGCGCCATCGGAAAGGCATTTTCCGATTCCGATACGATATTGTTTTTCTCGGATATCCATAAGTATGCCGAAACCAAGGAGATCCTCTGCAAGGCTCTCGGGCTTGAGCTTACCGTCGACGAAGCTCTCCTTTCGGGGGCTCTCAGGTCCTCAAGCGACGAACAGCAGGAGGAGCTGAGCTTCAACGTATGCCACGCGGGCGTAGCCGCGGGAGGGGACGTTTTCAGCCTCACCGACTGCCTTTACTCCGGTTTCGCGGTAAAGCGCGGCAGGCAGACCGTTATGCTCCTGCCCTTTGAAGAGAGCCGCACGACGGCGCTTGTGGGCAACCTTGTTATCCCCTACATGAACGAAAGAATGGGGACGGAGCTCAGCAGCGCCGCTCTGCAGTATTTCTACGGCGAAAAGCTGTGGGCGAGCGTCAAGCGCGAGAAGATCAAAATCGCGATAGCGGGGACCAGGGCTTCCGAGATATTTATGAAATACGTTTCCTTTTCCCGAGAGCTCACAAACAGGATCCTGCTTGTGAACAAGGCCGAAAACAGGGGGAACATGCCTCCGAACGAATATGTGGTGAACCTCTCGATAACCGCCGCCGAATTCATGGGCGTGCCCTACGGCATAGCGATGTCGAACGCCTATTATTCCGGCGACGACCCTTCGAGCGTCAAGACCGTATACATAACCGTGACCAACGACGCTGAAACCACCGTAAGGGAGATACGCTCGTTTTACGGCGAGAGCACCGGAGAGTTCCTTTTTCGCTGCTGCAGCGAGCAGTGCAGGCTGCTTTCGGAGGTGATAGACGCCGACGCCGGGCTTATCAAGAGAGAAGCTCCCGAAGAAAAAAAGCCTGCGCGCACCGGAAAATATAAGGCTCTCATCGCCGTTCTCGTCGCGCTGATACTTCTTGTCTGCGCGGGAGGCGGATATTATTTCCATTCACACTCCTACACCCTGAAAAACTGGGTGAACAGCTATCTGCCGTTCTTGTCCGCGTCGGAAGAAAGCGGCTCGTCCGCGGACGGTGAGGCTTCAAACGGTGAAGCTTCAACCGAAGCCCCCGGCGGCAATACCTCTGAGGAAGACGCGACAAATGGCTGAGATAACGACGGTACGGTTCAAAAAAACAATATTATCGGCTTTGATCCCGGCTTTGCTGCTCCTTGCGGCCTTCCCGCTCGGCGCTTCCGCCGGGAGCGTTCTTTTGGGCGATCTCGACGTTGACGGGACGATAACCGCGTCCGACGCGCGCCTTGCTCTGAGAAGCGCCGTGAAGCTCGAGTCGCCTACCTCCTTCGGGATAAGCGTCGGGGACGTTGACCGCGACGACTCCGTTACATCCGCCGACGCGAGGATCATCTTAAGGGCGGCAGTTGAGCTCGAAAGCATGAACGGGGCGTCTGTTGATATACCCGACGGCGAGAGCCTGTTTAATGAGACAGAAGAATATTCCGAGCTCTTTTCAAAGCTCGATATGTCGTTCCCCGAAGCGCCCGAGATCAAAGCCGAGCCCGACACCTTCACCTTTGTTATCTACGGCCACGGGCACGCAGTGGGCTTGACGCAGTACGGCGCGGTGGCTATGGGCAACGCCGGTTTTCCCTACGACTATATCCTTTCCTACTACTTTTCGGGGAGCACACTCGCCCGTGACACAAGTTATCCGAAAAACACAAACTATGCCGGAGAAACGGTAAACACAGAAGAGCTCGTGACGCGCATCACATATATGGAGATAGGCGGCATCGCCAAAGAGAAAAACGCTCTCAAGGCGCAGGCTGTGGCTGTTTTTACCCTTCTCAAAAGATTTAATTTCAACGTATCGAGCAGGGGAAACGTCGGCTACGCCTATAAGAGCTACGACGCCTGTTCGGATATGGTCAAGCAGGCCGTAAAGGAGGTCATCGGAGAGTACGTTGTCAGAACCGGCGACGCATCCCTTACCCCCGTTCTTACGGTCTATTCCGCGAGCTGCGCCGGTTCCACCGTCAACGCGTACGACGCGTGGCACGGCGACAACTATCCCGTTTCGGTTTCAAGCCCCTTCGATTCGCACTACAGTACGTTTGTGACTACCTACACCATAACGAGCGAGCAGCTCAAAGCCCGCATCCTCAAATGGAACAGCAGCGTAAAGCTCTCCGACGACCCGTCAAAGTGGCTCGAGATCCTTTCGCACAACGCTTCCGTTGACAGCGGCCGCGGCTACGTAACGAGCCTTCGCGTGGGTGATAAAACGCTTGACGGAATAGGAGCGATCGACAATATAGTGGGCCTGAGATCCGGCTGCTATACGGTGACCTATACGCCGAAAAAATAACCGGTAACAATCAAAGATAAAGAAAAAACGCTTCGGGAGGGCGGACGGCAGCTTCCGAACCCTGCTTTAACGTCTTTTTTCTTTTTACAAAAGGAGTTTTTCCATGGACAAGGAGCGCATAGAAAGAGCGGTAAAGGAAATTCTTTACGCGATAGGCGAGGACCCCGAAAGAGAGGGGTTAGTTGAAACCCCGAAAAGGGTCGCCAATATGTATGAGGAGATCTTTTCCGGGCTCGAGAAGGATCCCAAACAGTTCATAAAGCTGTTTAACGAAGAGAACAACGACGAGATGGTCGTGGTGCGCGATATCCCGCTGTATTCCATGTGCGAGCACCATCTTCTTCCCTTTGTTGGAAAGGCGCACATAGTATACATCCCCTCGGGAGGGAAGGTCATAGGCCTGTCAAAGCTTGCCCGTATAGTTGATAATTTCGCCCGCCGCCCGCAGCTTCAGGAGCGCCTGACCGCGCAGATCGCCGATTTTTTAACGGACAATCTCCATCCCAAGGGCGTCGCCGTCATCGTTGAGGCCGAGCACCTGTGCATGACTATGCGCGGAGCCAGAGCCGCCGGGGCGCTGACTCGCACCTCCGCCCTTCGCGGCGTTATCCGTTCCGACGCGCGCACCCGGTCGGAGGCGATGTCGCTCGTAATAAAATAAAGCCGCCTTTTTTTCGGACATAAAAAGATCCCGCCTGACGTTTTCTTCTTCCGGAAGCCGTCAGGCGGTTTTGTTTACTGTGATAATTGATAATTTGTTTTTGATTTCTTATTTTTGCTGATTGAGCCACCATTCGGTGTAGGCGTCGGGGTAGTTGGTTTTGAAGCCGGTAACGCCCAAGGGAGCGAGCTGCGCCCACCATTCCTCATAGTCGCCGAGGTTCGAGAACACCTTTATGCCCATATTGGCAAGCATATCGACGTCTTCCTTTGTGAACGCCTCGTTGTTGAGGCCAACCTCGTAGAGATCGGATCTTCTCACAAACTCCATAGTTTTTTCGTTTATAAAGCGGATGTTCGCGCCGAGCCTTAGGCCCTCGGGCTTGCCCTTTGCTTTGTAGTGCTCCTGCATTTCCTCGAGCACGTCCATGTTACCGGAGAAGAATATGTAGCGCGAAACGTTTTTTGAGGCCGCAAGAACCTCGTCGGCGCGCTCGCACATACCCGTGGCCTTGAATTCCACCTCCACCGTAAGGTCGTAGTCCACGGTTGAAAGCCATTCGTCAAATTCGGGGAAGGTGATAAGATGCGTCACCCTGCTCTCGGGATGGTTCTCGGGCACGGGGCAGCGGGTCCCGCCGCTGGCCTCGGTCCACGGTATGGGCGGATATTTGAATTTCAGCGCGTTGCGGTAGGGGATATCGAATTCCTTTATCTGCGCGGCGGTCATATCCTTCAGCGCGTCCTGAT
Organism: Clostridia bacterium; assembly: GCA_017450185.1. Classification (GTDB taxonomy): domain Bacteria; phylum Bacillota; class Clostridia; order Oscillospirales; family Acutalibacteraceae; genus RUG806. The sequence goes on along the minus strand of JAFSWN010000070.1, from coordinate 5,023 downwards.
GCTTTTCAAAGGTCATATATCCCATATTCGAGTTGTGCGTGATAATGATCTCGCCGTCGCCCGAAAGGTTTATGTCCATTTCAATTCCCTCGCACCCGAGCTCGGCGGCCTTTTTGAAGGCCTCAAGGGAGTTCTCGGGAGCGTACTGTGTAACTCCCGTGTGGGCGAAACGCATCGGCATGCCGCAGTATTCTTTTTTCATATGACGTCCTCCTGAATAATTGGTATGGTTTCGGCGCGAAAGGCTCTTTCGTCCGTTTTTTTATTATAGCACTTTTTGTGCTTTTGTAAAGAAAATACGGCGTTGTTTTTTTCTTTTTTATGCTTTTGATTGTTTATTTTGTATAAATAAAGGGCTGTTTTTTTGTTGGAGCGGCGAAGTGTTTTTATTGATTTTAATGTAATTTTTTATTATAATAAATATGTTAAGGCAAAATTTCAAAAAAAGGAAGATGCATATGACAACGAAACACAGTTTTTCCAAAAAAATACTCGGTGTTTTGCTCGCTCTGCTGATGGTCCTTTCCGTCGGCACGCCTCTCGGCACACTTACCGGGCTGAAGGCAAAAGCGGACACGTGGAACGGCGCCTACAGCGATCCCGGCAGTTCCTACTACACGGTAAGCGGCAGCACCGTACATCTGAAATCGGCTCAGGCGCTGGCTTACTTTATCAGACTGGCCAACACCGGCACCAATTATTCGGGGATGACGGTGTATCTTGACGTCGACGTCGATCTGAACAGCGTAAACTTCGGCGATAACGTTCTGTCGGGAGGCTATAACGACAACGGCAGATTCAAGGGCACGTTCGACGGACAAAACCACACGATCTCCAATTTTAAGATGGTGAGCAGCGATCACCGCGTGGCAATGTTCCGCACAACAGAGAACGCGACTTTCAGAAACCTGAATTTCAGCGGCGTATTGATCGACGACGTCAGCGACAGCAACAAGAAAAACGGCTTCGCGGTGCTTTCGGGTTATCATGGCACCGGCAGCATCACCTTTGAAAACGTACACGTAAACAGCGGCAATATCTACGGCTATAACTACGTCGGCGCGCTTGTGGGCGAGGTCGGCGCGAACAGCAACGGTAACACTGTAACGATCACCAACTGCTCCAACGGCGCCACGATCAACGCCCTAAACGTGCGCATCGGCGGACTGGTGGGCAGCTCGCTTCCTATGGTGATCGCGACCAACTGCTCCAATACCGGTAACGTTACCGGCGGCTCAACCGACGTCGGAGGAATCGTCGGCTGGATCGAGGACGATCCCTCCTCCTTCACCGACTGCTCAAACTCCGGCGCCATCCAGGGCACCGACTCCGTTGGCGGCATTCTGGGTTATTTCGGCAACAACAGCCAGGACCAGAAGCTCACGCTTACGAACAACACCAATACCGGTATGATAACCTCAAATAACAGAGCAGCCGGTATCTGCGCGCTTATCGATACCGATAACAACGCCCACGAAATTTCCGGCAACGTGAACCGCGGCACAATCAGCGCCGGTTCGGACGGCGGCGGCATCGTCGCCAGAAACAAGGGCTTCGGCGTTTGGACAAACAACAGAAACTACGGTGCCGTTACGGGCGGCAACGACAACGCCGGCGGTATCTGCGCCGAGGTTGAAGACGATAAGCAGGTGTTTTCCAACTGCTATAACTCCGGCGCGATCACCGGTCAGAACACCACCGGCGGTATCATGGGCTGGCTGGATACCGCGCATGAGAATACCTTTGACGATTGCGGCAACAGCGGCGCCATCACTTCCACCTCCGGCTATGCAGCCGGTATCGTTGGCGGGTGCAAAAAACAGATCACTTTCACTCAATGCTATAACGTCGGCGCTGTAAAGGGCGCAGGCGACAGCGGCGGTATCTGTGCGCACGCTGATTATCACATATTCTTCTATCGTTGCTTCAACGCGGGCAGCGTAGACTCAAACGGCGGATCGAACGTCAATTCCCGCGGCGGACTTATCGGTTATACGAGCTATAACGGAAACAGCAGCAGCACCGCGATGGTGGATGACTGCATCAACTGGGGTTCTGTTTCAAACGGACAGTATACCGGCGGTCTGGTCGGCCGTGTAAACGGAGGAAATTCCGCGTATAAAGTGCAGTATTCCTATAACTGCGGTCCTGTATCCGGCGGCAACGCCGCGGCCATTATCAGCAGCGGCGGAACGATCGGGTCAAAGATTTATTATAATTCCGACGTCTCAATGGGAACAACTCAGGGTGAAGCAAAGACCAATTCAGAGTTCATCAATTATGGTACCAACGGCTTTACCATATACAGCACTTTCTGCCAGAATACGTGGGGCGTAAAAATCGGTAGCACAACGTATAAATACCCGATTCATGTCTGGTACCGCAATCTCTTTAAGTTTAATTCAACGTTCATAGATACTCCCAGCTCCACAAACACAACCATAACAAAGCTTTACAACACTTCGTTCACCACTCCCACCGTGAGCGGCGTGAGCGGCGTGTGGGCAAACGACGACAACTGGAACGCCGCTTTCGCTCAGGGCGCGAGCGTCAATCCGGGCGTTACCTCTCCAACCAATACATACGTTATCACTCAGGAAACAAGCGACGTTGAGAATATACATAACGATACCACGTATAACCTTCAGCGCAATCTGAGCCTGAACACAGAACAGTCGGTCGTTGTCAGCACAGGCGGCGAACACAAATATTTCAGGTTCACGCCTTCCGAAAGCGGTCAGTATGTTTTCTTCACCTATGGCACTACCGGAGATTCGATAATTGACGTCAACGTTCTGGATCCTTCCGCTTCAAACGGCAAAGGCGCGCTGATAGGCAGCGGCGACGACTACGGCGGCGCGTCCTACGGCAACGATCCTTCGCTTACAAACACCTCAACGCAGATCAAGAGCTTTGACGGCTACAAGGTAAGAAATCTTCTCGGCGCTTATTCCAACCAGTCTTACTGCGTTGTCAATCTTACTGCGGGAACAACCTATGTTGCCGATGTCAGGTATTTCGGCAATTCCACTACAGGTTCATATCCGCTCAAGGTATGCAAGGTTTCAAATATCACCTTCAACGCTACCGGCGGCGCAACCACCTACACTGTTCCGATGCCTGCGGGACACACAATGAAAATGGATCAGTCGGGCCTTTCCCGCACCGATCACACCCTTATAGCGTGGTCAACCGAACACAGCGGCGCGCAGAATAAAACCTGCATGGCGAGCGCAACTATAACGGTTCCCTCGTCCGATACCTCGTATTACGCCCTTTGGAACCCCGGTTCTCCCACTGCGGCGTCCGTTTCCACGGATTACACCGCGTCGATAGGTTCAGACTATCAGGTGGTATATTATTCATTCACTCCTTCCGAAACAAGAAAATACTCTATCCATTCCACCGGCTCAGGCTCATCGCCCGATCCCTATGTGATCCTTTCCAATGCGGGCAACTGGGCTTCGAGCGCAACATATATCAAAACGGACGACAACAGCGGCGGCAGCAATCAGTTTGCCATAACCGATACGGCCCTTTCTGCCGGAACGGCGTATCTTATCGGCGCGAAGCTCAAGGACGGCGGCACAGGCAATTATACGTTCCGGATCGATCCTATATATAATGTAACGTATAACGCAAACGGCGGTTCCGGCGCTCCCGCCGCGCAGGAGAAATTCCACGGAGTCAATCTCACGCTCAGCTCCGCCGTGCCCACACTCGCGGGATATCACTTCCTCGGCTGGGCCACGAGCGATTCCGCCACAGCAGCCGATTATGCCGCCGGCGGCACCTACTCCGCGGATGCTGACGTGACCCTTTACGCGGTCTGGGAGATCAACTCCAGCACGCTGAGAGTTGATCCCAACGGCGGCGTTTGGAACGGCTCTTCCTCGTCTCAGAGCTTCACTCAGAACTATAACACAACCAAAACCATTGCCGATCCCTCGGCTGCTCCTTCGGGCAAGCATTTCAAAAACTGGTCTCTCTCTTCCGGCGCGAACGGTTCATTCTCCGGCGGAGTTTATACCTACGGTTCCGCTCATAACGTGACCGATACGCTTACCGCGAACTACGAAAACCACAGCTGGACCGCGTGGAGCGTAACAACTCCCGCCACCTGCACCGCAAACGGCGTTGAATCAAGAGAGTGTACGGTCTGCCACACAGGCGAAACAAGACCTTTGACCGCTCCCGGACACACTCTTACCGCAACCGCGGCGAGCGCCACAACCTGCACGGAACCCGGCAACAGCGCCTACTGGACCTGCTCAGTCTGCCATAAGTATTTCTCCGACGCTGCCGGTACAACTGAGATAGCTGAAAACAGCTGGATAATCAATGCCACCGGCCACAGCCTGACCGCCACTATAGCAACTCTGCCCACCTGCACACTTCCCGGCAACTCCGCGTACTGGACCTGCTCCGTCTGCTATAAATACTTCTCAGACGCTGAGGGCAACACAGAGATAGCCGAAAACAGCTGGATCGTTCCCGCAAACGGCCACTCTTTGACCGCAACCTCCGCGAATGCCGCAACCTGCACCGAAGCGGGCAACAGCGCATACTGGACTTGCTCCGTATGTAATAAGTACTTCAGTGACGATCAGGGCGCTAATGAGATCGCAGCCGACAGCTGGATCATTCCCGCCACCGGCCACACGTTAACGGCGACCTCTGCAAACGCTCCTTCCTGCACAGAGGCAGGTAACAGCGCGTACTGGACCTGCTCCGTCTGCCATAAATACTTCTCAGACGCTGAGGGCAACACAGAGATAGCCGAAAACAGCTGGATCATTCCGGCAACCGGTCACACTTTGACCGCAACCTCCGCGAATGCCGCAACCTGCACTGAAGCCGGTAACAGCGCATACTGGACCTGCTCCGTCTGCCACAAATATTTCTCGGACGATCAGGGCGCAACCGAAATCGCTGCCGACAGCTGGATCATTTCTGCAAACGGTCACTCTTTGACCGCAACCTCCGCGAATGCCGCAACCTGCACCGAAGCGGGCAACAGCGC
>JAFSWN010000069.1 GCA_017450185.1 Clostridia bacterium | reverse complement strand
ATATTGCCAATTCGTTTGAAGAGGGGCTTGAAGCCGCGCATAAGATCGGGTATCCCGTTGTGCTTCGCCCTGCCTTCACTCTCGGCGGTACCGGCGGAGGTTTTGCCGAAAACGACTCGGATTTCATCGTAATTATGAAAAACGCTCTCGAGCTCTCTCCCGTTTCGCAGGTGCTTGTTGAAAAGAGCATAAAGGGCTTCAAGGAAATAGAATATGAGGTGATTCGAGACGCCGACGATAACGCCATTACGGTATGCAATATGGAAAACCTTGACCCGGTGGGTATACATACGGGGGATTCCGTTGTCGTCTGCCCGTCTCAGACGCTTTCAAACAAAGAATACCACATGCTTCGCGACGCGGCTCTGAGGCTTATAAGGGCGCTTAAGGTCGAGGGCGGGTGCAACGTGCAGTTTGCGCTCGATCCGAACTCTTTCAACTATTACGTTATAGAAGTTAATCCGCGTGTGTCACGTTCGTCGGCTCTCGCCTCAAAGGCGAGCGGTTATCCTATTGCCTTCGTATCGGCAAAAATAGCCGTAGGAATGCGTCTTGATGAGATAATGCTGAAAAACACTCCGGCGTCCTTTGAACCCACTCTCGATTACGTCGTCACCAAGATGCCGCGTTTTCCTTTCGATAAATTCGCCGACGCGAACAACCGCCTCTCAACTCAGATGAAAGCCACCGGAGAGGTTATGGCGATAGGCAGAACGATAGAAGAAAGCCTTCTTAAAGCAGTACGCTCGCTCGAGCTCGGAGTGAATCATCTGTATCTTGAAAAATTCAATTCCTTCGGGTATGAAGACCTGATGGAATACATTAAAAACGGTACCGACGACCGTATTTACGCGATAGCCGAGCTTATTTGGCACGGAGGCGACATAGGCCTTATCTGCGACGCAACGAAAATAGATATGATATTCCTTGAAAAAATCAAGAATATCATCGATATGGAACAGTATGTTAAGGAGCGCCGTTTTGACGTTGAGGCTCTTTATAAAGCGAAAAAAATGGGCTTCTCCGACAAATATATCGCAAAGCTATGGGAATGCTCCGAAGAAGACGTCTTTTCGGTAAGGGAAAAAGAGGATATCTTCCCCGTATACAAGATGATAGATTCCTGCGCCGGAGAATTCGACAGCTATATTCCTTACTTCTATTCATGCTATGAGGATGAGAATGAAAGCGTTGTTACCGACAGTAAAAAGATCATCGTACTGGGCTCCGGGCCTATACGAATAGGTCAGGGCGTCGAATTTGATTATTCCACCGTCCACGCCGTGAGGACGATCAAAAGCATGGGGTATGATGCCATAATCATAAACAACAATCCCGAAACTGTATCGACCGATTACTCCGTATCGGACAAGCTGTATTTTGAGCCTCTTTTCATTGAGGACGTGATGAACATAATACATCACGAAAAGCCCATGGGGGTTATTGCGACTCTCGGCGGGCAAACCGCTATAAACCTTGCAGAACCCCTTGCGAAAAGGGGTGTTCGGCTAATAGGTACAGGCGTTAAAGCTATAGATCTCGCCGAGGACAGGGACCTGTTTGAAAATCTCCTTATTTCTCTCGGTATTCCCGAGCCCGAGGGTAAGGCCGTCACCGATATTGAGGAAGGCGTGAAAGCGGCCGAAAAAATAGGGTATCCCGTGCTTGTCCGCCCGAGCTTTGTTCTCGGGGGAAGAGCGATGCAGATAGTGGCGGATGAAAGCGAATTGAGACATTATCTGAGCTCCGCCGTAAAGATAGACGAAGACCGCCCCGTGCTTGTTGATAAATATATAAGGGGCAAGGAGGTTGAGATAGACGGCGTTTGCGACGGAAAAGACGTATTCATACCGGGTATTATGGAGCTTATCGAGCGAACCGGCGTGCACTCCGGTGATTCAATCAGCGTTTATCCTCCGTTCACTCTCAGCGAAAAAGTAAAGAAGAAAATAATAGAGTATTCCTGCCGACTGGGGCTTGCGATAGGTATAATAGGCTTGTTTAATATTCAATTTATAGTTGACAAAAACGAAGACATATATATAATTGAAGTGAATCCCCGTTCGTCTCGCACTGTACCTTTCCTGTCCAAGGCCACAGGATGGTCGCTTGCCGATATTGGGACAAAGGTCATATTAGGGCAGAGCCTTAAAGAGCAGGGCATAAACTGCGTATACCCTGAAGAGAAAAAGCGCAGATACGTCAAGGTCCCCGCCTTTTCGTTTGCAAAGCTTTCCGGCATGGACGCTTATCTCTCACCCGAAATGAAGTCTACGGGCGAGGCTATCGGTTACGGTGATTCTCTGACTATTGCGCTTTATAAGGCTATGGAGGCTTCTGGGCTCAGGATGCCTTCTCACGGCACGGTCCTTGTGATTGTAGCCGACGAAGACAGGGAAGAATCCCTTAATGTTATAAAAAGGTTTTATTCGCTCGGTTTCAATATCTACGCCGATTCGGGCTCCGCGAAGTTTTTTACCGAAAACGGCGTAAGGACGCATACGGTAGATGTCTCCGAAAGCTCCGGTGAAATAATCAACCTTATCCGTCAGGGAAAAATATCATATCTTATCAACACTCGCGACGTAAACACTCCCGACGCTTTTTCATTCGGCAATACGATAAGGCAGTGCGCCGTTCAGAACAACGTAACCATGTTTACGTCCCTCGATACAGCCAAGGCGCTTATAAACGTGCTTGAAGAACTCAATATCAAGATATCAACGATCAACGAATAAAGGAGAACAGTATGGAAACAAGAGTTGCAGTCATAAGCATTATAGTTGAAAATTATGACACGGTAGAAGAGCTCAACGCCATTCTTCACGAGTACGCCGATCATATTATCGGCAGAATGGGAATACCTTACAGAGCAAAGCACATAAACCTCATAAGCATCGCGATAGACGCGCCTCAGGATCTGATATCGGCACTCTCCGGCAAGATAGGCAATCTTCCGGGAGTAAGCGTCAAAACCGCCTATTCGGGCGTTTCATGTGAATGACCGTCAAAGAACTTATAAACAAGCTTGCGGTATCTCACAGCCTTACGGCGCAGGAATACCGTTTTCTGCTTGACGAGCGTTCAAAAGACGATGAGGAATACTTAAAAGAGCTTGCCGTTGCCGCAAGAAAAGATATTTACGGCAGCGCGGTCTTTGTGCGCGGGCTTATCGAGATCGGCAATTACTGCAAAAACGACTGTTATTACTGCGGAATAAGAAGAAGCAATAGAAGCTGCGACCGTTACCGGCTTTTGCCTGAACAGATCACCGAATGCGCGAAACAGGGATATTCCCTCGGTTTTCGTACTTTTGTGCTGCAGGGCGGCGAGGATCCTTTTTATTCCGACGGGCTTCTTTGCGACGTCATAAAAGAAATCAAAAAGCTTTTCCCCGATTGCGCCGTGACTCTTTCACTCGGCGAGAGAAGCCGCGAGAGCTTTCTTGCACTCTTTGAAGCCGGAGCCGACCGTTATCTTCTTCGGCACGAAACGGCCTCAAAAGAACTTTATAACAAGCTTCATCCCGAAGGAATGTCGTTCGACAACCGAATGAACTGCCTGAAGGAGCTGAGAAGCATCGGCTATCAGGTTGGCGCGGGGTTTATGGTCGGTTCGCCTTATCAGACAAACGCCGAGCTTGCCCTCGATCTGAAATTTATCGAGGATTTCAAGCCCGATATGTGCGGCATAGGTCCGTTTATTCCGCACAAGGACACTCCGTTCGCTTCATTTAGGGCGGGAACGCTGAAAGACACCTGTTTTTTGCTTTCCGTTATAAGGCTTATCTACCCGAGCATTCTTCTTCCCGCCACTACCGCTCTCGGAACTATACACCCGAGGGGAAGGGAGCTCGGTATACTTTCCGGCGCTAACGTGGTTATGCCGAATCTTTCACCCGTGACGGTCCGCAAAAAATATGAGCTCTATGACAATAAGATATGCACAGGCGAAGAGAGCGCCGAGTGCAGAAGCTGTCTGGAGATGCGAATGAAATCCGTCGGTTACGAAATAGTGACCGACAGGGGAGACATAAAAAAATAATTATTATTTCTGTTTACAGATCAGAGTTAAGTTAGTTTTAACCTGAATGTATTATAAAGATAAAAATCTGAGGATAAGAGAGATCTGCCTCCAAAGAAAGGAAAATTAAATATGGCTGTTTATGACCCTAAATCACTTAGGGCGGAAGAATTCATCAACGATGAGGAGATCCGTGAAACGCTGCAATGGGCCGAGGAGCATAAAAACGATCTGCCCCTCATAAGGGAAATTCTCGAAAAGGCGAGACCTGTTAAAAAGGCGAGAGGCTACACCTGCCGCGGCCTTACCCACAGAGAAGCAAGCGTTCTGCTTGCCTGCGATATCCCGGAGGTCATAGAGGAGATCTATAAGATCGCCGAGGAGATAAAGCTTGCGTTTTACGGTAACCGCATCGTTATTTTTGCGCCCCTTTATCTTTCAAACTACTGCGTGAACGGCTGCGTTTACTGTCCGTATCACATGAAAAACAAGCATATTCCCCGAAAAAAACTCACTCAGGAAGAGATCAGAAATGAAGTTATAGCTCTTCAGGATATGGGACACAAGCGCCTTGCCATCGAAGCGGGCGAGGACCCGGTTAATAATCCGATAGAATATATCCTTGAAAGCATCAAAACAATATACAGCGTCCATCATAAAAACGGCGATATCAGAAGAGTAAACGTCAACATCGCCGCCACAACGGTGGAAAACTTCACAAGGCTCAAGGACGCAGGTATAGGCACTTATATTCTTTTTCAAGAGACCTACCACAAAAAAAGCTATCTTGAGCTCCATCCCACAGGCCCCAAGCATGACTACGACTACCACACCGAGGCAATGGACAGGGCCATGTTCGGAGGTATAGACGACGTCGGCCTCGGAGTCCTTTTCGGGCTCGAGATGTATAAATACGAATTTGCCGGGCTTATAATGCACGCCGAGCACCTTGAGGCCGTTCACGGAGTGGGCCCGCACACTATAAGCGTCCCTCGTCTTAAGAAGGCGGACGATATCGACCCCGACAAGTTTGACAACGGCATAGATGACGACACCTTTGCAAAAATAACCGCCTGCATTCGTCTTGCTGTTCCGTATACCGGCATGATCATCTCAACCCGCGAAAGCGAGCAGGTGCGTTCAAAGCTACTTCGCCTCGGCGTTTCACAGGTGAGCGGAGGCTCGCGTACGAGCGTTGGCGGATATACCTGCGAAGAAAGGCCCCATGACACTGAACAGTTCGACGTTTCCGATCAGCGCTCTCTTGACGAGGTTGTCAGATGGCTTATTGAAAACGGCCATATCCCGTCTTTTTGCACGGCTTGCTACCGCGAAGGCAGAACGGGCGACCGCTTTATGAGCCTTTGCAAGAGCGGACAGATACTAAACTGCTGCCACCCGAACGCCCTTATGACGCTTTCGGAATATCTTGAGGACTACGCTTCACCCGCAACTAAAGCTGCGGGATATAAGATGGTTGAAGACGAACTTAAGCGCATCCCCAGCGACAAGGTGAGGGATATCGCGACGCGCAACATTGAGGACATAAAAAATTCCAATCGACGTGATTTCAGATTCTGAGAGAGAAAAAAATGAGCTTAAACGATACAGTTTCAGCCGAGCGCGTACACATAGCTTTTTTCGGCATGAGGAACGCCGGTAAATCGAGCGTTGTAAACGCCGTAACAGGTCAGAGCCTTTCGGTGGTATCCGACGTTAAGGGCACCACGACCGACCCCGTTAAAAAGGCGATGGAGCTATTGCCTCTCGGCCCTGTCGTTATTATCGATACTCCCGGCTTCGACGACGAGGGCGAGCTCGGAGCGATGAGAGTCAAAAAAACAAAAGAGATCCTGCAAAAAGCCGATATAGCGGTTTTGGTCGTTGACGCCGTAAGGGGAATATCGCAGCAGGACGAAGAGCTGCTGTCGGTTTTTTCGGAGCGGAAAATACCTTATATTATCGCTCTGAATAAATGCGATCTGCTTGATTCATCTTTCGAAAACAATGAAAACAAGCTTTTTATCAGCGCGAAAACAGGCGAAAATATAAACGCGCTCAAGGAGAAGCTCGCCGCGTTCGCAAAATCGATAAAGAACGATAAAAAAATAGTCGCCGACCTGATAAAACCCGGAGATAACGTCATTCTCGTTATCCCGATAGACGAATCCGCCCCGAAGGGCAGGATAATCCTTCCTCAGCAGCAGGTGTTAAGAGAACTCCTTGACAGCGGCTGCTGCGCACTTTGCGTTCAGACCTCCGGCCTTAAAGCCGCTCTTGACGGCCTTAAAGAGCCTCCCGCGCTTGTTATAACCGATTCGCAGGCCTTTAAAGAGGTTTCGAATATCGTGCCAGAGAGCGTGCCGCTTACTTCGTTTTCAATACTGTTTGCGCGCTATAAGGGCGAATACTCGCTTCTTATGGACGCAGCCAAAGCTCTTAAAAAACTCAAAAACGGCGATAAAGTCCTCATTTCCGAGGGCTGCACCCACCACCGTCAGTGCAACGATATCGGCACTGTGAAGATACCCGGATGGATAAAACAATATTCCGGCGCAGATCCGGAATTCACGTTTACGTCGGGAGGGGAGTTCCCCGAGGATCTTTCGGAATTTTCTCTTATAGTCCACTGCGGCGGCTGTATGCTCAATGAAACGGAAATGAAAAGCCGTCTCGGAAGGGCTGCCGGGCAGGGCGTCCCGATAATCAACTACGGCATGGCGATAGCCGAAATGAACGGCATTCTGGAGAGAGCGACAAAATGCTTTACTATTTGATACTGACCGTCTCAGTGGTCCTTTTCGGGGTACAGTTCGGTTTTAATCAGATATATGAAAAAGAGAGCGACGGCAGTGTCCGCTCAAGCTTCCTGTTTGTTTTCGGGACTGCCGCCGTAGGCATACCGATCCTTTGGGTTATCAACGGTGTACGGCTTTCCTGCACCGTTTTTTCGCTTATTATGGCTGTGGTGAGTTCAGTTAATATGATTCTTTGCAACTATTGCAGCCTAAAAGCTCTGGGCAGGGTAAACCTCTCGCTTTTTTCGATTTTTTCAATGCTCGGCGGTATGATACTGCCTTTTGTGACCGGCATTCTGTTCTTTGACGAGGCTCTTACCGTCGGAAAGCTTATTTGCCTTGTTATCCTTTCTGTCGCCGTGCTTATCACCGTCGATCTCAAAGAGAAAAAGTCCGGTATGCTCTACTGCTTCGCGGTTTTTGTTTTCAACGGCCTTTCGGGAGTTATCTCAAAGCTGTACACGTCTCTTCCCTTTGAAAAAGTGTCGCAGGCGATGTTTTCGCTGCTTTGCGCCGCCGTTTGTACTGCCATAGCCGCCGTACCGCTTATCATTCTCAGAAAGCCGCCTCTGAGGCCCACAAAAAAAGGGCTTCTCGCCACCGCGGGCGCAGGCGCTTTCAACCGCACCGCAAACTATCTTCTGCTGCTGTCTTTAGCCCAGCTTCCCGCTTCCGTCCAGTACCCGTTCGTGACAGGCGGAGTTATCATCGTGTCCACCGTTATAAGCTGCCTAACGGGTCAAAAGCCCTCAAAAAAAGAGATCGTTTCAATGATGCTTTCATTTGTCGGCATCGCTCTGCTTTTGATCATTCCGTAAAATCATATGCTGACCTTTTATTTATCTCTTATCGACGAAGAAGAACAAATAATAATATTCCCGGACGTACGCTGATCTGTAAAAAACTGCTTTTAAGACTCCTTTTGGGGTCTTTTTTTGATTTTTTTTCGTTTTTTTGTCACAAATTGCAGTAATAAAGGGATTATATAAATGAAAGGTGTACACAATATCCGCATATGTAAAGGTGACAAGCATTACCTTAAGCAACAGCAGCCTGTCAGGAGCAATAGTTTATTTCGGATACCACGCTGCCGACGGTTGGAAACTGGTACGAAGCAAGCCGATACAAAGCGTAACCGACGGATGGGTGCGTATTTCTGCAACCATGACTGTACCGTCGAATTGGGATTCAACTTATCGAATCATTGCAAAAGCGGGGATAGATCAAGCCATCGGCACCGCGTATTTTGATAACGTACAAGTAGAGGAAGGGTCGGTT
>JAFSWN010000068.1 GCA_017450185.1 Clostridia bacterium | reverse complement strand
GGAATGCGGCCAGCTGCTTTTCCTGCTCTCAACCGCCCTCATCCTTTAACGGGAGGAAAACGATGGCTTGCGATTGCGATTTCAGAAAATTTGTCGAGGAGGCCCGCACCTGCAGACGTTTCAACCAGGGCGCTCCCCTGAGCGGACAGGACCTTGACTGGCTCGTCGAATGCGCGAGGCTCGCTCCCTCCGCCCGTAACCAACAAGAACTGCGTTTCATCACCGTCCAATCCGGCAAGACGCTCGACGCGCTCTTTCCGCTCACCAAATGGGCCGGCGCCCTGAAGGACTGGGGCGGACCCGCGGAAGGCGAGCGCCCCACGGGTTTCATAGCCGTGCTCGTGCCCGAGAACGCCGGAGAACTCATCTTCTACGACGCGGGCATTGCCGTTCAGACCATCCAGCTTGCGGCCCACAGCAAGGGCTTCGGCTGCTGCATCATCAAATCCTTCGACGTGAAGAAAAGCGCCGAACTGCTCGCCGTGCCGCAGGGCATGAAGATCGCCCTCATCCTGGGCCTCGGTGTGGCGGTTGAAAAGCGCGTCATCGCCGATATCCCCGAAAACGGCTCCCTTAACTATTGGCGCGATGCCGATTGCGTGCATCACGTGCCGAAGCGCCCGCTCGAAGCGCTCCTCGTCGCACGGTTCTGACCAGAGATACGGTAGTAACGTCTACCCTGAAAACCGCCTTAAAACGGCGAGCGTGTTTGGGGTATTTCGAGAGAGCCGCTCTCCGGGCAACCTCACAGAAAAGTCAAGCCCCGCAAGGTGTTCCTTGCCTTGCGGGGCCTTGTGAGGTTCATCTTTGGCGGATGAGAAGGCCGTCGAATTATGAATATAACCATCTTAAAACATGTGATTTAATGTGAAACGACATTTGATTTGCCGACATTTCTAGCGACAAAAAACCTTTCCTTGACACAATCAGAAAAAAGTACCACCGACAACGAAGCCCCTTCGACCGTAACCGCTAACCCCTATGACCACATACAGAGAAAAGACGGTATGGTTGGGTAGAAGCGAAAAACAAGCTCGGTTAAATCCTAGGTAGGAATTTTAACCCTACTGCCTCTATTCAACGTTGACTTCATGAGAACGTAACTCCCTTTTTGTTGGCGGTAACGGTTGGATTGACTACACGAATGTCCTTCTCGGTAACAGGAAGGCCAACGACGGCTTGCAAAAAATCGGCAAGAACGAAGAAGTGTTCACCGAACACGCGCTGAACACATAGCGGGTGACTGGCGAAAGTGGAGGTTTGGTCATGGTTACTAATAACCGCGTGGACGCCTTATATCACGCAGGAAACTATCTCCGCCGAATCTTGCCCAGCTTTACCTCTTCAGGTAACATGAAAAAAAAGCAGTATTAGAAATCCATTAATTTGTAGACATCCCATGGACTGTTGGGATAATAATTTTTTTCAAGGGTAATGATGAATAACTGTAGAGAAAGTTTTGCTCTCCTTTAAGAAAGCGCCTAAAACTGCAAATACAAATTTATAACGATTAAAAAAGTATTTTATTCATATACTTTTATATG
>JAFSWN010000067.1 GCA_017450185.1 Clostridia bacterium | reverse complement strand
AAGCGCCTGCGGCGCAGCGTCTGCGACGCAGGATGCCGCTTTCGATTACGCCATCGCCGTCGCCCGTCAGGGCGAAATCGGCGGGCGTTATAATCTTTTTGTTTGATAGGAAACGAGCAGTTTCCTATCAAACAAAAAAACACACGGCGCAAGTGTCTGCGCCGCGTGAAACAATAGCTGCTTTATGCAGGAATATATACTGTTCGATTATCAGTCCGCGCCGTTTTCAAAACGGGCGATGCGTTTTTCGCCTTCCTCGGCGAGAGCGCGGAACTCTTCGATGTTTGCCTTGAGCCTTGGCAGAGCCTCCTGCTTGTAGGCGCTGATATCCTCAAGCGCCTGCATGCAGTTTTCAAAGGACGTACGAAGGGTGTCGACAGACACGCCCGACTCCTCCGCCTGCTGATGGATGGCGGCTCCCTGTTCCTTGAGGATGGTGGAGGTGGCTTCGATCATGCGGTTGGTCTCGGCGTTGAGGGCGCCGACCTTTTCGAGCACTATCTTCTGATCGTAGAGCGCGCCTGCAACGGTCACGGCGGTGCGAAGAGCCGAAACCGTAACGAGCTTCGCGCGCTCAACGGAGCGGATGAGCTCCTTGTTGTTGCGGCGGATGATCTCCATAGCGACTATCCCCTGCTGGTTCACCACTTGAAGCTGCTGGAAATCCTGGATCTTCTGGCGAAGAGGATAAAGGACCTCCTCCTGAAGGAAGGTGACCTTTTCGGGCTGGTCGCCCGCAAGCTCAAGCTCGGCTATGCCGTTTTCAACGTAGGCGTCCATACGCTCGGCGATCTCGAGGTTCTGCCTGAGCTGCACCGCCACTTCGCGCATGCCGTTCTGCTCGAGCTCAAGGGTGACGTTGTCGTTCTGGAGGTTCTTTTTCCCGACGTCGAGTGTTTTGATTATCTCGGATATCTCCTGATCGGCGCTCTTGTAGCGCTCGAAATAACGGCGTACCGGTTTAAAAATTTTGCCGAGCGGGCCGCTTTTAAGGAAGTCGATCTTGGAGGGATCGAGGTCGCGCATTTTGAGGGTGAGGTCGGTAAGGCCCTTCGACACTTCCCCGCTCTCGCCTCCCGCCTCGGAGAACTGGTACATCCTCTTCTGAAGGATGGCGTTGCGGCTCTGGGACTTTTTGATGGTCTCCACACCGAAGCTGTCGATGGCTGAAACACAGTCGTGGCGCGACTGCTGTGAATCGAGATCAACGTTTATAATATTATCGCCTGTTTTGCGCACGAGCGCGGTTATTTGATCCTCTTTTTCGGGAGTGGGACGAAGCTCCTGCTCGACCTTCTCGCGGATCTCCTCTTCATTCGGTAATTCAAGGACAAAATCGGACATATATGGTTCTCCTTTCATTTGTTACATATTGGCGTTGAAAAGCTGGCGAAGCTGATAGGCTATATCCTCGGTGCCGGCGTTTATGCACACGGCCTCGTTTATTTCGGATATCTCCTTAAGAGCGTCGATATTCGCGTTGTAGCCTATTGTGTAGATGGGCATCTGCAGCCCTGCGACTATATTGCGGATGTCGGAAAGGCTGTTGCCCCGGTTGGTCTCTCCATCGGACAGCACGAAGATCATGGGCTTGGCGTCGGGTATCTCCTCCATCTTCGCAAGCATCATATCCATTGCCACGCATATCGCGTCAAAGGTGGCGGTGCTGCCGCCCGCGGTGAGCGACTGGACCGTGCCGAGGAAATAAGACTGCTGCGTGAGGTCGAACTTTGCTATGGGCAGTTCGATACGGACGTCCTGGTTATATGACACGAGGCCTATATAGTTATCGTTGTTTATATACTGCATGGAGTTGACAAGCGAATTCTGCAGAGCGTTCAGGGGGCTGCCGTCCATGCTGCCCGAAACGTCGGCGACGAATACGGCGACTATGGGGCGTACGTCCTTGTTCTCCTTATAGAGAGCCTGAGCCGAAACAAGCTCCGCGCCGGAATAATCGGCTGTCATCTCCACATATCCCTCGGGCACGGTATTGAAGCCGTTGCGCTTGGCGAGGTCCTTGCCGTTCTGCTCGCAAAAGTCGGCGAACATACGAAGGATGGCCTTCTCCTCCTCGGGAGCTGAGGATATCATCGCGAGAGGGTTATCGTGCGCGTAACCGAAGGGGATGAAGCGGTAATTTTGAGAGAGAGACCTGTCGTTTATATATGTCTGATATTCCATCACAAAGGCTCCGAAGGTACCCTTTTCTGCGGCGGAGCGCATCTGCTGGGTGGTCATGGCCACAAAGGGGATGTTCTTCTGGAACGATACGAAGCCGTCGATGGCCTTCTGGGAGTTTATGCTGCCGCTCGAATAGCTGTCGAGAAGCGTGATGAGGAAATTAAGGCCGGTGGCGCTCGTAAAGGGGTTTGTGTAGCCCATTATCACCTTATCTTCGGCGGTGGCCTTTGCGAGAGTCTGCACGTTTGCCGCGCCGTATTCCTCAACTAAAGTGGAATAGGTGGATTTTGAGAGCACTATGCCCGCGTAGTTCATCACAAGGCTCTCGGCGGCGTATTCGGTGGCCACGCCCTTGGCGTTGAGCATTTTAACGGAGAGCGAGCTCGAGGGCGAAATGGCCGTGGGAACGTATTTGCCCGAAGCCACGTAGTCCACCTGCTGGCCGGAGGCTACGTTTCGCAGCATTACGGAAACCGGCGTGCCGTTTATCTCGAGATTTGAATTGTTGAATTTCGTGACCATCTCGCGAAGATAGCCGTCGGCGTCCGCGCCGGTCTTTTCGGAAGAGGCGAATATCTCGGCGTAAAGAGAAGTGTCGGGTCGAACGATCACCGAACTGTCGGAAAGGTCGGGCAGCTCCTGAAAGGTAGTGTCGCCGGAATCAAAGTTTATTTGTCCCTTGACGGGCGTTCCGGTCTTGGCTCCGATATCTCGCACGATCCTCGCAAGGTTCCGGCGCGCGTCGGCCTCGCTTATTTCTTTGTTGGATTTTCCTATGTTGCGCACCAGTATCAGGCCGCCGAACACAAGGACGACGACAAGCAAAATAATAGCGATAAGACGTCCAGTTTTGTTTTTCATCTTTTTTTACCTCCGTCTTTTTCCCGCAAAGCGGGCAGATCAGTTATAAAACTTAAGCTCGTTTGTGAGAGCCGTTATTTCGTCGAGAAGCGCTCCGGTTTCCTCATCCGACTGCGCGGCGGCGTCGGACATTTCGAAGGCGAGAGTGTCGAGCTTGAGGATAAGAGTTTCGCTCACCGCAATAGACCTGCGGATAAAGCTCAGGCTTTTATCGTATAGCGCGAGCTGCTGCTCCTGGATGTCGTCGGGAATATCGTCGTTTTTATAATTCAGCAGCCTTGCGTACTCGGCGTCGCTGAATACCGACATCCTGAGCGCCATGGTCTTCATGTTTTCCACCGCGGCGTTTTCGGCGGCGTTCACCGCACCCGTGTAGCGGAAGGCTGACATGCTCCCCTTCTGGAATTTCATCTCCACAGCCTGACGAGCCCGTTCGGCGGACTGACGCAGCCTTGAATACTGCTCCACTCCCGTTTTCGCGAGATCGCCGAAATACTTTGATTCTGTAAAGGACTTCAGCGTGCTTTCGATCTGCGAGGCGCTTTCAAGCTTTGCCGGCTTTATCGGCGACGGGTCCTGCAAAAGCTTATAGTTTCCGAAAACAAGCCCCGAAGCAAGCCCCAGTCCGAGAAGGATCGAAAAGCCCGCCTTCAGTATGCTCGGGTCCCAGGGTCGAAGCCCCAGAAGAGAGCCGGAATATCCGACAACCGCGGCAACGATAATAAATGCGTTGAGTAAAACCAACTTCAGTTTACGCTTCACGGTCATTCTCCCCTTTCATGCACGTCAAAGCGTGATAATCATACATAAAATATATCACACGGACAAACATATGTCAATCTGTCGCTTAACAGTATAGCACTGTATAAACGCCGAATCAAACAACATTTTCTTAAACAGTGAAGGTACCCGTTACCATGATAAAAGTTATCCGCTGCCGGACGGTGCAAAAGGAGCCAGGACAGCATATTTCTGCATTGATTTATTGTCGGAGCCGTGATAAAATTACAATGATATCAGAAAAAAACAGAGAAACTGATCCATGCTGACTTTTTATTTATCGCTTATCGACGAAGAAGAACAAAAAGAAAAGTTCACGGTCCTCTACGAAATGTACGCGGGGCTGATGCTCGGCATCGCTTTCAAATATCTCGGGGACCGTCAATTGGCGGAGGACGCCGTGCACAATGCCTTTATCAGCATCGCCAAAAACATGGATAAGGTGGGCGACGCCGAAAGCAAAAAAACGCGTTCGCTTCTTCTCACGGTCACAAGGACCGCTGCGATAAAGCTTTATAATAAAAACAGCCGCGAGATCCCCGACGGCGAAATAAAAACTCGCGGTAATACCGGTTTTTCTCCCTCTGCGGAGAGCGAATATTTTGAATATGCCGATTCAAACGAGCTCAAAGAGGCGGTAAAAAATCTACCTGACGCATACCGTGAACCGCTGCTGTTGAGGGTCGTTTACGGATATTCATATAAGCATATTGCAAAGCTTTTGGGCATAAGCGAACCAAACTGCCGAAAAAGAGTTGAGCGGGCAAAAAAATATCTCGGCATGAACTGCTCTGTTTTGTCACATTTGCGTTTCTTGATGGAATATATAAGTGAAAGGGGGCAGCTTATTTGGAAATAACAGCGGGAACGTTCAGAGATATATGCGAGAGCGCGGCTCTGGAGCTTGCGGAAAGCGACAGCCTTGCAGCTTCCTCTGCGCCCGAGTTCATCCCGAGCGAACGCTTCAAAAGAAATATGAAAAGGCTACTGCCGCACGTCAAAAACAATAAGTACCGCGCTCTCACCACCACCGCCAGGGTGATACTTGTCGCCGCGCTCATAGCCCTGCTCGCGGTTTCCGTTGCCGCGAAGAAATACATAGAAAAATACCTGCTCGTGGACCACGGGACCTACAGCGAATACATCATAGGCAAGAGTAACGGAAAAATAGACGAAGAACTGGCCTACGGATATATACCCGAGAGGTTTTCTTTGGTCAAAGATATCAAAAACAGAGAATTCAATTCTTTAGAGTTTTCTTCGGTGTCTGGCGAGACTTTATTACTGAAAAAATATGCAGAATATGATCATATTGAGATAAACACTGAGAATCGCATAACAAAGGAGTTCGTTCTGGATGGAACAGACTATCTGATTTGGGGTTCAGAAAAACACCTCAGTATTATTTGGAAGAAATACGGATTCTTATATATTGTCAGTGGAAACGTAACAGAAAACGAACTTATCGAAATTTGTATGGACGTTCACTGAGGCGCAAATAACTGCTTTTTAGACTCCTTCGGGGGTCTTTTTTTTGTATTTTTTAATTATTTTGTCACAAACGGTACTTATGAAGGAATTACACTAATGAAAGGAGGTGAAATCATGTCCATTAAATCAACATCAAAAATACTCGTTTGTGTTTTTCTTTCAGTTGTATTAATTCTATCTGGTTTTACGTATGTGTTTGCTGCTGATCGAAATAGCGATATTAATGCTCAAAGAGAACTTCAATTTGTCTATATTTCATCTGTTTTGTATGACTGTAGCATTTCTGGTGCTTCAATCAGATGTTTGGCGTCAATGAGCACCGAATCGAATATGAACATTTCAATATCTATGGAACTGCAAAAGTTTAAAAGTGGTACTTATGATACGATAAAAACTTGGAATGCATCAGTATACGGATCAAATCTGGATATGAATGAAAGCAGACTGATAAATATTTTCAGTACCTACAGACTTAAGGTCACATTCACAGCAGCGACCGAAACCATTACCCGCTATGCTTATCCGTAAGCATAAAACCCGATAAACACGGCGGGATCGAAAGATCTCGCTGTGTTTACCAAAAATCAAAACAAAAAAATGAAAGGAAATGTAATAAAGTAAAAAAAACGTCTCTTACCAAATTTGTATCACTGATCTTAACCGTGGCGCTATGCCTTCAAGTGCTGTTCCCCGGTTTTTCTGTCTCAGCAAAAACAGAGACCGTGGATGCTACTCCCATATATACGGAAGACATATACGGCGGCGCCGATTTGGACGAGCTATCCGGTTCAGATATCTTATGCGAGAACGAGGAATCGAGAAATGCTTGCTCAAAGACGTTCCGGCTTGTTGACGGAACCAATATAATCGCCATATATGATACTCCTGTGCATGAACAGGCTGAAAACGGTGTATGGCAAGAGATAGATAACAGCCTTAAAGAAACGAATGATGGTTACGAAAACAAAAACGCTTCACTCAAAGTCAAATTTTTCAAAAATCCGACAAGCGGTAAACTTTACACCGTACAAGGACAGGATTTTCAAATGACCTGGGGCCTTTCAAAAGTAAACAACACCGCAATACAAGTGCAAAAGCAATCAAATTCCGAAACTGACGCCGAAAGAAAGCTTGCAGTCAGAAGCCAAAGCGAACTTGTGCGTTATGAAGATATTTTGCCGTATGTTGATATGGAATATAGAATAAACGGCAACGGCGTTAAGGAAAACATTTGCCTGAAAGATAAAAGAGCGGCAACCGGCTTCTCCTTTTCACTGAAAACAGATAATTTGCAGATCGCTCTTGAAAATAATGAAATAGTGCTATCGCGCAACGGAGAATCGATTTTTACCATATCCGCACCGTACATGATCGACGCGGAAGGCCATAGAAACAACAATCTCAAGTTGGAATTAAGCGGCGGACATAATCAATATAACGTAACCCTTTTACCGGACACGGAATGGCTTGAAACAGCTGCGTATCCCGTAATAATTGACCCTGTACTCAGCAAATATATGTCGTATTCTGAAATACACAGTACATCCGTAACAAGCACCGGATATAACCTTTATGAAACCGGGGCGATAGTGGTAGGCCGCGAGTCTACCTATTACGGATTTTCCCGTGGATACTTTAAGTTTGATCTGCCTGAACAGTTTACCTCTGCCGATCGTGTTATCCAAGCGCAGCTTCAACTTCACACAAGACATTTGGACGGTGCAGGCCCCGTAACGGTGAACGTTCGAAAGGTGGTCAACAATTTTAATCTAAGTACAGCCACATGGAGCACTGTGGTAAACTGCTGTGAAAACGGGCCTGTTATAGACAGCTATACGGTTTCTCAAAACGGCGTTTACCCCGTCGCGTTCGATATAACCACGGCCGTTAGAAGCTGGTATCAGGATGGCGCAAACTATGGGCTTGAATTTATAAGTGACGGTGAATCTTCACTGGATTATCGATATGCCGATTTTTATACCGAAAGAGGCGGCGGATCCAACTCCGTAAAGCCTTCAATACTGATTCAGTATGCTAACTATAGCGGTATTGAAAATACGCTGACCTACCATACTGCCGGAAATGGCAGAATGGGTGTGGCGTCCGTAAGCGACTACACCGGAAACCTGGTCTATACTCTGGATGACGTATCGACAACTGGAAATTATTTCCCTGTTTCAGTATCCCATGTTTTCGACAGCTCAAGGCGCAATTCTTTAAACTATAACACCGGCACGGCAATCTTCGGAAAAGGCTTCCGATTGAATCTGTATGAGCGGGTAATGCCAAGCAGTGTCCAAGACAGGCCTTATATGTATATTGACTCGGATGGCACATGCCACTATTTTAAATATAAAAGCGGTAGCGGTACGACCATACTTTATGAGGATGAGTTTTATCCCAGCCGAATTATTACGCGATATTCAGACAGCAGCGGCAACACGACGTCATTTAAGTTAAACGACGGCTCGAACATTGAGACTTTTTTTACATTCAACGGCTTTATGAACCGAAAATGTGATATTACCAACGGTAAGCAGATGTGGGTTGAGTTTGTTTCAGGTACTGCGCTCGTATCAAAGGTTCACGATGGCGGCGGACATATTATTTCCTTTGAATATGACGGCAATAATTATTTAACGAAGATGACCGACCCGGCAGGACGTTCAACAACCTTCACATATACAAGCGGCAGGCTTACAAAAATAACGCGTCCCGGTAATCGCAATATTAACTTAAGCTATAACACGAATGGATCTCTTTCAAGCGTTACAGACGTATACGGAGCAAAAGTTAATATTGAATACTGGACCAATACGTATAACGGCAGTAATTCACTGTTACGTGTAAAGACCCTGACTGAAAAAGGGTTAAACGGTACAGACGGACAAAAGTTAAGTTTTGACTATAACGCCGGACAAACCATAGTTACAGATAGAAACTCAAGAAAAGAAAGACTGATGTTTGATCACCTCGGACACACGGTTAGCTGTGAAGATCCCGACGGTAACGGGGCGTTCTGTAAGTATTCCACGCCTGAGCAGTATACCGGCCTGTCCAATACAACCAACCTGCACCTTTTGAATTACGATATAAAGGCACAGGGTACCGTAAGAAATTATGTGCCCAACGCAGACTTCGAGGACAGCTCCCTCTCGCCTTGGGTGTTTGAAAACTCCACCGAATCAGGCACGGGAAGCGCATCGAAAAACACTTCCGAAAAGTATGCCGGAAACGCGTCGATGAAGGTACAAAGCACTTCACTTACCGGACGCTACGAATATCAGAACCCGCTTACTATACCGAATGTTGCAGTTGGAAAGGTATACACCATATCCGCATATGTAAAGGTGACAAGCATTACCTTAAGCAACAGCAGCCTGTCAGGAGCAATAGTTTATTTCGGATACCACACTGCCGACGGTTGGAAACTGGTACGAAGCAAGCCGAAACAAAGCGTAACAGACGGATGGGTGCGTATTTCTGCAACCATGACTGTACCGTCGAATTGGGATTCAACTTATCGAATCATTGCAAAAGCGGGGATAGATCAAGCCATCGGCACCGCGTATTTTGATAACGTACAAGTAGAGGAAGGGTCGGTT
>JAFSWN010000066.1 GCA_017450185.1 Clostridia bacterium | reverse complement strand
TTGGTCCTTAATATATTCGCCGAATCGTTCGCGTATATCCATTTTATCACTCATTCGTCAAGCAGCGCCGCGCCGATTATCCCGGCGTCGTTGCCGAGGGTGGCGGACATAATCTTTGTTTGCTTTTTCGCGTGGATCGAATAGATCTCCGACGCAACTATTTTTCTGAGCGGCGCGAGAAGGTTCTCCTTCTCGTTGCCTATGCCGCCGCCCACACACAGAATCTCGGGCTGGAAGATGTTTATAAGGTTGCTCACGCCGCACGCGAGATAGCTTATGTATCTGCTCACGACCTTTTTCGCGGTCACGTCGCCCTTGTCGGCAGCGCGGAAGGCGGTGCGTCCGCTGACTCTCGTGTAGTCACCGCCGACTTCGTCCCACATAAGCGAATACGGATCGAGGCGCATGGCGTCCTTGGTCTGAGAGATAAGAGCGGTGGCGGAGGAATACTTCTCCCAGCAGCCCCTTCTGCCGCAGTTGCACTGCAGGCCGTTGAACACTATGACTGTGTGGCCCATCTCGCCCGCGGCGTAGTTGAGGCCGGTAACGAGCTTGCCGTTGACAATGAGCCCGCTGCCGACGCCCGTGCCGAGGGTTATCATGACAAAGTTTTTCACTCCCTGCCCGCAGCCTGCGACAGCCTCGCCGAGAGCGGCGCAGTTGGCGTCGTTGTCAAAATAGACGTTTTTAACGCCCGTTCTGTCTCTGAGAAGCTTGTAGGCCGGAACGTTGTCAAAACCGAGGTTATTGGCGAACTCAATCAGCTCAAGCTCCTTGTTCACGCTGCCGGGAGTGCCGACGCCGATCGAAATGATATCTGCGTTTGTGAGGCCCCTGGAGTCCATCGCGTCTTTTACCGCCGCCGCCATATCGTCAAAGATCAGCTCGGCTGCTCTGGGAGCGTTGGTCTTTCTTGAGGCTCTTGCTATTATGTTGTTTTTTTCATCTGTTATCCCGACCACGATGTTGGTCCCGCCGAGATCGATTCCTACCCTGTACATGTTTGGTTTATCTCCTTTTTATTATTTATTATATTTTAATGAAGAAATACGAAAGAGGAAAGAGGAAAAAAGGGAAACGCTTCGCGTTTTGATTATAAAATGCCGACCGCAGGTCCTTCATTTCATCTTTCATCTTTTCTCTTTTTTCTTTTTTCTTTGACGTATCAGACCCTGTCTGATACGTCAGTGCCACTCTTCAAGCACGTTCGGCGGGCTTTTCTCCTCGTCCATATTCATGCCGAGGCTCTGCATAAGCTCCTTCGCGGCGGAGTAGCCCATCCTTTTCTGGCGGTTGTTCATCGCCGCGGTTTCAATGATAATGGCGAGGTTTCGTCCCGGTGTGACGGGAACGGTGGTCACGGGCACGTTTATGCCGAGCACCGTCATGTATTCGTCCTCAAGCCCGAGGCGGTCGTATACCTTGTTTTCGTTCCATATCTCGAGCTTTATTATCATGTTTATCCGCTCGGTCATTTTAACCGCGCTTATCCCGAATATGTTTCTGGCGTTTATTATACCCACGCCCCGAAGCTCTATGAAGTGCCTTATGTTGTCGGGCGCGCTGCCTACAAGGCTTTTTGAGGATACCCGCCTTATCTCGACCGCGTCGTCGGCTATCAGGCGGTGGCCGCGGTTTATGAGCTCAACGGCAGTTTCGCTTTTACCGACGCCTGAATCGCCGATGATGAGAATACCCTCGCCGTAAACCTCAACCAAAACTCCGTGGCGGGTTATTCTTTCGGCGAGCTCAACTCCGAGGTAGCTTATAAGCGTGGACATGACGCCGGAGGTCGAGTCGTTCGATCTGAGCAGCGGTATCTCGTATTTTTCGGCGAATACTCTCATTTCGGCAAGAGGCTCGAGCCCGCGCGTGATGATGACGCAGCAGGGCTTTGCAGAGAAAAAGCGTTCAAGGCTTTCTTTTCGCTCTTCGTCTGTCAGGGAATTCAAAAAACCGTATTCCCCGAGACCGAGGAACTGCACTCTTTTAGGGTCAAAAAACCTGTCGTGCCCCGCGAGCATAAGCCCTGGGCGGTTGACCTCGGGAGAGGAAACGTATATCCCCGACGGGTCTGAGGGAACGCTGAGTATCTCCAGAAAATTATCTTTTATCATCTTTGCCAGCGTGACGCTGTAGCTTTTCGGCAAAGCTTTCACCTCAACTTTTCAGCATTTTGATTTTTCGGCTCCCGCTTCGGGAAAGACGGATAAATAACAGCCACTCTTCAGTATACAACATAATCCTTCCGATTACAAATACTTTTTAAAAAATCATTGCCTTTATTTTTAATATGAGTTATAATTTCTTTTAAAGGACGGTGAGAGGATGAAAACTGACGTTATAGTTATCGGCGCGGGCCCTGCCGGGCTCACCGCCGCGGCTTTCGCGGCCGAAAGAGGGAAGAGCGTTGCAGTTCTTGAAAAAAACGCGTCCCCCGGTAAAAAGCTGCGCATAACCGGCAAGGGACGCTGCAACGTCACGAACGCCTGTACTCTCATAAACGAATTGATGGATAATATCCCGCGCGGGGGCAGATTCCTCTACGGCGCGTTCTCCCGCTTTATGCCGTGTGACGTAATGGATATGTTCGAGGGGCTCGGCGTTCCTCTGAAGGTGGAGCGGGGCAACAGGGTTTTTCCGGTCTCCGATAACGCGGCCGATATAGTGGACGCGCTTGTTTCGCTCGTTAAAAGCAGCGGCGCGAAGATAATTACCGGCGCGGAAGTAAGCTGCCTTTTGTTTGAAGAAAACAGGGTGTCCGGGGTCAAAACCGCCGACGGGCGCGCTTTTTTTGCGGACAGCGTCGTCGTTGCCACCGGAGGGCTTTCTTATCCTCAGACCGGTTCAACGGGCGACGGCTACAAATTCGCGAAAACGGCGGGGCACACCGTCACAAAAACCCGTCCCTCGCTGGTGCCGCTCGAAACCGACGAAAAGCTCTGGCGCAAGGCGCAGGGACTCACGCTCAAAAACGTGGCGGTAACGGTTTACGAGGCCGCTTCCCGAAGGGAGGTATATTCCGATTTCGGCGAGATGCTTTTTACGCATTTCGGGGTCTCGGGGCCTGTGATACTCAGCGCTTCGGCTCACCTCGGGGATATCGGCTCAAAAAAATATATGCTGAGCGTCGACCTTAAGCCCGCGCTCGACGAAAAAAAGCTCGACGCGAGAGTGCTCAGGGATTTTACGGAATTTTCAAACAGGACTCTCGGCAACGCCCTCAAAAAGCTGCTTCCTTCGTCGCTCATTCCCGTGATAGTTGAGCTTTCGGGCATAAGCCCGGGGCTGCAGGTAAACAAAATAACCCGCGAGCAGCGGCAGGACCTTGTGTATTTGTTAAAGCACCTCGAGGCCGGGATAACCGGTTTTCGCCCCATAGAGGAAGCGATAGTCACCTCCGGCGGCGTTGAAACAAAGGAGCTCGATCCCAAAACAATGAAGAGCAAGCTTGTCGAGGGACTCTATTTCGCGGGAGAGGTCGTCGACGCCGACGCTTACACGGGCGGGTTCAATCTGCAGATAGCTTTCTCCACCGGCGCGGCCGCCGGAAGAAACGCGTGAATCTATTCTGTAGCGAAAAACTGCGTTTTATAAAAAACAGTCGTCGTTGTGCGCCATACTACGGATTTTGAAGTAAAAAGTTTATTTGGATATTAATTTTAATCGAAAGGAATAATCATCATGTTCAATATCGCCATCGACGGGCCCTCGGGCGCCGGTAAAAGCAGCGCCGCGAAGGGAGCTGCGAAAGAGCTCGGCTTTATCTACGTTGACACGGGCGCCATGTACAGGGCCGTGGGCGTTGCCGCGCTTCGCAGAAATATCGACACAAAGGATATCCCGAACGTGACTGCCATGCTCGGGGAAATAGAGATATCCCTCGCGTTTGAAGACGGCGAGCAGAAGGTATATCTGAACAAAGAGGACGTTTCAAAGGAGATACGTCTGCCCGAGGCGAGCATGGCGGCCTCCGACGTTTCGGCGATCCCCGCCGTGAGGGCGTTTTTATTCGACCTGCAGAAAAGCCTCGCGAGAAACAACGACTGCATAATGGACGGGCGCGATATAGGCACCGTCGTGCTGCCGGACGCTAAACTGAAACTGTTTCTCACCGCTTCCGCCGAGGAGCGCGCAAACCGCCGCTATAAGGAGCTCATAGATCGCGGTACCCCCGTGGACTACAAAACTCTTCTTGACGAAATAGTTCAGCGCGACTATAACGACAGCCACCGCGCGATAGCCCCCCTAAAGCCCGCCGACGACGCGGTTGTTATCGATTCAACCGAAATGAGCCTTAATGAGGTCATAGACTTTATAGTGAAGCTCGTAAGGGAAAACGAAGATGAGTGAAGTAAAAATAACCCTCGCAAAAACCGCCGGCTTCTGCTTCGGAGTGGACAGGGCGGTAAAAATGCTGCTCACGCATATCGAAAGCGGAAAAAAAGCCTGCACGCTCGGCCCGCTCATACATAACCCCGATTTTATAAGAGAGCTCGAAAGCAGGGGAGTTGCCGTTGTGTCTTCTCTTGAGGAAGTCCCCGAGGGGCACACGCTCTTTATCCGAACCCACGGCATAACAAAGGAAATGAACGCCGAGGTCGAGGCCTCGGGTATCGAATACTGCGACGTGACCTGTCCGTTCGTCAAGCGCATACATTCCATTGCGGATGGCGAGAGCGCCGCCGGACGAACCGTTGTTATTGCGGGCGACGGAGAGCATCCTGAGGTGCGGGGCATAAAGAGCTACGCCGGCGGCAGAGTTTTTGTCGTGGGGAGCGCTATTGAACTCGAAAAACTGATATCAGACGCCGTTTTGAGCGAAAACGAGCCTGTTTCTCTTGTTTCTCAGACCACTTTTGACGCAAAAGAGTATAAAAAATGTAAAAAAATTGCAAATTCCCTCTGTACAAACGCTAAACTATTTGATACAATATGTAATGCTACTGCTCTCAGACAAGCCGAGGCACAGGAGCTCTCGGGAGAGAACGATATGATGATTGTTATAGGCGGACGCAACAGCTCGAACACAAAAAAGCTTTACGGCGTGTGCAAAGAAAACTGTCCTTCATATCTTATCGAAAACGCTGCGGAGTTATCCGAAATAAATTTTAACGGCGTAAGATCGATCGGGGCTACTGCCGGAGCGTCCACTCCGGATAGTATAATTAAGGAGGTAGTAAAAACAATGTCCGAGATCATCGAAAACATCGGAACAGAAGCCGTGGCCGAAGGACAGGCAGCGGCTGCTGAGAACCCTGAGGAAATGTCCTTTGAAGAGGCGCTTGAGGAAAACCTCAACACAGTCCTCAATAACGACAAGAAGGTCGTTGGTACCGTTATGCACATTTCCGCCAATGAGATCCAGGTGGATATAGTCAGAAAGCAGACCGGGTACATCCCGATCGATGAGTACAGCTCGGATCCCACAGCGGATCCCGCCGCCGAGCTTAAGGTCGGCGACCAGCTCAATCTCATCATCATGAAGACGAACGATATGGAAGGCACCATCATGCTCTCCAAGCGCCTTTATGACGTTGCCCAGTACTGGGACGGTATCGTTGAAGCAAATAAGGAAGGAACGATTCTTGAGGGAACGGTTGTTGAAGTGATCAGCAAGGGCCTTATTGTTTTTGTTAACGGTATAAGAATTTTCATTCCCGCTTCGCTTTCCACAGTGCCGAGAGACGGCCGTCTTGAGGATATGCTCAACAAGACCGTCAAGTTCACCGTTATCGACACCGACCGCCGCAGAAAGAAGGCTGTCGGCTCCATCAAGGCCGCTTCCGGCGCAGCCCGCAGAGAGGCCAGAGAAAAGTTCTGGGCCGAGGCCGCGGAAGGCCAGCAGTACACCGGTACCGTTAAGTCCCTTACCGACTACGGCGCGTTCGTTGAGCTTGCTCCCGGTGTTGACGGCATGATCCACCGCACCGAGCTTTCCTGGAAGAGGATCAAGCACCCGTCCGAGATCGTGAACGTGGGCGACACTGTCGACGTCACAATCAAGGCTCTCGACACCGAAAAGAAAAAGATCTCCCTCGGCTACAAGAAGCTCGAGGACAATCCGTGGGAAGTTCTTAAGAGAGATTATCCCGTGGGCAGCGAGATCACCGTTAAGATCGTCAGAATGACCACCTTCGGCGCGTTCGCCGAGATCTTCCCCAAGATGGAAGGACTTATCCACATCTCCCAGATCTCCAACGAGCGCATAGAGAAGCCGCAGGACGTTCTTTCAATAGGCGACGAGGTCAAGGTCAAGATCACCGACATCGACTTCGACAGAAAGAGAATAAGCCTTTCCATCAAGGCTCTCCTTCCCGCTCCCGAGAGAAAACCCGTGGAAGAGGAAGCCGCTCCCGTTGATAACGGCCCCGCCGTCATCTCCTTTGACGACATCATAGCCGAGTCCGCCAAGGCCGAAGCCGAGGCCGCAGCAGCCGCAGCAGCAGCTGAGGAAGTTGTTGAGGAAGCCGCTGAGACAGCGGAAGAAGCCGCTGAAGAGGTTGCCGACGCCGCCGTTCAGGCAGTTGAAGAAGCTGTTGAAGAGGCCGCCGAGGTTGCCAAGGAAGCCACCGAGGAATAGTTCTCACATTAAAAGAATTCCGGAAGAGGATCTCTCCTTTTCCGGTTTTTTGTTGTTTGTACCGCTTGATTTTTTTTGGTTTTTTATGTATAGTAATATCAGATGGACAGGAAAGGGTATAATTCGTATGATATTGTATCACGGAAGCAACGTTGAGGTCAGGGAGCCGAGACTTTTAAAGATACAAAGAGATCTTGATTTCGGCAAGGGCTTTTATACCACCAGCGACCTTGATCAGGCTGCGAAATGGGCGAAACGCACCTCGCTTCGTCTTCGTCAGGGCAAGGCTTTTGTGAGCGTATATGAAATAAATGAAGTCGAAATTGAGGCGCTGAGAGTTCTTCGTTTTGATTCGCCTGATGCTCAGTGGCTGCGTTTTGTTGTGAAGAACAGGACCGGATATGCGCCAAGGGAAGACTGGGATCTTGTGATCGGTCCGGTCGCAAACGATCAGACCGCTCCCGTTATCGATCTTTTTCTTGACGGCAGATACGATGAGGCGGAAACGATCAAAAGGCTGCTTCCGCAAAAGCTGAAGGATCAATATACGTTCAAAACCGAAAAGGGAATCGCGCTTCTTCGCTGCACGGAGGTGATCTCCGTATGAAAAGAATGGAGAACTTTTCTCTTGATTATTACAATAAAAAAGTGATCCAACGCATTATGGATAAATACGATATGGATCAGATGAGTGCCGCAAGGGCGTTTTTGACCTCAGAGACACATGATTTGCTGGAAAACGCGGATATGGCGATGTGGGAGTTTTCGGAACGCGCCATATTCGATATGTGGGAATCGGAAAAAGTCACAGGCGATCCCCGCAATTCGGTGTATTTAAGGAGTGAGTGATATGACGGAAGAAATGAAATTCTTCCTTTTTCTGGTGGAGCGCTATGCCTGCAAATATGGACGTTCCACCGGCGATGTTTTACGTGAGTGGGACGAAAAAGGTTTGACTGATGAAATATACAACGGCTATTTTCAATATCATCAAGAGCGGCTGGAAAACGCTTTCGACGATATCAACTGCCTTGTCGCCACAGGAAAACATCTTGTTTACTGATAGATACCTATCTCTAAAATATGCTTCGAAATTGAATTGGATCGCCGTATGTACTGCGGCGCTTATAGTAGCGTGAGAGGGCGGGATAAACCCGCCCTGCTCAATTAAAATCAGTTTATTGCGACCCTTCCAAAAGAAAACGTTTTATGTTTTCAGGCGCCGGAGGGGTCAATTATTTATATCTCGAAAAGCTCTCGTAGGAATCAATTGAAAGATTGTCAAGATAAATAGTTCTTCCCCAGCTTATGCCGCAGCGGCAGTCCCAGTTGCATTCGCAGATCGTGATCTCATCTGCCCATGCGGTGTAGTTCTGGTCTTCATACATATCGTACCCCACGATTTCTCCCTTGTTCACTCTGTCTATAACGAACACCGAATGGTGGGGAAGGCATCGCACGTAGTCGCCTATTTTTATGTCCTGGACCTTGAGGTTCCTGTATATAGGCGCGTTGCCGAACACCTCGTTGCTCATAAGGTAGGAAAAGCCCGCGCACTGACCTATGCAGTAGGCGTACTGTCCCGAAGAGTGGTCGGAGCAGGGTATCTCGGAGACCGCCGGGTATTTCGAGCTCTTCGTGTGGGCGTTCCAGTAGTAGCCCGAAGGATATTTGTTTTGAAGGGCGTAGATCCTTTCCTGAAGGGAATTGAGCACGTTTATGTAGTAATAGTAGCGCGAGAAGCCGTTTGTGAGATAAACGCAGGCGAAGCCCTTTTTGTGGGCTGTAACCGTGCCGTCCTGCTCCACAGAAGCCACCGAGGGGTTCGACGATTTCCATCTGAAGAACAGACCGAGCCTTTTAACGTGGCTTTCGCCGAGCGAGAGCTTTTTACCCGCGCCAACGGTTTTTTCGCCGAGGAATTTCTTTTTGCTTTGTTCAACCTCGCCCGTTAAGTTGTTCTGCGGCGTTAAGAAGCGGCTGAGAGCGCTGTCGTTTTCGAGGCGCACCGAATATCTCAGGATAAGTCTCGCGTCGGCGGCGGTCACGTCGCCGCTGCCGTCAACGTCGGCAAATAATTTTCTTTCATCGGGAACGTAGGTGAGGTTCACGCATATGCGCAGCGCCAGACGCGCGTCGGATGCGGTTATCTGTCCGTCGCCGTCAACGTCGCCGCCTTTTTTATCGTTGAAATTGACGGTTATCACAGGGCGTACGCCGCTCGATGTTTTGAACGTGTAGGTTGTGGTTTCATAACTTCCGAAGGATTTAACTATCCCGCTGTTGCTTCCGGGAGAGCGGAGGAGCCAGTTGGTGTAGCTGCTGTAGTCCGAACCCGAATGTCCCTGCGCGCGGGCGTAGTCGGTGTTGCCTGTGCTGATGATACTGTAGGTATCGCCCCATCTGTCGGTTTTTTCAAGGGAAGGATCGTTCGCCTGTTCGGATGAAAGGAGATATACGTTATCGGTCGTGGTGTAGGAAACTCCGCTTTCGCTGTCAAAATCCGGCGTGGTCAGAGTCTGCGGGACTATCATTTTCTTCTGCGCGGCGGTGAAGGCCGTGTTGTAGAAGGTGGAGTTGAGCCACGTGCGTATCGTTGAAGTGTCGTAGCGGTTGGAGAAAACGGTTCCGTTCGCGTCGTTCGTATATACGTAGGATGCGTAATGATAACGGTAGCGGCCGTATTCCTCGTCGTAGTAGTAGCCTTCTTCAACGCCGTCGCTTACTTGGTACACAACGTTCTGGAAGGCCTGGGAATCGAGCACATATTTTGATATCAGAAGGCCCTTTTCGGGGTCCAGGACCGTCCATTCAACCGGATCGAAGCGGAACCAGTAGAGCTTGTTCGTTTCAAAGTCGTGGTCTTTCTGATAACCTCCGTCAATGAACTCATCAAACGTTCTGTCGGGGCGGTACTTGGTTATGTTGATGGCGCGGTATTTCACTCCGTCGACCGTCGCGTCCTTATAATACATATAGGACTGGAGCTTCATGCTTCCGTAGCTGCCGTCGCCGGCGTAATACTGGTAGGTCTGCGGAGCCGCGCTCGCGGAGTTCAGCTTTTTTATAAGGGCGGCGTCGGTGACAAGCGTCTGGGGATATGAGCCCAGCGTTATGGTGTCGCCCGTTTTATAGGGGGTGATGATCGCGCCGGCGCAGGGGGCCAGCGCCGCAAACGCTGAAAGAACGGTGATGACTGTCAGAATGACGCATAGAATCTGTTTTTTCATTTTTCCTCCGATAATTACCTGTTTTTATATATTTATTTAAGCACTGAGTGCGTTTTTTTGTTTTTAAGCCTGCTCTTCCCAGCCCTTGCACACGTTTATCCACTGTGTGCAGCCCGAGTACTTTTCGAGCTCCGGCACGGTGAGCTCAATGGCGCTGTTTGAGCTGCCGCACGCGGGAAAGACGGTTTCAAAGCGCGTAAGGGAAACGTCGAGGTAAACCTTCACGCCGTCGTTCACGGCAAATGGGCAAACGCCGCCGACGGCGTGTCCGATACGGCCTTCGGCTTCGTCGGACGAAAGCATCTTAGCCTTTGCCGAAAACTGCGCCTTGAATTTGGAGTTGTCCACCTTCGCGTCGCCCGCCGCAACAATAAGCACGGTCTGCCCGTTTACGTCAAACGAAAGCGTTTTCGCAATGCGCTTCGGCTCGCACCCAAGCGCGGCGGCCGCGAGCTCCACCGTTGCGCTTGACACGGGAAATTCCCTTACGCGGTCTTCTATGCCGAATTGCTTAAAAAAATCCTTTACCTTTTCAATGGCCATTATATCCTCTTTCAATATGCGTTTTATTTCCACTCAAATTCAATATAGTCCGCTTCGGCGTCGACAATAATGTAGCCGTTTGAAAAGAGCTTCGTTATGACAGAGTTAAAGCCTACGTTGTGGTAAAGATATTCGAGCCCGCCCTGCGTCAGCTTTATAAGCTCTTCGCCGCTGATTCTTTTGAAGCAGCCTTTATTTTTCAACAGCCTGTTTCTCTTCCATTTGTATACTTCAAACCCGTCGGCTTCAATAAGGTGATACCTTACGACCAGTGATTTCGCGTCAGGTCTTATGGCTTTAATTGAATCGTGATAAGATATATCGTCTTCAAAAATAAACTCAATAAAACCTTGGCTGACGTTTATTTTTTTTATCACGCAATCATGCGGGACCGGAACGGCTGTGTCGAGATTGTAGATTTCTTTCATTTTATATCAACTTTCATATTATATCAAAATATTCCGAAATGTAAAGCTTCGTTTTTTTTGAAGCAGCAAGTAAGCCGTTTATTTGATTTTAAGGCTTCTGAGATACTGTTTTTGTTCCGGCGTTATCCTGTAGCTCTCAATTGCCTTTTGTATCGCCTTGTTATGGGTGAACTTCCCAAGGCGTTTTTCTTCTATGAACGGCAGCTCGGCGTCATACTGTTTTGCCAGAGCCGTCGCGAAATACCAGGCGATCATCATATTCACGTAGTATTCGTCTGACCTTATTTGCGCCACCGCCTCCGGATAGGCGATATCAAAGCCGTCGTCAAGAAAGTGCTGCATAAGCATCCCGACGCCGAATCTTACGGTATAGGTTTTATCGCTCTTTATCCATTTCTTTATATGCTCGAGCAGCTCCCGACGGTGCTTTGCGAATATTTTCGGGCTCATCTGGTCGCAGGTGGCCCAGTTGTCAACAAAGGGCAGAAAACGCTCCACCTCTTTTACGCACGCTTCATAGTCCTTAATTTCACATAGTATGAAGGCGTGGAGCTGATTCTCGTCAAAGAGGGCGTGGGGGAGGCTTTCAAGGAACCCCGAAACGTCCTCTTCCTTTAAGAGCCTTTTCGCGAACCGCCTTAAATCGGGCGTGCGCACGCCTATCACCGTATCGGGGTCAACGGAGGGGAAGAGCTTTATTTGGAAATCGCGGTATTTTTCATCCCGCATTTTGAGCAGTTCTTCTTTTATAATATAATTATCCATAACATAATCTTCAAAACACGTCAATATGGTATCTTGCGTAAGCTACTATAAGGGCCTGAAGGTCGTCTTTATCGTGCATGTGTTCGTCAAAGCTTTCGTAATCGAAGCGTTTTGTCTGCTCGATATAATCGTCAACACTGTCGGTTTCGAACGAGGAAAGTTCGTTTAAGTCTATATTGTTTTCGGCAATAAAATCGTCATAGATCTTTTTGATATCGAGCGCGCCGACCTGCTCGAGAGCGTCGCTCACATAGGGAGCGCATTCGCCGCTCGGGTTGCAGAAAAACTGGCAGAGCCCGCCGTTTTCAAGCTCTATTTCAAAATTCATCAGCACATATATCGTTTTCATCTCGTCAGACTCAAAATAGTCGTTTATTCCGGAATAGTCGTCAACGCACCTGAACATAAGCGCCTCAAAGAATTTTTCGTCGTCGAGAGAATCGAGATCTTCTTCTTTCAGCTTTGAGTTGATAAGCGAACACGCCGCGAGCGTGACGACCGCGCCGATGGTGAAAGCGATAAGCAGTCTTCTCATAAAGATATGCCTCCTTTAAGAGTTTTGTTGATAGATCCATGGATCGTCAATTCTGAAATGCGTCGGTCTTATCCTTGTAGCACGGCTGACCACAGCCGTCAGCTAACCATAGGTCTGAAAAAACCCTTTTTGTGTAGAAACGATCGGTACGATTGTGCCTTACAAAATGTTATTTTCGATAGGTAGCTCTCCTGACGGCTGTGGTCAGCCGTGCTACAGGGTGCTTCAGACCGGCTTTTATCGATCAATCCCAATCGTATACTGTTTCTTCCCCGTCGATAAGCCAGTGTGACGGCGTGAGGTTTTCGTAGATATCAAGGGGACGTATGTCGTGGTCCTTTTGTATTTCGGCGTAGGCTTTTTCTATGTCGGCGCTCTGCCGGTCCGTTGCCTTGCCGCACGAAATGAAAAGCGCCGTATCGCTCTTTGAGAGCACGTCGAGCCACTGCCGGTTTTTCTCCCACGGAATATTGCTGCCGAGGATGCCAACGCAGTCGGCGTCGACAAGATAAAAAGCTTTATTCTGCGCAAGGCGGAATGCGAGGGTGTTCACTCCCATTTTGCGGGTGCGCGCCCATTCTCTGCCGCTGGTGTCGTCGCCGGTGCGGCTTATCTCAACAAGCCCCGCCGAGAGGTGAGATACGGTGTTGCAGCCGATGATAAGGGCGTTTCCGCACGCCTCCCTTATCAGCCGGTAGAAGTCAAGCGTTATTTCGGCGTTCGTTTTCGTTTCGTCGCCGAAATGCCAGCCGGAAAAGTTGGTTATGGAGTCCGTAAGGTCCTTGCCGTACTGCCCGAACATATCCACTGTTGAAAAATCATGCTTTATAAGCTCGTAGCCCCACGACGTCATTCTTTTTAAGGTGTTTGTTATAAGCTCTTTAACGGCTTCGTTCGTCGGGTCAAGGTATTTTCTTTCGCCGTCGCGAAGGATGCGCATGTCGGGGGTAAGGTCCTGCGACGGGTCGTCGAGCAGCCTTATCCATATGCCCGGCCTCACGCCGAGGGCTTTTATTTCATCTGCGAGGGTCTTCATGTCGCCGAATTTTTCGTTCGGCACGTAGGGCCCGGCTGTGCTGTTTATCTGCCAGCCGTCGTCTATCACCATAAAGGGCCTGTTCTCAATGCCTTTCGAGAGCTTTGCCTGAAGAGCGGCGTCGCCGAGAATATCTTCCCGGCTGCTGTTGCCGTAGGCGTAGTACCAGTTGTTTCCGCCGTATATTTTTTCCTTCGGCAAAACAGGGTCGGGGCACAGCTCGCGGCAGTATTCCTGAAGGCTTTCAAAGGGCGGCTTAATGTATTTTCTGAAAACGAACGTGCAAAGGTCAACTGTTCTTCCGCAAAGCCTTACTCCGCCGCCGCCGTTTCTGCAGTCTATTTTTGCCGTTATTCCTTTTTCGCCGTAGGTGAAGCATACAAAAGCGTTCGGCCTTGTTTTAACGCCGAAGCAGAAGGTCTCTTTTTTGTTCGTCGCCTCGAAATACCACGGCAGAGCCCTTTTTCCGTCCGGTTTTCTGAAGCACAGCTCGCCGTAGCTGCGCTCCCACGCGTCTCCGAGCACATAGAGGCCGTCTTCGGTTTCAAAGCTCCATTCGAGCAAAACGAACGCGGGCCTGTCTTCTTTTGCCGAGAGCGAAACCGAGAGGGTGTTTTCACCGGAAATGAAGCTTACCCTCGCGTCCTCGTTTTTGCCGTCGCAAATAACACGGTAGGTATAATTGTTCAGTTCAAAGTTTTTCATAAGCCTATAAACCTTTCTTGCCGTTGCGGGATATGCGGCTTGCGCCGAAATATACGGCTATCGCCGTGCAGAATGCAGCTTTCGCCGCGCGATATATTTGTTTGACAAATGCGATATATTTGCCGGGCAAATGCGATATACGGCTGACGCAGTGTGTTTTACAGTATCGTCTCCATGCCGATCTTGTACGGCGTCAGTCCGAGACTTTCATAAAACTTTATCGCGCCGGGATTGCAGCTCCACACGTTCAGTGTGACGTTGTAACAGCCTATTTGACGCGCATACTCAGTGATATGCTCGTATATCATTTTGCCGACGTGCATTCCGCGCGCCTTTTCGTCCACGCATATATCGTCGATATAAAGCGTGAGGATATCTTTGAGAAGCCTTGTGTTTTCGGGGCGCTGCAAAACGCAGAACCCATGGCCGAGCACGCGGCCGTTTTCGTCCGCGCAGACAAACACCGGCGTTTGGTCGTTATCAATTATTCTGCGAAGTTCGTCCTCAGTGTATTTAGTCGCGGGCTTAAACAGATCCGGGCGTCCTTCATAATGGACCAGGTTTACCTGTTTTAACAGTTCCATAACGGCGGGAATATCCTTCTCTTCCGCCCGGCGAACGGTGTTATTCATATTAACTCCTTGATCTCGGCATCCTTCCGGTTATTCTCTTTGGCGTAAATTAGCTTCATTAATATTTACTCCTGCGTATTAAAACATTCTTTTCGCTGTCTATCGTTATTTCGCGAAACGTATGACCTGCTTATCCGCGTCTACTTCTGCCTCAACTCCGAACGGAATTATGCATCGCGGCATGGCGTGACCCACGTTGAGATTGAAAACGACAGGAAGTAACGGATCGTCTATAACCTCTTTCAGCAGCCGTTTGTATTCCTCTGCGTAGACGTTGTCCATCGGCTTTCCCGCGAGCACGCCGGACACGGCATCAAACACGCCCGCCCTTTTCAGGTATTCGAGCGCGGCCGCGTATTTTTCCGGAGACGGTTTTTCTTCGCTTGATTCAAGCAAAAGGATCTTGCCTCTCCAGTCCTCTTTTTTCGGAAAGAGCTCATATTTTTCACAAAGCTTCGGCATGTCTTCGTAGCGGTCGCCGTCAAACATATCATATATTGAATCTATGCAGCCGCCGAGGATCTTCCCCGAAAAAACGCACGCTCCCTGAAGAAGCTCAAATCCGCTGTCGGGATGGGATTTAAGCGGTTTGCCCGTTTGGTCCGGAGAAAAATCTTTTCGTTCTTCATACCATACGTCGCTGGGCTTTATTTCGCTTACAGTGCCGGTTTGTATGAGCTCTTCAAAATAACGCCTTGTGTAGGGGTGCATTTCGCTGCTGAGCTCGCAGATATCGGGCAGAAAAGCCTGTCCGTAAAACGATCTCATGCCCGCCTTGTGCAGCATAAAATGATTTATAGTGGTGTCTGAAAATCCAAGAAACACTTTGCCGCAGGCGGCGTTTTCAAGCTCGTTGTTATCGAATAAATATGGGAGCAGGCGATAGGTGTCGTCTCCGCCGATGGCGCAGAGTATCATGTCCGTTTGAGGATCGGTCAGCGCCTGCAAAAGATCTTTGGCCCTTTTCTCGGGATGGGCCTTTATATAGTCCAAGCCCTTAAGCGCGTTTGGCGTAAAGGTGACGTTCAGACCGTAATTCTTCAGTCTTTGCAAACCGATTTCAACCTCAAATCTGATAAAAGGCTCTCCGAGAATACCGCTTGAAAGGCTGATAATAGCAACGTTTCTTATCATTGTTGCAGTCTCCTGAGAATAGTTTGTGTCTCGCCGAAGGCTTGTCGCGTCCGACGGACATATTTCGAATTATTTTGAAAATAATGAACCGAAGAAATTCTTCAGCAGATCCGTCAGCATAACAAAGAACGCTTTGATGCGCTCTATAAAGCTTTTTTGGAGCGCGAAGGGATCGCCGCTGCCGTCCACGTTTACCGATTCGAACCCGCTGAAATCATCGGACCAGTAGAAGCAGTAGACATAGTTATACTGTTTTGATTCCATATAGGTGAAGTCGGGGTTTATGACGAACGTGGTAACAATATTATTCCCCGCGAACTCGCTGCCGTAGTTTGAATCGTAGGTCAGCAGAACGTGGTTTCCGTTAAGATCGTCGTAGGCGCCGACGATCAGAATCTCGTGGTTGGGCGTGGGGTTCTGAAGCAGCGAGAAGCCGAATCTGACAAGATTGCCGGCCTTGACGGTTTCGTATAACTTCTTAAGCTGCCAGGTGTAGGCAGCGCTGCCGGGTTTGACCGCTGCGTTGTCTGTGAGCATGCTGCGCGTGGCCTGCGCCTGATAGTAGTTTATAAGGCTCACAAGCTCGGGCGTTGGTTCCAGATCGCGCACGTTTTGCGCTTCCTCCTGCATAGACAGCATATCTATCATTCCGAAATGCTGCAGAGCGGAGGTAACGGAGATGCCGTAGCACGCTCCCATGAAGTTTCTCAGCGGGAAGCTAGCAGCCAGCGCAAGATCTGCGCCTGCCAGCGGATACATCGCAGGGGACAGCGCGTAAACCTTGCACAGGTTTTTCAGCATGGCTGCGTAGTCCTCATCGCTCATATAATAGGGGATATAACGGAAGATCTCTTCGCCCTCATCTGTGAAAGAATAGGAGTCAACTGTAAACGGATCGTAGTCGTTATTGAAGTTAAAGGCTTCCTCGGGCTTTAAGATGATGTCTTCGTACACAGCGTAGAGCGTCAGGTCTTTTTCTGTTTCGATCTCTTTTCCGCCGTCATATTTAAGTTCTCCGCCGGACTCGTCGCTCCAGCCGATGCACGCTCTGCCGTCAACCACACGTCCAACGGGAGCCGCTGTTACTGTTTCGCCTTCGCCGAAGCATACGATCTTATCTGTCGTTCTGCCGTCATAGGAATAAGAAACGGTTTTAACGCCTTGTGGCGCGTCGGCGGAAATACCGGTTACGGTAAAGCCTTTTTCGGTGCCGTCGGAGTCGGTTGTGAGCGTCAGATGAACGGAATCGGAGGGAATATACAGGGTCCTGCCCGCCAGCTCGTCGCCGGAGAATTCTCCTATCTCGTTTTCGCCGCAGGTCAGCGTAAGCACGTCGCCGGGTTTTTCGTCTATCTTTATAACGCCCACCGTCACCAGCACGCTTATAGCGATATACATATCGCGGTAGTTTTCGCGCAGCTCGCGCCATTCGGGAACGCTGTAGGTCTCGGTTTCGCCGTTTGTTATATTGGTGAAGGTCAGCGACCCCCATTCAAAGAACGTATCCTCCGAAAAAGTAAGATAAAAGCCCTCGGCGCCGGGCACGCCGCAGTCCCATTCGCCGGTGAAATCGTTTTGATAAGGATGCTCGCTCTCCGGCAGCGCCTCTCCGGC
This sequence comes from Clostridia bacterium, assembly GCA_017450185.1. Taxonomy (GTDB): domain Bacteria; phylum Bacillota; class Clostridia; order Oscillospirales; family Acutalibacteraceae; genus RUG806. Next base: position 13,868 of record JAFSWN010000066.1, on the reverse strand, counting down.
GGCTCCGGGAAAAGCAAAGCACCAAAGTGTAAGAACCGCACAAAGTAATAAGGAAATTGTTTTTTTTGCGTTACGCATGTTGATCGCTCCTTTTATGATATTTTGTTTTTTATTTATCTTTTAATGCGCCGTCAGGCGCAATTCATTGCAGCTATGCTGTCATAATATATCTCCTTGTTGATTTCGATATATCGTTGATGTCGATATATCGCTCGATGTGCGATTCGATATATTGCCCGTTCGGGCAATTCGATATATGCGCAGTATACGCATTCGATATGTTTGCCGTCGGCAAACAAGACGGTCGAGAAAAACCGCTTGTCGCGAAGCGACATATCGAGCGCACGAAGAGCGCATATCGAACGCGAAGCGTATATCGAAAATCCGTACAGCGGATTTATCTCGACGCGAAGTTTAGCGTCAAAGACGCTACAACTTCGCAATGCGCTGTTCTCGGAAACATATCAAACGGGCAAACTTCACTAACTTTATACCCCAAAGCCTCCAGCGCGGCGCAGTCTCTTGCGAGCGTTGCCGGGTCGCAGGAAACGTATACTATCCTTTCGGGCTCCATCTCTGCCACGGTTTTTAACAGCTCCGCGTCGCAGCCTTTTCTTGGCGGGTCGAGTATTACCGCGTCGGGGCGTATGCCGCGGTTTTTCAGTTCTTTTGCCGCGGCTGCGGCGTCGGCGCAGATGAACTGCGTGTTTTCGGCGGCGTTGAGCTTCGCGTTTATCTTCGCGTCCTTCACGGCGTCGGGGACTATTTCAACGCCGATGAGCCTTTCCACCTTATCGGCCATCGTGAGCCCGATGGTGCCGGTGCCGCAGTAGAGGTCCACAAGCGTTTTCGCGCCGCCGCCGATGGCGAACTCAGCCGCTTTTTCGTAGAGCCTTTCGGCCTGGTCGTGGTTTACCTGATAAAACGAAAGGGGAGAGAGCCTGAAGCGCTTGCCGCACAGAACGTCCTCTATATACCCCGGCCCGAAAAGAACTTCGTTCTCGCTGCCGAGTATCACGTTTGTGTCTTCCGTGTTTATGTTTATCAGCACCGTTTTTATGTTTTTGTTTTCTTTTATAAGCTCGCTTACGAGCTGCTCCTTTTTATATATTTTGCCGCCGTTTATCACGAGGCATACCATTATTTCGCCCGTACCGAAGCCCTTTCTGAGATATATGTGCCTTAAAAGCCCCGAACGCGTCTTTTCGTCGTATGCGGAAATCTTGTATTTTTCCGCCCAGCGGCAGATAACGCCGAGAATTCCCTCGAATTCCTCCGGCTGCAAAAGGCAGCTCCGGCAGTTTATCACCCTGTGCGAAAATGGCGCGTAAAAGCCGGTTCGGAGCCTGCCGTTTACCATTTCAACGGGGTACTGCGCCTTGTTGCGGTAGCGGTCGGGGCCCGGCGCTCCGGTTATCGGAGCGACCTTGACGTCAATATGCCCGATGCGCACAAACGCGTCGCTCACGCGCTGCTGTTTATATTTCAGCTCCGCTTCATACGTCATGTGGCGGAAAACGCAGCCGCCGCACCTCGGAAAAACGCAGCAGTCGGAGGGCGTTCTGTCCTCCGACGGCGTTATTATCTTCACGATCTTGCCGATCGCGTAATTCTTTTTTGATTTTATTATGACGGTTTCGAGTTTATCTCCGGCGGCCGCTCCCGCGACGAACACGGCCATGCCGCCGAAGCGCCCCACTCCGCTGCCTTCGGACGTTATGCCTGTTATATCGAGCGTTATAACGTCGTTTTTCTTCAACTGTTCCATATCAAAGCTTTTTCGCGAGATCCTTAAGGTATTGTCTGAACGCTTCCCCTATTTCGGGGTGCCTGAGAGCCGCCTCACAGTTTGCCTGCATAATTCCGAGCTTGTCGCCCATGTCGAACCTTGTTCCCGAGAAATCGACCGCTGCGAGCCTGTTTTTCTCCGCGTAGGCCGAGAGAGCCTCCGAAAAATATACCTCGCCGGTTTTTTCGCAGGGCTTCGTGTTCCTGATAAGATCGAAAACGTCGGGTGTTACTACGTTTCTGCCGAGAATGGAGAAATAAGAGAGTATATCCTCTTTTTTCGGCTTTTCGATTATTCTGTGAACGTCGTATACGTTGCTCGAGAGGGGAGTCACGTCAAGCGTACAGTATTTCATCACCTGCTCCTCGCTGCACTCTTTAACTCCGCACACGCATTTGCCGCTCTCTTCAAAAACGTCGATGAGCTGTGCGGTAACGGGCTTCACGCCTTCGTCCGTTAAAATGATATCGTCGCCGTAGAGTATCGCGAAGGGGTCGCTGCCCACAAAATTCTCGGCGGTGAGTATCGCGTGGCCGAGGCCCTTGGTCTCCTTCTGGCGGATATAATATATGTTTGCCAGATCCGCAACTGCGTGGACGCTCTCAAAGAGCTTTGCCTTCTTCTCGTCCTTTTTCAGGTTTTGTTCAAGCTCGAAGGAATAGTCGAAATGGTCCTCGATGACGCCCTTTCCGCGGTTCGTAATGATAAGGATATCGGTTATGCCGGAGCGGGCGCACTCCTCCACAAGATACTGTATCGCGGGCTTGTCCACGATGTTGAGCATTTCCTTCGGTACGGCCTTCGACGCGGGCAGCACTCTTGTTCCGAGCCCCGCGGCGGGTATGACCGCTTTTGTAACTTTCATTTTCTTTCTCCTTCTCTGTTGCCCCGGATCAAACCAGCATCGAAATGGCGAAGGGCAAATACATAACGCACATTACCGCCAGAACGACCGCGATAATGCCGACCACTGCGCCGGCGGAGCTTGTGCCGCCTCTGCTTTCAAGGGCCCTGGCGTATTCATCCATGCTCGAACACTGTGAGCGGATCTCCATTATCTCTTCTTTGACTTTTTTTCTGTAGCGGTGCATGGCGAAGGCCCCGCTGATTACCGGTATGCCGGCTATAGCAAAATACTGTATGACGTCGAGCGCCACGAGCCTGCCGGTTGAATAACTATCGGCTATCTTATCCATATATTCCCCCTGCAGCTCCGAAAGCTCCTGTTGGACTTCGCTTATTGAGAGCTCGCCGCGCGCCGCGTTCGAGGCTATGCCGATCATCTCTTTATAGTAGGATACGACGGTGGGGTTGATCTCCAGTGTGGCGTACATTGCCGCGAGGAATAAAAGAGCAACGCAGAGTATGAGCCCCTCTTTTTTCATCTTGCGCCACAGGAACCATACGGGCCCGAATATCACAGCCGCCCACGTCCACGATATCTTGCGGTCGTAACGCTCAAGGGTGGATATCCTTCTGATTATCTTCCCGGGCCTCTGCCCGCCCACGAAAGCGGAATACTCCGAACACGGGATGCCGTCTATCAGCGCGTCGGGGGAGATGCCGCCGTAGCGGTCGAAATCGTCGCGAAGCGAGCGGTAGTAGCCGTCGGAACGGTCGCCCTCGCGGAATGCGGAAGCGAAAAAGCCCCGGTCTTCTTCACCGTCGTCCTCGGGAGGCGCTTCGCCGTTTAGCTTGGAGCCGCACCTGAGGCAGTATATGTCGTTTTCGTAGTTCGCCGCGCCGCAGTTCGGGCAGGCGATAATGTTTTCTCCGTTTTTCAGCTTTATGTCGAGCTTTTCTTTTTCGGGTGGCTTCGCCGCTGTTTCTTCCTTTTTCCTCGCTTCAAGTATCTCCTGCGGGAAAACCCAGGCGTAGCCCTGAGCGTGCAGGTCGTTCATCGCGCATTTGCCGGTCTGCATCCAGCACTCCCTGTGGTGCGGAGCGCCGCACACGGGGCACACGACGGCGTCGGAGTTTTCATCGAATATCTGTTTGCAGGCGACGCATTCAACACCTGTATATTTCATGGTCGATTTTTACCTTTCTTATGCTTTTTATTTATTTTCTTTTATATTCTATACAATATCGGGAAAAATTTCAATAAAAAAGCGGGATTTTTTGAAAAAACGGCAAAAGTATTTGACAGGAATGGCAATCTTTAATATAATATACAGTTGAAAACTCAATAATAATGAAAGGAGCGGCGATTTCGCCGCGTATATAGATTATGCTTCAGTATGAGGAATTAAGGCTCAGTCTCCTTGAAAGCGAGAAGCCTCTTGCGGACCTCGCGGACGCCATAGGCCTCGACACTCTCAAAACCGAGATAGAAAAGCTCGAGGCTCAGACCGCGGAGGAGGGCTTCTGGAACGACGTTGCCAATTCAAACGCCATTCTCAAAAAGCTTGCGGGGCTCAAGAATAAAGTTAAAAAATACACCGACCTCAAAAACGAGTTCGACGACACCCTCACGCTCATCGAGATGTGCAACGAGGAGGAGGACGAGGGCAGCTACGACGAGTGCGCTTCGAGCGTTGCCGCAATAAAGGAGGAGCTCGAAAAGCAGACCCTTGAAACTCTTCTCTCCGGCGAATACGACAGCAAAAACGCCATTCTTACGTTCCACGCGGGCGCGGGCGGCACCGAGGCTCAGGACTGGGCCATGATGCTTTTCCGCATGTACCACCGCTGGGGCGAGCGCCACGGCTTCAAGACCACCACCATCGACTACCTCGACGGTGAAGAGGCGGGTATAAAATCCGCCGTCATCCTCATTGAGGGCGAAAACGCCTTCGGCTACCTCAAGAGCGAAATGGGCATTCACCGCCTTGTGCGCGTTTCTCCGTTCGACGCCTCCGGCCGCCGCCACACTTCCTTCGCGTCGGTTGAGGTCATGCCCGAAATAGACGACACCATCCAGGTGGACATCCGCCCCGAGGACATCAAAATGGACGTCTACCGCGCTTCGGGAGCCGGCGGACAGAAGGTAAACAAGACCTCCTCCGCCGTCCGTTTAACCCATATCCCCACCGGCATAGTCGTTTCGTGCCAGGTCGAGAGGAGCCAGTACCAGAACCGCGACGTTGCTATGACTATGCTCAAGTCGAAGCTCATTGAAATAAAAGAGCGCGAGCACCTCGACACCATCAACGACATCAAGGGCGACCAAAAGGAGATAGGCTGGGGCAGCCAGATCCGCTCCTACGTTTTCATGCCCTACACGCTTGTTAAAGATAACCGCACCGGCTACGAGAACGGCAATATCAACGCCGTTATGGACGGCGACCTCGACGGCTTCATCAACGCCTACCTCAAGCTCCAGTCGCATCAGAAGCTCGAAAACGATAATTAACACAATAAAATCGAATAAAATATCTTAACTTTGTTTATTTTTGCCATTGATATCTAACGGTATCAATGGTATTATTATTTGGAATTTTTTTCAAAAGGCAGGAGTAATTTATGGGTAATTATTTAAGAAAAGCTATGAGCGTTGTCCTTGCCGTTCTTATCGTGCTGCCGTTCGGCGTCATGACGGGGGCCTTCGGCGACAAGGCGCACGCGCTGGTAGACGAAACCTATCAGTATTATTTTAAGTTTGTAAGAACCTTTACCGACACCGCTTACGACGGTCAGGACGGCGGAGGACAGCTTTCCGTTTACGGAAGAGACGTTTCCGGAAGCGAGTCTGCTGTTTCAAGCGGAAGCTTTCAAACCACATGGGCTCAAAAAGAACCGGCGGATTGTCAGACCGAGGTGTTCACCAGCCGGTATTTCCCGACAAGAATAACCATCGGCGCCAATATATGTAACCAAAATAATATGTTTTACACCGGGCAGACCATCACCACCAGAGTTGACCTCTATCTGTTTAATTCCTATATCGGTGTGTACGAATGCTATAACTTCGGTTCTTTCGATGTGACTTCAAGCACTGTATCCGGCGGAGGCGGCTCCACTTACAAGAGCGCCACTGTTACGGGACCGGATATACTCTCATATCTTCGCACGGATAACCCCTCCTGGACCTGGGCGGCTGATTTCAGCAGCGCCACCGCCACGTTCGTTTCCCTCGACGGTTCGCAGCAGGAAGTGTCAACAGACAACATAATCTCTTCTCCGGTCGGCGAGACCTGCAAATATGAAGCGGGCACAAAATATATCGCGAGCGTGGAATGGAACGGCCTGCCGTTTGATGGATATATAATAGACGCTCCCCAAAAAGCTGATCCTTCGGAGCATCTTTACGGCTCAACGGTCAGTGTGCTTGCCCCATCCTGCACCACGCGCGGAGCAAACGACCAGATATGTTCCGAATGCGGAGAGGTCATCAGAAGAGTTTTTGTCGACGTTCTCGGGCATGATTTCAGCGCATGGACTACGGTCACCGCGGCTCAGTGCGCTACAAACGGTCTTGAAACGCGCGTTTGCTCCCGCTGCAATTACACCGAATCAAGAACAGTTGCCATGAAAGGCCATTCCTACGGCGCGTGGACCACACGCACCGAGGCTGTTTCATGCTCTCAGCCCGGCGAACAGTATCGCGTTTGCTCGGTCTGCGGTTTTGAGCAGACCTCTCCCATAACAATATCTCATACCTACGGTTCCTGGACGATAACAACCGTCTCGGCTTCATGCGTACAGGCCGGAGAGAAGACTCGCGTATGCTCCGTTTGCGGCGAAGAACAGAAACAGTCATATTACGCGTCTCACACTTATCCTGAGGAATGGACTGTTGAGCGCGAACCCACTTGTACCGCAAACGGCCTTAAGGCTCGCGAGTGTACGGTATGCCAGGCGAGACAGACCGGCTCTATAGCGGCTCTCGGTCATGATTATTCAGAGGCTCAGACAACCGTTGAACCCACCTGCGGCGCAATGGGGCAGATGTCGTCAACCTGCTCTCGCTGCGGCAATGTTTTTATAACCAATCTTCCAAAGCTCGGCGGCGGATCTTTTGAGGTTTTCAACAGCGGCCTCGGCGAAGCATCCGCAAAAAAGTATACCACTTCATCTCCGTATAATTTTGACACCGCCTCCCTCACGAACAACGGTTGCGATCTTTATTCGACCTATTCGGCTGCCGCGGTAAGAACGATCAGACTCGGTACTCAGTTTGCCGCTCTTCAGGATAACTATACTTCATTTTCACTCAACGTATACGCATATGACGTTGACCGGGCAAGCGGCGAAGTAGACGGCATCTTCCTTGTGGACGACGACACCGGAACCAGAACGAGGATCGGTCAGCTTGAAGGCAACAACGGAACGTGGTCTTCAACAGACATAGAATTCAGCGTTTCTCTTATAACAAAAGGACATAATTATCATTTTGAACTCACAGAAGAGGTTTCCGGGTGGGTCGTTTACGTCCGTAAGGTCACCCTTAACTACTCGGCTCCCGCCCACACGTTCGGCGATCCCGTCAGAACGGCGGAGCCCACCTGTACCGCTCCCGGTACGCTTACATATACCTGCACTGTTTGCGGTGAAACAAAAACCGAGGATATTCCAGCAACCGGCCACAGCTACGGCCCGAGCGTTGAAACAAAAGCTCCGACCTGCACCGAGAGAGGCGTTATGACCGCCACATGTTCCTCCTGCGGCGGCACTCAGAACACTTATTCCTCTGCTCTCGGCCACGATCCCGTTGCTGTTTCACCCGAAGAATTCTTCTATTTCAACGGCGCTTCCGGTTACGTCTGCGCTCGCTGCGGCGAAGTATATCAGGTCCTTTTCGACAGCGGAAGGCTTTCCGGTTCATCCGCCTCAACATATCACGTTGACAACCAGTATAACTACGATGAAGCTTCTGTCAGCAACGGCGGTTATGACCTGATTTGCAATTATATGCACAAGACCTCGCGTCTCGGCCTTGCCTTTACTCCGTCAATGCAGATCCCCGAAGGGATAAGCATATATGCGTCTCTGACTCTTCGCGGAAGCATTATTAAGAGTATGAACAAAGCCACCATAAGCATAGTTGACGCTCAGACCGGAGTGTCAACGGAGCTCAGAACGGTGACAACGGATAAAGACTGGGACGTTTATACAGTCTCAATAAACAGATCTCTTCTTGAGGCCGGTCATTCTTACTATCTGACGGCTACTGATAATAAGATATTCTCTTCTTGTATTATCAGAAGCGTTACGCTTAAGGCTGTCGATCCGGAAAATCACAGATGGAACAACGGCGAAGTAACCGTTGAAGCCACCTGCGAGCAGCAGGGAACCTACACCTATACCTGCGCAGACTGCGGACAAACGTTTAACGTAAACGTTGCTCCTCTAGGCCACGACTACGTTTCACAGGTGGTGTCCGAGGCCACGTGTTCGCAAAACGGACTTATCCGCACCGAGTGCACACGCTGCGGCGACAGCTACGAACAGATAACAACGGCTGAACACGTTTACGACGTCACCTCCCGCACCGCTCCCGTGTGCGGTCAGACCGACGGAAACGTGGTTTACACCTGTTCCGTCTGCGGCGACACCTACACTCAGATCCTTTCCGCCGACGATTCTCACGATTACGCCATTGTGGGCAACAGCCATGCCACCACCACGCAGGACGGCTGCATTAACTACAGATGCACTATCTGCGGCGACGAATATACCGAAACCATTCCGAGGCTCGGAGAGGACAGCTACGTTCTTGTTCTCGGCGACAGGGTCCCCTGGGGCAAGGGCTCGGAGAGCGTTGTGCTCAACAAGCTCGTTACAGACGGATACATTACCGGATGGAACCTTTCCACAACAGACGACTTCCCGAACGTGGACCTTACCGGTTATTCCATTATATATATACCAAACGATCAGACCACCGCAACTTATAATAAGCTTGCGGCCTACAAAACCGATCTTGAAAGCTTTGCCTCGAACGGCGGCGTGGTAATTTACGGCACCTGTGAATACGGCTGGGCAAACGGCGTTATCTTGGGAAGACTGCCGGGAGACGTGATCGTAAACAAGTGTATTGAAAGAAACACCTATATCGTTGACTTCAATCACCATATAGTCACCGGCGCTCTCACGGATCTCAAGCCCATAGACGATGAGCTGCTCTACAGCAACTACGTTATCCACACCTGCTACGATCCTTCAACCCTTCCCGCGAACAGCCACGTTATAATGCAGAACGCCAAGGCTCTTCCGACCCTTGTTGAGTTCCCCTACGGCAACGGCCATATAATTCTCAGCTCGCTCACATGGGAGTGGGGCTATGTTGTGAACTATCTCAAGATGACCAGGGGCATTAACCGCGACACTTATTCGCAGAACGCTTTTGACGACCTGTTCGTATACGGACTCAGCACAAAGAACCACACCGAGCATACCTACAAAGCAACCAATATTATTTCTCCCACCTGCTCTTCGGAAGGCTCCATAACCTACACCTGCAAGGTATGCGGAGAGACCGAGGTTTCCGTTACTCCCGCAACGGGTCACGCCTGGGGCGCCTGGTCCGACGATCTCAACGGCGAAACTCATTCCCGCGTTTGCGCCAACGATCCCTCCCATGTGGAAGTTGTGGGACATGTTCTTGACGTCGGGACCGTTATCACGGCGGCCACCTGTTCCGAGGAGGGCGAGGTCTTCAGGACCTGCGTCGTCTGCGGAGCCGAGAAAAACGAGATAGTTGAACCGGATCCCACGAATCACGCCGATTCCGCATATGAGATCAGAAACGCGGTCGACGCCACATGTACCGAGCCCGGCTATTCCGGAGACAAGGTCTGCCTGGCATGCGGCGAAACCATAATCGCCGGTAGCGAGACCGAGCCTGTGGGACACGATTGGGATAAATGGACCGATAACGGCGACGGTACTCACTCAAGAGTCTGCAAAAACGATCCGAATCATATAGAGACCGTTGCTCATGAATGGGATAACGGCGATCTTGTTAAAACCGCCACCTGCTGCGAGACCGGAAGCATGGAATATGACTGCACGGTATGCGGCGCTGAAAAAACAGAGGAGATCACCATCGATTCCTCGAACCATGCGGATTACGAAACAACGGTTCTGAATGCTGTTGAAGCGACCTGCGGAACCGCAGGATATACCGGCGACGTTGTATGCACAGGCTGTGGAGAGGTCCTCGTTCGCGGAACCGCAACGGAGAAGCTTGCTCACATCTGGGGTGAATGGAAGCCCGGCGAAAACGGAACACACTTCCGCACTTGCGTAAACGATCCCTCTCACACCGAAACCGAGGCCCACTCCTGGGACGATGGCGCCGTTGCCAAGGTTCCCACCTGTAAGGAAGAGGGAACAAAGGTGTATTCCTGCGTTTCCTGCGCCGGAGTACGCACCGAAACCCTTGCGATTGATCCTTCAAATCACGCTGATTACGGCACTGAAACCGTAAACGCAGCCGACGCCACCTGTACCGTTGAAGGCTACACGGGAGATACCGTATGTCTCGGTTGCTCTGCTGTTCTTGAAAGCGGAAGCAGCACCGGTTACGGCGATCACGACTGGGGCGAATGGACCTCCGACGGAACGGAGAACCATATCCGCGTCTGCTCGAGAAGCGCTTCCCACACCGAGACCGAGGCTCACGCCTGGGATGACGGCGTTCTCATTACAGCCTCCACCTGCTCCGATCAGGGCGTTATGCGCTACACCTGCTCCGTGTGCGGAGGAACAAAAAATGAGTTCGTGGTCCTTGATTCTGCGAACCACGCCGACTACGGAACCAGAATAATTAATGAACAGTCTCCGACCTGTACGCTTCCCGGCTACACGGGAGACGTGATCTGCAACGGATGCAACGCCGTCCTTATTCCCGGTACAGAGATCGAGGCGCTCGGACACGACTACCATAAGATAGACGATAAATGCCTTGCTCCCGACTACGGCGTTGAAGGATATGATTATTATGAGTGCTCCCGCGACCCGGAGCATAACTATAAAACGATCGTTGACGCGCTTGTAAGGGAAACCTACACCGTTACGTTCACTGCCGACGGAGAGATCGTTGCCGTCGTAACATACACTCAGGGCGACAGGTTTATTGAAGAACCGGCACCTCCCGAAAGGGCCAACTACACGGTTGAATGGTCAGACTATGATCTCAACGATGAAAACCTTGTTGTAAACGCTGTCTACACACCCATCGACGTTAACAACGTTTCCGAACTCAACACCGAAAAGAAGGTGGATGCGTTTGAAAACGGAGTTGCAAATATAACTCTCACCGCGAGCGCCGCGTCACGGCTTGTAAAATTTGAGTCCACTTCAACAAAGCCCGTCGACGTCATTCTTGTTTTGGACCTCTCCGGCTCAATGGCGGAAACTCTCGGCAACTCTGAGACCACCAAGCTGGACTCCCTTAAGGATTGCACGCTGTCTTTCCTCACCGCTCTCAACGATAACGCCGTTGCCACAGGAGCCGATCACAGAGTTGCTCTGGTAGGCTTCGCAAGCGGCCGGACCGTCAGCGGCTATTCAGGCATGACGGCGTATCAGAACACCGGACTTATCGTTACGAACAACACCGGTTTTGTCAGCTACACGTCGGCGAGCGATTACTATGATGACGCTCTTATGTCCACAGGAAACATCCTCGGAGTAAACAGTAAGCTCGTTGACGCCGTAAACGGACTCACTTCCGGCGGCTCCACCAACACACACCTCGGTCTTAAGATGGCTCAGAACATCCTCGCTCAGACCGGCGGCGACGGAAGGGAAAAGGTGGTCGTCCTTATAACGGACGGTAATCCCACGTCCGCTTCCTCCCACAGAGATGAGATCCAGGCGGTCGCTCCTCTTGCCGTGACCTATGCAAACGAGATCAAGGCTCTCGGAGTCAAGCTCTACACAGTAGGCGTTGACGCCGCAGCCGACGCCGCCGCTGAGTTTGACAACACTTCCGACGGCATAACCGGAACAGGCAGATATGATAAAATCGGAACAAAGCAGAAGGAAGTCGTCACCTACGATTTCAACCGCTTCCTCAATATTGTTTCCTCCAACTATCCCGACGCTGTCGCCATGAACAGCTTCGGCGATAAGGTAAACGACGGATACTATATGTCCGTTAACAATGCGGAGCATCTCAGCGACATATTCTCGAAGATTCTTGTTTCTTCGGTTTATAAGAAGCTCGACTTCTATCGCTGCAATCTTGTTGATACGCTCAGCAGCGATTTCACTCTCACTCTTGAGCAGGAAAACACCCTCAGAGACCGTCTCGCCTCCGAATACGGAATAGCCGACGGCAATATCTCCGTTTCAAGAAATGCTGACGGCACGACAACGATCCGTATATCAGGCGTTCCCGCAGTAAAGACCGTTTCCGACGGAAAGACAGCTTATGTCGCGCAGGTTTCATTTGAGGCTTCGCTCAACAAAACTCTTCCCGGCGTTTACGCCACAAACACCGCTGAAGCTTATGTTGAGGTAGGGGATGAGAGAGTTGCCTCCTTTGCGCTTCCCGAAGAGGTTACCGTTGAATCCGAAAGGAACATTGTTGTGTTCACTCTCAACGGCGAGGTTTACCGCATTTACGAGGGTTCTCTCGGCGATGTGATCAGCGCTCCTCAGACTGAGCTTGCTCAGTGGAACATAGATGAAGGGACCGTGATATCCGGCAGTTACGCTGAGTTTGAGGCTTCAAACGTCAGCAGTGAGGTCTACACCGTAACATGGGATGTGAACGGAGAGAAGACCGTTGAAGAGTATTCCTTCGGAGAAGTTATCACCGTTCCTGAGGTTGAAGGCACCGAAGAGCTCGATTTCACCGGATTCTCACCCGCTGTTCCTCACACAATGCCCGCCCGTAACATGGTATTTACCGCGATTTATTCCCCGAAGCACGTTCACGCCTTTAAGCAGACTGCGGTTAAGGGAACCTGCACGGATGGATTGGTTATAGTAAGCGAATGCTCCTGCGGCGAGATCAGTGAAGAACGTCTCGAACCCACTCAGCACCGTTTCAGCGCCATAGTGGGAGACGCCGAGGGCAACACTCTCGTTGACACTCTCGTATGTTCCGTATGTCATAAAACGGAACAGCACACTCTCACGTTCCAAACCCGCGCAAACGGACGTGGCCAGACGTACATGGATCTGAATCTTGAAAAAGCCGGAACCTCTATCCAGCCTGCCGAGGGCAGTACTATCAAGATCATGGTCCCGTGGACCAATCAGGGCTACAACAATCCCAACGTTACAGTGTACCGCGTCAACGAACAGGGCGTCCAGAAGACCTATTCGGCGAAGATCGAAAACGGTTATCTTGTGTTCTATGCGGACCACTTCAGCATGTACGTTGTTGAAGAGCTCGAAAGCGCTTCGGATACCGTCGAGCCCGTAAGCTATGCCGCCGCGGTCTGCGACCTGAACGGAAACCACAGCTATGAAGAAACAACTGTTGCTTCCACGTGTACGTCTCAGGGCGTGAAGACCTACAGATGTCCCGCGTGCGGAGATACATACACCGAGAACACAGCCGCCCTCGGACATGATTTCCGTGAGACTGAGCGAGTCGAGCCCACGTGCGTAAACGACGGCTATATCCTCTACGTCTGTTCCAGAGACGCCTCCCACACCAAACGCGATACGCTCAATGCCACAGGCGTGCACAAGGACGACGATAATGACGGTATCTGCGACGTCTGCCGTAATGATATAGGCGGGCATTCAGGAACGGATGAGCCTTCTCAGACAGACGGTAATGATCAAAACAGCTCCGACGTCTGCAAGTTCTGCGGAGAAAAGCATACGGGCTTCTTCGGAAAAATCGTTCAGCTTTTCCATAACATTGCTTATTTCTTTAAGCATCTGTTCGGATAATTAAACAATATGTGAACAGTTTTATTAAAATCGTATAAATGTTACAGAATTGTGATTTGTGAAACGGTTTTCTGAACAAATATTTGATTTTTGTTCACATTTATACATTTTCGTTGTAATCAATCTGTGATAATATAAAAACAGTTGGAATTGCATTTTTTCGATTCTCCCTTTTTTATATTTTCTCTTCCCACCAAGAAAAGACCCTTAAGCGGTCTTGTCTTGGGGTTTAGGGGAAAATTTTTGCCCCGGGCCGCACAAAAAGCTTGCTTTT
>JAFSWN010000065.1 GCA_017450185.1 Clostridia bacterium | reverse complement strand
TTTTTTATTTGATAGGAAACTGCTCGTTTCCTATCAAACAAAAAGATTATAACGCCCGCCGATTTCGCCCTGACGGGCGACGGCGATGGCGTAATCGAAAGCGGCATCCTGCGTCGCAGACGCTGCGCCGCAGGCGCTTTCTTGTAAACGGATTATATTAACGGCGCTTTGCCGAGGTTGTAAAAAAGCCCCCGAAGAGAGGGGGCAATGTTGATTATAAAAACGTAAAAGCGGAAATGATTTATTATTCGGCTTCCGGAGCCTTTGCGGCAGCTTCAAGAATGATTTCTGCCGCCTTTTTCAGCGTTTCCATCGGAATATTGAGCGCGGGGAGCAGGCGGACCTTATCCTTGGCGGTGAGGCAGAGGACGCCGTTTTCCATGCAGTCCTTCACCACCTCGGCTGCCGGGCGCGCGGTTTTGAGGCCTATCATAAGCCCCATGCCGCTGACGCTTTCAACGCCCTTCGCGCCGGAAAACGCGCCGAAGAGGAAGGCGCTCTTTTCTCTGACCTCAGAGAGGAGAGTTTCGTCTATTCTTTCAAGTATGCTGCATCCTGCGGCGCACGCAACGGGGTTGCCGCCGAAGGTGGAGCCGTGGTCGCCGGCAGAAAAGACGTTTTGTACCTTGTCTCCGAGAAGGCACGCGCCTATCGGCAGCCCTCCGCCGAGGCCCTTCGCGGTGGAAACGATATCGGGCGTTATATCATAGTTCATATAGGCGTAGAGCCGCCCGGAGCGGCCGTTTCCGGTCTGCACCTCGTCGCAGATAAGGAGTATGTCTTTTTCCTCGGTGAACTGCCTGAGGGCCTTAACGTAGCTTTTGCCGAGAGCGTTGACGCCGCCCTCGCCCTGAACGCACTCTATCATCACCGCCGCTATTTTCTGATCGGAAGATAGGTCCAACAGCTCGTCAAGGTCGTTTGTGCTCACGTGAGTAAAACCCGGGGTGAGGGGAGTGAAGAGCTCGTGGTAGTGCTCCTGCCCGGTGGCGGCGAGAGTGGTGAGAGTTCTGCCGTGGAAGCTGTTTTTCAGCGTAACTATTGTATAGCAGTCGCTCCCGTGCTTTTCGGCGGCGTATTTTCTCGCGGCCTTAATTGCGCACTCGTTCGCCTCCGCGCCTGAATTGCCGAAAAACACCTTTTTCATCCCGGTTTTTTCGCAGAGCATCTTCGCGAGCTTCACGCACGGCTCGGTATAGTAGAGGTTTGAGGTGTGCTGGATCTTTGATATCTGGTCCGTGACGGCCTTACGCCATACTTCGTCGGCTGCGCCGAAGGAGTTTACGGCGATGCCGGAGCCCATGTCAATGTATTCTTTTCCCTTTTCGTCGTAGAGCAGCGAGCCCTTTCCCGAAGCTATCTGCACCGGGAAGCGCGCGTATGTGCCGGCTATATATTTTTTGTCTTCCTCAAAAACGTTCATTTTCATTCTCCCTTTATAAGCGTTCCCGCGCCTTCGTCTGTAAGCAGCTCCATAAGAATTGAGTGCGGGATGCGCCCGTCGGTTATAACGGCGTTTTTCACGCCCTGTTTTATCGCTTCAACACAGCAGTCAACTTTGGGTATCATGCCGCCGGAGATAACTCCGTCGTTAAAAAGCGCGTCCGCTTCGCTCACGGTCATTTCGGGTATCAGCGTGGAGGGGTCGTCTTTGTTCCGGAGTATGCCCGCAATGTCGGTCATGAGTATGAGCCTTTCTGCGCCCAAAGCCCCCGCAATGAACGCGGCGGCCGTATCGCCGTTTATATTGTAGACGTTGCCCTCTTTGTCGCAGGCTATCGTTGAAATAACGGGGATGTATTCCTTTTCGATAAGGTCCGAAACGGGGGAGACGTTCACCTTGGTTATCTCGCCCACAAAGCCTAACGCCTCGTTTTTGCGCCTTGCCTCTATCATGCACGCGTCGACGCCCGAAAGGCCCACCGCCGTGCCGCCCTGCTGCCCTATAAGAGTCACGAGCGACTTGTTTATTTTCCCCGCGAGCACCATTTCCACGATGTCCACGGTCTCCTTGTCGGTCACCCTGAGGCCGTTGACAAATTCCGGCTTTTTTCCGAGGGCGTCCATAAGCCCGCTTATCTCCGGCCCGCCGCCGTGCACTAAAACTATTTTAACGCCTATGAGCCTTAAGAGCACTATGTCCTGCATCACCTGCCGCTTAAGGTCTTCGTCGGTCATCGCGTTGCCGCCGTATTTAACGACTACCACCTTGCCCGAATAGCGTTTGATATACGGCAGCGCCTGCAGGATTATTTCGGCGCGAAACGCGTTTGATAACTCTTTTTCCATAATTGTACCTCGCTCAGGTGCGGTAGTCCCCGTTTATTTTAACGTATTCATACGTAAGGTCGCAGCCCCACGCGGTGGCTGAAAAATCGCCGCTGTTAAGATTCACCAGTATTTCTATTTCGTTTTCAGAGAGGATCTCTTTGGCCTTTTCCTCCGAAAAGTCTATCCCCACGCCCTGCTCGCAAACGGGTATCCGGCCGGCTTTGCTTCTGAAAGAAACGTCGATTTTATCTACGTCCACCTGCGCTCCCGAGTAGCCTATGGCGCACAGCACTCTTCCCCAGTTCGCGTCCGCGCCGAACATAGCGGCTTTTAACAGGGAAGAGCATATGACGCTCTTCGCCACCTTTTTGGCGGTGCCGTCGTCGGCGGCTCCGGTGGTGACGCACTCGATGAGCTTTGTCGCGCCCTCGCCGTCGCCCGCTATCATCCTGCAAAGGCGCACGGTAACGGTGTTGAGAGCCGCCATGAATACCTTAAAGTCTTCGTTTTCCTCGGTGATAGGGTCGTTTCCCGCCATGCCGTTCGAAATTACGGTCACCATGTCGTTCGTGGATGTGTCGCCGTCGACGCTCACCATGTTAAAGGTGTTTTTTATATCGCCCGAAAGCGCCTTTTGGAGCATTTCGGCGGAAATGGCAACGTCGCTTGTGAGGAAGACGAGCATGGTCGCCATGTTAGGATGTATCATGCCGCTGCCCTTCGCCATGCCGCCTAAACAGCACACCTTGTTTCCGAGCGTAAACTCCACGGCGGCCTCTTTTTTTACGGTGTCGGTGGTCATGATGCCCTCGGCGGCGCAGGCGTTGCCGTTTTCGTTCATGCCCGAAGCAAGCTCCGGAAGGCCGTTTTTTATCGGCGTCAGGTCGAGCGGCTGGCCTATAACGCCGGTTGAAGCGACGATAACGTCGTTTTCGTCCACGTGAAGCGCCTCGGCCGCTATACGGCTCATTTCCTCTGCCGTTTCAATTCCGCCCTTGTTGCAGGTGTTGGCTATGCCGCTGTTGCAGATAACGGCCTGGGCAGTGCCGTTTGAAAGGTGCTTTTTTGTTACGGCCAGCGTCGCGCCCTTCACAAGGTTTGTGGTGTACACCGCCGCCGCGGAGCCGGGGACCTCGCTTTTAACCGCAGCGAGATCTTTTTTCGTTTTGTTTTTGCGGATGCCGCAGTGCACCGCGTTCGCCGTGAATCCCTTTGCGGCGCAAACGCCGCCGTCTATAAGCTTCATATCTCTTCCTCCCAAACGTTAAGTCCTGTTTTTTCGTCTTCTCCGAGCAGGATGTTCATGTTTTGTATCGCCGCGCCGGAAGCCCCCTTGCCGAGGTTGTCGAACCGGGCGGTGAGCGTTATTCTTTCGCCGTTCCCGAAAACCGAAAGCTCCATGTCGTCCCTTCCCGAAAACGCGCCGGCCGATAAAAAGCCGTTTTCATCGGCGTTTTCACGGAATCTCACGAGCCCCGTTTTGTAGTAATCCGTATATATTTCCTTTATCGCGTCTATCCCGCCATTTATATCGCCTGCAAAGAGCGGTATCACGGTCTGCATGCCAGAATAAAAATCTGCGACGATAGGGGAGAACACGGGGTAGTTTTCAAGGCCGCAAAGCTTTTTCATCTCGGGCAGGTGCTTGTGCGTCTGCGTAAGGCCGTACAGGCGCGGGGCGGACAAAAGCGCGCTGCGGTCTTCGGCCTCATACTGGGCTATCATCTTTTTCCCTCCGCCGGAGTAGCCGGTGAGAGAGGTGCACGAAATTTTAGCGTCGGGGGAGAGCGCCCCTTCCGAAACAAGCGGCGCGATAAGAGCTGTAAAGCCGCTGGCGTGGCAGCCGGGGTTGGCAATGCGGCTGCTGTTTTTTATTTTTTCCCTTTGCCCCTTGAGCTCCGGAAAGCCGTAGGCCCATAAGTCGTTCGTCCTGTGCGCGGTGGAGGTGTCGATGATGGCGCATTCGGAGCCGCTTGCCAGCGCGACCGCCTGCCTCGCCGCGTCGTCGGGGAGGCACAAAAAGGCCACGTCGGCTTCAAAGAGAGCCTCTTTGCGGTACCGGTCGTCCTTTCTCCGATCATCGGGAAGGATGATAAGCGATACGTCCTTACGCTGCCTTAAGCGTTCGTATATCCTCAGCCCCGTCGTCCCGGCGCTGCCGTCTATAAAAACCTTTTTCATAATAAGTCCTTTTTTGGATGGATGTTTAATTTATTCACGAATTATACAGAAATAATGCATAAAAGTCAAGGGAAAAAGCAAAATTGTTTGTTTTTATGTAATAAAAATACATTTTTAACAAATATCCCCACAGTATTATTAAAATTATAATACTTTTTAACAAGAAAAGCAAACCTTTTTTAATAATAATAACCTTAAATTATTTTAGCTGCGGCACACTTCCTTACGGAATGTGCCGCGCGGTTGACATTTTCTGTTATCGTGGTATAATCAAAGAAAAAGCAGTAAGGAGATATGATAATGGATTTCAGTAAATATTTGTCGGAAAAAAGGATAGCCGTCCCCACTCCCGAAAACGTGATAAACGGCGTCGGCGAGTGTTATTTCGGTACCTTTGAGAGCGAATTCAAAAACATGGACTTCCTCAAAGTAAAGCGCCCTTCGGCGCTCCCGAGCTTTATGAATAAAACCCGTCTGACGCTGTGGGAGGCGTGCGAGATAGACTTTGAGAAGGTCACTCTGCTCACAGCGGTGTGCGATATGGCGCTGTTCGGGACCGCGCTGACGGTGCTCTACGACAAGCGCACGAAAAAGGTCGTTTCGTGGCAGGAGATGCTGGTGCCTTCGTCGAAGGCAGTTATAGCGAAGAACCTTCTGAACGGAAACGAGACCTATTCAAAGGCCAAAAACGTGCGCATCAAATTTGTGAACGACTTCCAGAAGGGCGAGGCAATAGTTTCTGGCTGCGCTTCGGGAAAGGACGGCATGGTGGACTACCGTGTGCAGTTAAAGCGCGTTTCAAAGCCCAGTATAGTTTCGATCCCCTTCGGGGAAAACCGCCCGCTGTACAGCCAAAAGGACCTTTTCAGCGTTGAAGGCTACATAAGCTACAACGGCGAGAAACTTCACGCCACCTCCGCGTCCGCCGCCATAATCGACGATCACAGGGGCTATTATCCCAGAAAGTCGCACTACGACTGGGTCACTACGATGGGCAGAAACGTTGTTGACGGCAAGGAGCAGTATTTCGGCTTCAATCTCACAAGGAACCAGAGCGTCGACCAGGACGATTACAACGAGAACCTTATATGGTTCGAGGGCGACACAACGCTTCTCACCCCAGTTGTTTTTACGCACGAAAACGAAAAACTCTGGCACGTTATGGACGAGCACGGCATGGTGGATCTGTGGTTTGATATAGGCGACGAGTTCCTTATGAAACTCAACGCCGCCCTGATAGTTATAGACTACCACATCACGTTCGGCTCCCTTCGCGGCTACGTGTGCGATCCCAAGGGCAATAAATACGTGCTTGACGGAATGGTGGGAATCGGCGAGGATAAGTCGCTGGTTTTCTGATGAATTCTTAGTTAATTAATAAGCGGCTACTTAATTCGTAATTCGTAATGCGTAATTCGTAATTTTCGAGAGTTCAGAGTTCAGATTTCAGAGTTCAAAGTTTTACGCTTTGCGATTATTAGCCTGAAACCGCAACAAAGCTTGGCGCAGGCATATTTTCAACAAACAAAAAATTAGCTCTCTTGGATAAACACAAGAGAGCTTGTTATATTCGCGCAAAACGCGTCAATGATGAAAGATAAAAGAAAAAAGATGAAAGAAGGAAAACGCTCACGCGTTTTGATTATAATTTAAACCAAATGAAATAAACGGTAGCGCCGCGTTCTCACCTGCCGGTTCGGTCGGCGCTTCTGCCCTTGGCAGAGATCTCCCCCGGAGATCCGCGCCCCTGCGCGGTATAGGAACCGGCGGTGAAATGTTAATGTCCGGTAAATGATGAAAAAAACGGCTTCTGTCATAAAATGTAATGCTCTGTACCGCGCAGGGGCGCGGCGCTACAGGCGCGATATCGCAAGACGCAAAGCGCAAAACTCTAAACTCTGATAATTACGCATTACGCATTACGCATTACGAATTGCGCATTACGCATTACGAATTACGCATTACGCATTACGAATTGCGCATTAACTAAACTCTGAACTCTAAAATCTAAACTCTCAAAAACTCCACATTCCGCAATCCGAATTAATTCATTCATCCTTCGTCCGCCAGCGCTTCCTTCTGCGAAACAAGCACCTTCTCTTCATAGCATGCGAAGGCTTCGTCCACCACCTGCTTGTCGGGCTTGGGGGTGATGAGGGAAACGAGCGGAACTATTATAAGCCCGGCGATCATGCAGAACGCGCCCGCGTTTATCGGGGAGGCGAGGAACTTGATCTTTATGATGTCAAGGCCGAACGCGTTGTTGAGGGTAACGACTATCATGAACACCGTTGAGAATATAAACGATACCCAGCAGGCCGCCTTTGTTGTCTTTTTCCAGTACAGGCCGTAGAGGAACGGAGCGAGGAACGCGCCCGCGAGAGCGCCCCACGAAACGCCCATGAGCTGGGCGATAAAGGCGAGCTTTGTGTTGTACTGATACAGGGCTATAACAACGGAGATGATGATGAAAACGAGAATAAGTATCCTCATTACGAGCACCTGGGTCTTTTCCTTCATATCTTTTACGACGTGCCCTTTAAGCAGGTCGAGCGTGAGGGTGGAGCTCGAGGTGAGAACAAGGGAGGAAAGCGTGCTCATCGAAGCCGAGAGCACCAGCACTATAACGAGCGCCAGAAGCGCGTCGGGAAGGCTCGAGAGCATAGTGGGGATAACGGAGTCGTAGCCGTCTTTTACAACGTCGATCTGATCGGCGAAGAGGCGTCCGAAGCCGCCGAGGAAGTAGCAGCCGCCCGCAACCACTATGGCGAACACGGTTGAGACCACGGTGCCGGTGGAGATGGATTTTTCGCTCTTTATCGCGTAGAACTTCTGCACCATCTGCGGAAGGCCCCACGTGCCAAGAGACGTAAGGATGACCACGCCCACAAGGTTCGGGATGTCGGGCCCGAAGAACGAGGCGAAGATGCCGGGTGCGGACGATACGGTCTCGTCCTTTGCCATCGCAAGGCCGTTGAGGGCTTCTGTGAGGCCGCCGTTGTTTTTGAGCACAACTATAATGACGGCGACTATGCCCACGAGCATGATAATGCCCTGAACGAAGTCGTTTATCGCGGTTGCCATATAGCCGCCTGCTATAACGTATACGGCGGTGAGCACGGCCATGGCTATTACGCAGTATTCATAGGGAATGGAGAACGCCATGCCGAAAAGGCGCGAAAGCCCGTTATACACGGACGCGGTGTAGGGGATGAGGAAAATAAAGGTTATAAGCGACGCGGCGATCTTAAGGGACGTGCTGCCGTAGCGCGCCTCGAAAAACTGAGGCATCGTTGCGGAGTTTAAGTGCTGGCTCATTATTCTCGTTCTTCTGCCGAGCACGACCCACGCGAGCAGCGAGCCCAAAAGCGCGTTTCCGATTCCCGCCCAAGTTGTGGCGATGCCGTATTTCCAGCCGAACTGGCCGGCGTAGCCAACGAACACGACCGCGCTGAAATACGAGGTGCCGTAGGCGAAAGCGGTGAGCCACGGGCCGACGCTTCTTCCGCCGAGAACAAAGCCGTTGACGTCGGTGGAATTCTTGCGGCAGTATATGCCGATGCCGATCATAACGGCGAAAAACGCGATTAAGATGATTATTTTGAATACCATTGGAAAGCCTCCTTCTTTTTGAGCGTTTTCGGTTTGATAAAATCAATTAAAAGAAATTATACTTTAGTTAAAGTTATATTGCAATAGTAAAATAAAAAAACTTGACTTTTTTTGCATATGGCAATAATATATATAAGATAAAATAACAAAACGCGGTGATTATTATGCACGATATAGATAAGCTTCTTGAAACCGTTAAAAGGATACACTTTATAGGCATCGGCGGCGCGGGGATGTGCCCGCTTGCCGAGATACTCCACGAAAAGGGCTACGTTCTTTCGGGCTCCGACAACAACGAGACCGACACTCTGAACAGAGTGCGCA
>JAFSWN010000001.1 GCA_017450185.1 Clostridia bacterium | reverse complement strand
GCGTCATTATTACAGTCAAACAAAGAGTTTTGCGCTATTTTTATCCAAAAAAAACACGATTTCCTCTTGTATTATTTTTTTTATATGATAGAATATCAAAGGAAAAAATTACGGAGGAAAAGTAAATGAGCAATAAGATTTTAGTTGAAACTTCCGCGAGGCACGTGCACGTTTCCAAGGAGGATCTCGCCGTCCTTTTCGGCGAGGGCTATCAGCTTACCAAGAAGAAGGATCTTTCGCAGCCCGGCCAGTTCGCCTGCGAAGAGAGAGTTGCCGTTATCGGCCCCAAGAGCTCCTTCCCGGCGGTTTCGATCCTCGGCCCCGAAAGAAAGCAGACCCAGGTTGAGATCTCGGCTTCCGACGCCAGAAGCATAGGCGTTACGTGCCCCGTAAGGGAATCGGGCGACCTTGAAGGCAGCGCAGGCTGCAAAATAGTCGGCCCCAAGGGTGAAATAGAGATAAGCGAGGGCGTTATCATCGCTAAGCGCCACATCCACATGACCGTTGCCGACGCAAAGGAATACGGGGTCGAGGACAAGCAGATAGTCAGCGTAAAGATAGATTCTCCCGAGCGCAGCCTCATTTTCGGCGACGTTGTAGTCAGAGTCAGCGACAGCTATGCGCTCGCTATGCACATCGACACCGACGAAGCAAACGCCGTTCTTGCCGGACGCGACCCGATGGGCGAGATAATCAAATAAAAAACAACAATAAGCTGCTGTTACGGCAGCTTTTTTCTTGTTATTTTCACGAAATTTGTAAAAAACGCCTCTGATTTGCGATTTTCTTGAAAATACCTATGGACTAATCCGTCAGTTTGTGATATTATTAACAAAGTGCGGGCTTTTCCGCATTTTTACGGTCATTATTTTTCATTTTATAAATGGAGGAAAACGAAAAATGGTAAAAAAGATAAGCAAGCTGCCGTTTATCGATACGCCCGAGCAGGCCGCGAAGCTTGACGCAGCCATTGCCGCCGCAAACGGCGACAGGAACATGCTGATGTCTGTTATGCAGGACGCTCAGGAGATTTACGGCTATCTTCCTTATGAAGTGCAGTGCAGAATAGCCGAAGGGCTCGACGTTCCGGTTGAAAAGGTCTACGGCGTCGCCACCTTCTACGCGCAGTTCGCTCTGACCCCCAAAGGAAAGTACAACATTTCCGTATGCCTCGGCACCGCGTGCTACGTTAAGGGCTCGCAGAACGTTCTTGATAAGATCTGCGAGGAGCTTGGAATAGAGCCCGGCGAGTGCACCGACGACACAAGGTTTTCGCTTGAAGCCTGCCGCTGCATCGGCGCGTGCGGACTTGCTCCCGTTATGATGATAAACGAAGACGTATACGGACGCCTTACCCCCGATATGGTCAAGGGCATCCTCGCGAAATACGCCGACTGAGCGCTAAGCGAAAGGAGAGTCAATAAATGAAAACTTTAGCAGAACTCCAGGCGATCCGTGATAAAATGCACGATAAGGTCGTTCTGCCCGAGGGCAGCGATAAAATGAGAGTGGTCGTGGGACTTGCCACCTGCGGTATCGCCGCCGGCGCGCGTCCCGTTATGGACGCTATTAAGGAAGAAGTTGAAAAGGCAGGCCTTTCCGACAGAATAAGCGTTGTGCAGACCGGCTGCATCGGCATCTGCCAGTTCGAGCCCGTTGTTGAAGTGCACGAGGCGGGCAAGGAAAAGGTCACCTACGTTAAGATGGACGTGGACAAGGCGAAGGAAATCGTCGAAAAACACCTCAAGGGCGGCTCCGTCTGCGAGGAATACGTTATTAAAAATATCTGAGAAGGGGAGGACGTAAATAATGGCAACACAGAAATATTCCCTTGAAGCAATGGATTTCTACGCAAAGCAGAAGAGAGTCGCTCTCAGAAACTGCGGCGTTATCGATCCTGAAAGCATCGACGAGTATATAGCCATGGACGGCTACGCCGCTCTCGGCAAGGTCCTTTCCGGCATGAGCCCCGAAGAGGTCGTCAAGGTGGTCACCGACTCCGGCCTTCGCGGACGCGGCGGCGCGGGCTTCTCCACCGGCAAAAAATGGTTTTTCGCTTCTCAGTACAAGGCCGATCAGAAATACGTCGTGTGCAATGCCGACGAAGGCGACCCCGGCGCGTTCATGGACCGTTCCATTCTCGAGGGCGACCCGCACTGCATAGTTGAGGCTATGGCTATCTGCGGCTACGCCATAGGCGCCACCGAAGGCTACGTATACGTTCGCGCGGAGTATCCCATCGCCGTTCAGCGTCTTCAGAAGGCGATCGACGACGCTCACGCCTACGGCCTTCTCGGTAAGGACATCTTCGGCTCGGGCTTTGATTTCGATCTTCACATCCGTCTCGGCGCAGGCGCTTTCGTATGCGGCGAAGAGACAGCTCTCATGACCTCCATCGAGGGCAACCGCGGCGAGCCCAGGACCCGTCCTCCTTTCCCCGCTGAAAAAGGACTGTTCGGCAAGCCCACCAACAACAACACCGTTGAGACCTACGCAAACATCCCCCAGATCATCCTCAAGGGCTCCGAGTTTTTCAGCTCCATGGGCACCGAGACCTCCAAGGGCACGAAGGTTTTCGCCCTCGGCGGAAAGATCAACCACACCGGCCTTGTTGAGATCCCGATGGGAACCACCCTTCGCGATATCGTTGAAGAGATCGGCGGCGGCGTTCCGAACGGCAAGAAGTTCAAGGCCGCGCAGACCGGCGGACCCTCCGGCGGATGCATCCCCTCGGAATTCCTTGACACTCCCATAGACTACGAGAGCCTTGCGGCTATCGGTTCCATCGTCGGCTCCGGCGGACTTATCATAATGGACGAGGACAACTGCATGG
>JAFSWN010000064.1 GCA_017450185.1 Clostridia bacterium | reverse complement strand
GTTTTTTTGTTTTCATCCAAACGGTACGCGCCGAGGCGCGATTATTTTTTGTTGTGCAGAAATGGCGGATTTCGGGTAGGGCGGCATTTCATGCCGCGGTAAATATTTTGCGTCGGCGCAGATGGTATAAAAGGCAGAAATGATTTAAGCAAAATATTTTCAAAATCCCCAAACCGAATATGACAAGGGTTGGGAAAGCAGTATGTGTTTATTTGGTTTTCATCCAATCGGTACGCGCCGAGGCGCGATTTTAAAATTTTGTTATGAATGTGAACCGGTGCGTTTTATATGGTGTGTGCCGTCATAACAAAATTACCGCGGCATGAAATGCCGCCCTACCGGTGGGGTTAAATACATTAAAATATTTACGAATTATATGAATTGTTAAGAAAATTTTGCGCAAAAATTAAATTTTGCCTTTTATATATATTATTTTTATTTTTGAGTTGCAAACGGCAATAAAATTTGATATCATGTAAATTGAAATAATGGCGGATTGTGTTTGGATCGCTGTGACTACGGGGTCAGACGAAAAACGGCGAAAAAAGGCAAAGCCGCTTGAGACAGGGGACGGTTCTCTGTCTCAAGTTTATATTTGATAATGATTAAGGCAATGTTGCCTTGAGACAGAGAACCGTCCCCTGTCTCAGAAACTGTCTCATGTCTTCTTGAAAGGAGAATCATACATGGAAAAGAAAAATACGTTACATCACAGTCTGACTAAAAAGGTGCTGAGCGTCTTTTTGGCGGTTGTTATGCTCGTCTCCACCTTCGCGGTGGGCATTGTTCCCATTAAACTTATGGCTGAAGCGGCATCCGTTAAGGCTTATGACGTTTCAATGGGCGATCTCACTTTCGTTGTGCCGGAGGCGATATATTTGTATCCGAATGCGACCGCATGGAAGGATGCGACATCAACTCCTTTTCAGTATTATATTAATGATACGATTTCTGGAGGCGCATCGAGTTCAGCTGATTTAACTGGTAATATTTTCTTCTATTATGCCAATGCATCAACAGCCACTCTGAGGGCACAGTTCGTTGACGGAAGTTTCAACGCTCTTTCCGGTGGTTCGATAACTGTGGGAGGCACAACCGTTACAACAACTAATTTAACTGTTACGGGTAATTCATCCTCGGCGGCAACCACTATTACTGCGGGTTCATCCCCATCTCTTGCCGCAGCTACTACCGGTTGTTATATTCTTTGGACATTAAGCTTTACTGATACGACAGATAACAAGTCGAAAACAGCTTATGCTCTTACTTATGTTTATAAACCGTATACGGTTCCAGCAGGTGTATGTATCGATATAAAAGATAAATATAAACCACACTATAACAAACAGATTTCATGGATGGTTGGTTTCCATGGAATGACAGATGGTAATTCAGGTTCGGATGATGGTTATTATTATCCGTTATATACAACTGGTAATGGATTAGCTTGCTTTGCTAGTAAGTATAACAAAGGATATGTAGGGTCTACTGAATATACATCCGGAAGCAACACGATTCAGAGAGATATTTCTGGATATACCGTAATCTCTCAAACTACAACAACTGGACAGGTTAGACAGGCCGCTGCTGAGAGATGGTATCTACTTTTTGCAAATACTGCAAATTCTACTTACCATTTCAGAACAAGCGCAAGTAATTCTGATGAATCTGAATGGTTTAATGGTGGAACCAATGATGCTTCAAAAACGTATCCTTACCCTTTTTCCCATGCCGATGATACAGATAAAGACATGAACCACATTCAAACAGCAACAGCTCGATACAGAGGTACCATAACAATAGACACATCTCGGTATTCGGATTTGAGTCAGATTCCTAATTTATCTGTTGGTTTATTTGTCGTGAGCGATGCTAGTTCGAGTTCGGGCGGACATTGGTATGTTGCAGACAATACTGGTGGTACTGCATTAGGAAATAACTATGCTAATGGTAATGGCAATGCAAGTACTTATTTGGGATACTATAAACATATCATTGCCGGTCAGTATACTGGACGAACTGATATGAATTGGAGTGAAACTGAAGGAATACGATATGCCGGTCCATATGTTAAAACTATAGATTCAAACGCATCTAACAAAGAATATAAGATTCACACCCAATACTCAAACTGGTATGATGGAGCAGGTGGTAATGACTATTATGTTTTTACCCACGGTGAAATTTCTCTTCATGCCACACAGTATAACAAGTCTTCTCTCCGTTCCGCTGTCATGAACGCCATCAAAAAATTCCCCCAGCTTGGCGTAAACGGCATTTCGAGCGGCAACATAACAAGCTGTTATTTTGATTCAAACACAAGCTATGTGTGGACCAATCTTCAATCCGCTTTCAAGGCCGCAGTGCTTGCGCTCACAAAAGTGGATGGCGGCAATCCTCAGCCAGATGCTAACACTAATTTAGCAACAAACCTGAACAATGCCCTTAATGCCTTGTGCACAAAGGTTACGTTAAACGCCAACGGCGGTACATTTGGTTCTACTTCAACAATTGACAGATACGTTCAGATAGGCACAGCCGCAAATGTTGCTTATACTCCCGCAAGCACGGATGCCCCCACCCGCGCCGGTTACACTTTTGCAGGTTGGGCGAGAACATCTTCCGGTGCAGTTGAAACTACCCCAATTACTGTTGGTTACAATAATACGCTTTACGCTAAATGGACCCCGAATACCTACACGGTACACTTCAAAGGCAACGGCAATACCGGCGGTTCAACCGCGGATCAGGGCTTTACTTACGAGAGTGGTCAAACCCTGAGAGCAAACGGTTTTACCCGGGCGTATACCGTAACCTATAATCATAACTACACCGGCAGCACGGATACATCCGCCACCGCAACATATACATTTAAAAACTGGATGGGCGCAACCCGTCAGTGCTTTTCCGATTCCGGCACGTATTCCGGCTCAGGCGTTAATGTTTCGCCATACCATGATTTTAAAAGCTACACGGTCAATCAGCCTTTCGCGGCAGGACAGAAATATATTTTGGAGTTCGACGCCAAGGGTACCGGCAATCTCATTAATTATTTTTACGGAAACAGTGGCTATCTTCAGTGCTCAAACGCGACCTCGTCCGAGGGCGTCACGAGTTCTGGTACTGATGGTAATATAACTCATGCCCTTACGGATGAATTCAAACATTACACCATCAC
This sequence comes from Clostridia bacterium, assembly GCA_017450185.1. Lineage (GTDB taxonomy): Bacteria > Bacillota > Clostridia > Oscillospirales > Acutalibacteraceae > RUG806. The sequence continues at coordinate 35,884 of JAFSWN010000064.1, read as the reverse complement.
CTGGACCCTCGGCTCCTCTGGCAGCGGTACAGTCAATAAAATAGTGTTGTTCCGCTTGATGAACGGTAACAACACCTGTACAATAAAGAACGTCAACTTCTATCAGGCAGAGGTCTCGTCAAACGCTGTACGCACGTTTACAAATCAGCAGACAGGCGTAACTAATCTTACTTCCGCGGCAAACGGTACTTATTATAGGGTGGCGGACTGGACTCCCAAATCCATCACCCTTGAAACTCCCACAAGAAACGGCTACACCTTCGGCGGATGGTATAAGGAATCCTCCTGCACCAATCTTGTAGGCGCCGCAGGAGCTTCGTATACGCCTAAGTATAACCAGACCATTTACGCCAAGTGGACGGCAACCGAATATACTATTTCTTATTATGATTCCGACGGCACAACGGCTCTCACAGGCCTTTCGCCCACTTCTTACACCATAGAAAGCCCCAGCTCCACTGTTCTTCCCACTCCCAGCAAAACAGGTTACACCTTCACAGGCTGGAAGGCCATATCTGCTGTGGGCAGCTGGAACACCACCACAACATATAACGCCGGAACCTCACTCAACGGCAAATACGGCAGCGTATCCCTTAAAGCGACATGGCAGATAAATTCAAACACCGTTACTCTTAATCCTCTCGGCGGCACAGGCGGCACAGCGAGCGTCAGCGCCACATACGGCAGCGCGATGCCTTCCGCCACAATGCCCACAAAAGACGGCTACAATTTCGACGGTTACTACGACACTTATAATTCCTCCACCGGAGTTGTGAGCGGTACACAGTACTACACCGCCGCCGGCGCCTCGGCAAGAACATGGAATAAGACTTCCGACACCACCCTTTACGCCAAGTGGTCTCTCGCGAGCTATACTATAACTTATGTGGATTCCGACGGCACAACGGCGCTCACAGGCCTCACCCCCACATCCTATAACATCACAAGCACAAGTACTCTTCCCGCCGCCTCAAAAACCGGTTATACCTTCGGAGGATGGGAAGTTGTTACCGCTGTGGGCAACTGGAGCACCAGCGCGCCCTATGCAGCGAATACATCCCTTACCGGCAAATACGGCAGCGTAACCCTTAAGGCCATATTCAATCCCATATCCTTCACCGTAACGTATTTCGGCAACGGAGCGACCGGCGGCTCAATGCAGCACAACCCGCAGACGTTCACCTACAATTCAGGCGCGACCCTTGATACAAACGGCTTCACCCGTTCATATACTGTTACTTACAATTACGTTGTAACCGAGAACGCGCCAACTACTCCCGTTTCCGCCACCTCCACCTACAGCTTTAACGGCTGGAACACGGCGGCAAACGGAAGCGGAACTGCAATAGCGAACGGCGCAAACGGCTCCACCCTTGTTACAACAAACGGCGGTAATCTGGATCTCTACGCGCAGTGGACGGGCGGCAGCGTAACGCTTCCGAACCCCTCCCGCCCCAACAGCGCCATCGAAGGATGGTACACGAGCTACAACAGCACAACCGGAGTATACGGCGGCACAAGATACAACCCCGGCGCGAGCTTCACTCCCACCGCCAACGTAACGCTCTACGCCAAGTGGGCGGACGTTGAATACACCATAGCCTACGATGCGAACGGCGCCACCTCGGGAACCGCGCCGGCATCTCAGACGAACTGCCAGTACTACACAACGTACACCCTCGCTTCAAACACCGGCAACCTTGCGAAAACCGGCTATAACTTTACCGGATGGAACACCGCCGCCGACGGCAGCGGAACGCACTATGCCACAGGCGCATCGGTTTCAAAGCTTGCCACAAGCGGCACGTTCACCTTCTACGCGGAGTGGACCGCAAAGACCTATCAGGTAAGGTTCTACAACAACGACACGACCTCAAACAGCAATCTCACCACTCAGACGTATGCTTCGGCATGGGTCGACGTTCCCACTGTTTCGCGCACAGGCTACACCTTCGGGGGATGGTATGAGAACGACGCCGGAACCGGCAGCGAGGTCGCCGTTACCGGAACCTACGCACACGACCACAGCGGCGTATGGAACCTATACGCGAAGTGGACCGGTATCACGTATACCGTAACCTACAACAAGAACACCACCGACACGGTTAGCGGCATGCCCACGCCCGGAAGCTTCACAAAGACCTACGGCACGGCGCATAATCTCAGCAGCGTCACTCCCACAAGAACGGGATATACCTTCGCGGGCTGGAACACCGCCTCCGACGGCAGCGGCACGACCTACGGAGTCGGCGCAACGCTCAACACCGATCTCACAACGACGGCGGGAGACAACGTTACGCTTTACGCTATGTGGACTGCCAACACCTACGTTATTGACTACGCCAAGGGCGCGGCGTCGGCAACCGGTTCAACCACGTCAACCGAAGTGCGCTACGATCAGCTTTCCGCTTCAACGGTGTTCGCTAACTGCACCTTCACATACACCGGCCACACCTTTGAGGGCTGGAGCGTCGGCGGAAATACCTATGACGCGGGCGACGCTGTACCGGCTGCTGTGCTCACGGCAAACGGCGTTCTGAACAGTTCCGATAATAAATATCATCTGACCGCCACCGCCACGTGGGACGTTATCAGCTATGACGTTGCGTTTAACGGCAACGGCGCAAACTCCGGCTCCATGAACAACCAGAGCTTTGACTATGACGAGAGCAAGGCGCTTACCTCAAACGCCTACGGCCGCACATACCGCGTTACATACAATTATAATGACGCTACCGGCGGCAACAGCGTGCCCTACGCGGACGTGAGCTACACGTTCGCAGGATGGCACACCTCCGCGCTCGCGGTTGATTCCGCAACTCCCGCCGCCTACTCAAACGGACAGACGGTTTCGAACCTCATGAGCGTTGCCGGCACGTATCAGCTATTCGCCAAGTGGACTTCAAACAGCACGACTCTTCCCATTCCCACCAGAAACGGCTATACCTTTGACGGATGGTACCTTGTCCCCGGCCTCACCGGAACAAGCTACGCGGGCGGCGATCCCTACACTCCCGCCGATAACGTAACGTTATACGCGAAGTGGACTATCAATAACTATACCATTACATATAAAGACAGCCACAACCCGAACTACACCTCAACTCAGAACTACAACATAAACTCAAACGACGCGCTCGCGTCTCTGAGCGAGACCGGTTACGACTTTGCCGGATGGGACGTTCAGGTGGCGACCGCTCCCACGAGCTGGACCGGCACGCACTACAGCGCCGGTGATCCTCTGAACGGCATGTACGGCAACGTGACCCTTGTGGGCCAGTGGACGGCGCACACCTACACCGTGACCTATAACGCGAACACTCCCGCCTCAACAAACGGAACCGTCAACATGAACGGCCTGACGCAGGAAACCAAGACCTACGGTACGGCGGCGAACCTGAGCTCCGCCACGCCCTCGCTCACCGGATATATATTCGGCGGCTGGTCGCTCACGGCTAACGGAGCAAAGGCCTATGACGCGGGCGACGCAATACCCGACACCCTTTATCCGGGCGACGGCGGAAACGTTGATATCTACGCAATATGGACTCCCGTAACCTATACCATAGCCTTCGATAAGGTCGATCCTTCCGCCACAGGCAACGTTTCAAGCCAGACAAAGACCTATGACGCCCAGCTCACTCTTAACACCAATTACTTCCAGCTCACCGGTTACACCTTCCGCGGCTGGGCGCTGAGCAGCGGCGGCTCAAAGGTATATAACGACGGCGCGACTCTCACCGCAGATCTTTCGACCGCAAACGGCAGCACCGTTACCCTTTACGCCGTTTGGGAAGCCAACGGCTACTGGGTGCGCTTCAACGGCAACGGCGAGTCCTCAGGCACGATGAGCAACCAGAGATTCGTTTACGACGTGGCTCAGAACCTGACCCCCAACGCGTTCCATAAGGAATATACTATTACATACAATTATAATAGCGCCACGGTGAAAAACGGCAACGACTCAGACGTCTCAACATATGATTTCACCGGATGGAACACCCAGACCGACGGCTACGGCGTATCTTACTCGAACACTCAGAACGTCGTCAACCTTACGAGCGTTGTGGACGATATATATGACATCTATGCTCAGTGGTCAAACGCCAACGCGGGCGTAACCCTTCCCGTTCCCACAAGAACAGGCTATACCTTTGAAGGCTGGTACGACAACTCCTCCTTCACCGGCGCGGCCCTTTCGAGCCCGTACACCGCAACAGAGGATATCACCCTCTACGCAAAGTGGCAGCCCCGTCCCTACACCATAACCTATCACTACAACGTCGCGAACGCTCCCGCGAGCCAGAACAGCACGACGGTTTACTACGACACCGAGTTTTATTACGCTCCCGCGGATCACTTCGGCTACCGCCTCGGCTACACCATCGAGGGCTGGTCCACCGATCCGAACGCCGCGAGCGCGACATACCTGAGCGGTTCGTCTTCGTTTGACTATAACCCCGTGAACCTCGCAACCGGCGAACCCGGCGACACTTCGGTCGATCTGTATGCCGTCTGGACCACAAAGAAGTTCAACGTGACCTTCGTCCCGAACACCGGCATGCACCTCGCGAGCGGCGAGAGCGCCACAAAGCAGATAGCCTTTAACGGCAGCGTTACCTTCACGGTGGAGCTCGAACCCGGCTACACCCAGGCGACCGGACGCGACGCCGCGGCCTACGTCTACACCGGCACAGGCGCGGTGCCCGACGGAATTAAGAATGCGGCCAACAACACCATAACCTTTACCGTAACTAACCACGGCGAAACGGATATGGAAGTAAGGACCCAGCCTCTGCCCCTGAACACCTATAACGTAACGCTTCAGCATTCCTCTGACAACGGCGCAACGATAACCGCGTTCAGCCCGGCCGTTAACGGATATAACCGTCCTTCCATAGCTTCCACAGTAACCCACGGCAGCGCTCTGAGCTTCAACGTGGCTCTGCTCACAGGCTATAACGTTGCGCAGGGAAGCGACCTTATCGTTTCGGCAACCTCGGGCGGCACGACTGTCACTCCCGCGGTATCGGGCAGCTATACCTACACCATAGCCGGTTCCGACGTGACGGGCGACGTTGTTATAACCCTCGGCGACGCCGATAAGAACAGCTCGACCGTTAAGTTCGACGCAAACGGCGGCAAATGGGCGGGCGACGTTACGCTTGTAACCGATTCAAACGTTTACGGACAGACCTACACCGTGACCGCTCCCGCCAAGGACGGCTACACCTTTGCCGGATGGCAGAGAGTGACCTCGGGCGCGAACGCATCCACCGCAAACGGAAGCCTTAACGGCAACACCTACACCTATGGCACATCCACCGGCACCGACTACTATGAGGCCCGGTGGACAGCCAACACATATACGATAACCTTCAGCCAGCTTAAGCCCGCTTCCGATCCAGCGTGGAGCGTCATCACTCAGGGCACGCTCACAAAGAGCGTCACCTACGGCGGAGTTCTTCCCGCGATCGATAATCTTCCCACCAGAGTGGGCTACGACTTCCTCGGCTATACACTCACCGACGGCGGGACCGACTACTGGTACAGCGTCAACGGCGGCTGGCAGTACGGCACTTATACCGTTGCCGGCAACACCACGCTCTACGCGAAGTGGGCGATCCACAACTACAGCATAAGCCTTGACGGTTCGCCCATGGGCTACTCGGTAGTTTATCCGCAGACCGCCAACTACGACGATACCTACACCATTCAGATAACCCCCGACACCGGCTACAACGTAAACGCGCTTAACGTGAACGTCACCGGCAGCGCCGGCTTCACCACAAGCGTCTCCGGCGGTGTAATGACAGTTACCGTTAACGGCGTGAGAGCGGATAACCTTATCTCCGTCAGCGGCGCGCTTCTCACATACAATGTGACCACGCACCTCACCAACCCCGCCGCGTTCGCGTCGGTTCCCGCGGTTGCGACCGTCAACTACAACACAAGCGGCGTAACTGTTGAGGTTCAGATGGCCGACGGCTATCAGAACGCCACGCCAACGCTCACAATGGATACAACTCAGAGCGGCCTTACCTCGAGCATAGCCAAGAAGAGCGGCACCGACGACACATACGTAATAACCGTTTCGGGCAATATCACCGCCGATATAGATCTGTATGTTACCGGCATTGAAAACGTTTACACCGCAACGCTCAACGGCTCAGAGGTGGGCTACACGCTTCCAACGCCTAACAGCGGCAGCATAACGTATCTTGATTCCACAAGCTTTGTGATAACACTCGCCAGCGGCTACACCCAGACCGTACCCGCCGACATAAGCGTCACAACTTCTGTAAACGGCCACGCGGTGCTCACCAAAACGGACGACACCCACATCACCGTTGAAGTGTTCTCCGACGCTCCCGGCAACGTGACCGTTACTCTCGGCAACGCGAAGGTCAACACCTATACCCTTACCTTTATAAACAACGCGGGCGACACTCTCACCGTTAATACTCCGGTTCCCGCCGCAAGCTCTTCTATCGGCTGGTTCGATACGTTCACGTTCAGCGTTACCCTTGCCGACGGCTACACCGCCGCGACTCCCGCTCTTAACAGCGACAACGTCAACGTTACCGTTTCGTCCTCCAAGTCCGGCAGCGTGGTAACCTACACCGTAAACAACTACTTCACCGCAAACACCGTTCTCACTCTTGAGCCCGCCGCTCCCAACACGAGCACGCTGACGGTAAGTCTCGCAGGCGGCAATCTCGCGGGTGTGACCGACGGCCAGGCGTATAACGGAGCATACAAACAGACTCAGAGCTTCGGCAAGCCCACGAAGACCGGCTACACGTTCAGCGCGTGGGTGCTCGGCGGCGACAATAACGGTACTCTCGCCGGCGCGTCCTCCGACAGTGCTACTTATACCTTCGGCAAGACCCAGGGCGCCGCGGATACCCTCACCGCAACCTACACCGCCAACACCTACAAGGTAAGGTATTACAAGAACGACGGCAGCGAAGGCTACACCGACCTGAGCGTTACCTACGGCTCAAGCTGGCCCACAGAGCCTTCCTTCAGCAGGACCGGTTATGAGTTTGACGGATGGTTTGCCGCTCCCGACGGCAACACTTCCGTGGACGTTACCACAGGCACCTACAACACAGCCGGCGACACAGTCGTATACGCTCACTGGGCTCCTCACACCGGTACCCTTGTCGTCGACGCAAACGGCGGTACCGTTACCATCGGCGGCAACGACTACACTCACAACAACCTCTACAGCGAGGTCGCCGAGGTCGGCACGCAGGTAACCATACCCGATCCCGTAAGAAGCGGCTACAACTTCACCGGCTGGCAGAGAACGAACGAGAACGGCACGTTCGCCAACGGCGTATACACCTACGGCAGCGCGAACAACTATACCGATACGCTCACCGCCCAGTGGTCGAAGAAGACCTACACCGTAATCTATCACTACAACGCAGACGGCTCTTCGACCGTAACGAGCCGCACGGCATACTACGACACACCGTTCAACGTGCTCGGCTCCTCCGCATTCACAAGGACCGGATACACTCTCACAAGCTGGAACACTTCAGCTGACGGCAGCGGAACCGCCTATGCTCTCAATTCGGCGGTCAACGTCAATCTCTGCACGTGCGAAAACGGCGACGTTGAGTATCATCTCTACGCTGTATGGCAGATAAACTCCAGCGTCGCGCAGTTCGATCCCGCCGGCGGCACTCTTACCGTTAACGGCACGGGATACACAACAACAAACAAATATCAGCCTTCCGGCTCTTACGGAACGCAGATCCAGATACCCGATCCGGTGAAGACCGGCTACGACTTCGCCGGTTGGACCAGAGTGGACGGATCCTCGACTAACGGCACTCTTGAAAACAGACAGTACACCTTCGGACCCGCCGCGAGCAGCGCTCCCGTGGATATGTTCGAAGCGAACTGGACCGCAAAGACATATACCGTGACCTACGTCAAGAACGACGGTACGAACGAATCTGCCACAAGGACCGCGACCTACAACGAGACCTGGCCCGCGGCTCCCGAGTTCACAAGAACGGGCTACACGTTCACCGGCTGGTACACCACCTCCGCGTGCACAGTCAGCGCGACGGTGACAGGAACCTACACGCTCACCTCCGGAACCACCGTTTACGCCGGATGGACAAAGAACAGGAACACCGTAACCTTCGATCCCACCGACGGCACTCTTTCCGTTGGCGGCGGCACGTATACTCACGCTTCACCCTACAGCGTGACGAACGACTACGGCGAGACCCTCACCGTATCCGCAGTCCCCGTAAGGACCGGCTACACGTTCACAGGCTGGCTCAGAAGCGCTTCCTCCACATCCAACGGCACGTTTGAAGGCAACGTCTACACCTTCGGCTCCACAGTAAACAAGACCGACGTCTATGAGGCCCAGTGGCAGGCCAACACCTACACAGTGACCTACTATAAGAACGACGGCACAGGACTGTTCACAAACCTGTCGGTTGTTTACGGCTCAAGCTGGCCGACCGCTCCCTCGTTCTCGAGGACCGGCTACACCTTTGACGACTGGTACACTCTTGCTTCCGGCGGCACCACCGTGACCGTAACGGGAACCTACAACACCGCGGACAACACCGAAGTGTACGCACACTGGACGCCCGTGGACTATACGATAACCTACGTCAATGACGGCGTAACAACCACCGCTCAGTACGATATCGAGAGCACCGGAACGATAAGCGTTCCCGCAGACCGCGCGGGCTACACGTTCACCGGCTGGAGAGCCACAACTGTCGCTGCGGTTTCAAGCTGGACTCAGAACACCATCTACAACGGCACGTCCCTTGAAGGCCAGTACGGAGACGTTACCCTCACAGCCGTTTGGACGCGCAACACCTACACCGTGGTTTACGACGGAAACGGCGGCGCGCCCACAACGCAGACCGAGGAGGCAACCTACGGCTTAGCCTATCCCGCGCCCGCCGAAGCTCCCTCAAGGACCGGCTATGACTTTGCCGGATGGTTCACCTTGGCAAACGGCGGAACTGAGATAGACGTCGGCACTGATCTCTATGAGCTTACAAACGGCACAACGCTCTACGCGCACTGGAGCGTCCACCGCAGCTCCTTTACCGTGGATCCCAACGGCGGCAGCGTGACAGTGGCGAGCAATACGATTACCGCGTCCGCTACCTACACCGACGACTACGGCGCTGAATACCAGATCTCCGTTCCCGTAAGGACCGGCTACACGTTCACAGGCTGGACCGAGAACGTTACCCACGGTACCTTTGCCACTGTTTCGGGCGTATACCGCTACACCTTCGGCCCCGACAAGAACGTGACCGATTCCATCACCGCGAACTGGACTATAAACACCTATGACGTAACTCTTATAACAGGCGCCGGCTACACCGTCGACACTGCCACTCAGACCGCTTCTCCCGTAAACTACGGCACAAGCTACAGTGTGACGATCAACCTGAGCGACGGTTACAGCGGAATTCCCACCGCAACTGTCAACAACGGAACGGTAGTTGTTACCGACAACGGAAACGGCAGTATCACCTACAGAGTCGACAACATCACCGAGGACAAGACGATAACGATAGGCAGCGCGACCAGGAACTTCTACAACGTAACGATAACTAAGGCGGCTGACGCCGACGGCATCGACGACTTCTACTTCCCCGGCGGCGTAACGACGGTATCCGTTGAGCACAGCACCGGCACGGCGACAGTTTCTGTTGAGCTCAAGAGCAACTATTCCGAATCCGACGCGCCCGCCATCGAGCTTGTGTCCGGCGGCAGCGCCTACATCACAGGCGGCGTCAAGACGGTCGTGAACGGAAAGACTATATACACCTATACCGTATACAACGTAAGGAAAGCGTCTACGTTTGAGATCCAGAACGCTTTCAAGAACCGCTACGTGGTATCGCTCAACGATACGAGAGTCGGATACACGATCTTCACGATGCCGCAGTCTCCCGTTGACTACAACGAGAACTCGAGCGTAACGATACTTCTCGACGAAGCGTATTCCGAAAGCGCGATACCGGCATATTCGGTGACCGTGAACGGAACCGAATACAGCGACGCCTCCCACATCACGGCGGTACGCGACAGTTCGAACAGCAGAAAGATAACCTACACCGCGCGCAACATAGTTGCCGACACTCAGATCAATATCGGCAGCGCGACCATAAACACCTACGACGTACATCTGACCACGGCTCAGAACGGCGGCTACACCTTGACCTCGGTACCGGCGTCGAGCGTGACTCACGGCGGCAGCGTAACGTTTACCGTTACACTCGGAGAAGCGTATTCCGCATCCGCGATACCGGCGATCAGCGCGACTAACGCGGCGAGCGCGGTCGGCTACAAAGACGGCAACGTCATAACCTACGTTGTGACCGGCATCACCGGAAACTCGCAGATCACAGTAGGTGCGGCGCAGAAGAACTCCTACACCGTAACTGTATATCCCGGCATCGGCGTAACGCTGAGAGACGCTAACGCGCCCTATGCAGCGTTCACCAACGGACAGCAGTTCACCGTATATCACGGCGATACGTTCGAGTTCACAATGGACAATACCGGCTCATCCGTACCTCCGATCTTTGCGAACGGAAACGAGCTGACGCCTGTGAACGGAAAATATACCGTAACTGTTACAAGCAACGTAAACATCACCACCGGCAACGTGACCTACACCGCAACGTTCGTAAACTACGACAACGAGATCCTTGAATCGTATGTGGTACCGAGCGGAGGCAGCGTGAGCTACACGGGCGCAACTCCCGTAAGACCGAGCAGCGAGTGCCACGAATACGTATTCACCGGCTGGATGTGCACAAGGCCCGCGGGTAATTACGCGCTCAACGGCAACATGGATACGTTCACCGAGAACCGTGTGTTCAAGGCCCAGTACGCGGTAGTTCACCAGAATCTGCCGATAACCTCCGACGGAACGAACCACTGGTGGTACTGCACCGAGTGCGACTACACGGAAGGAGCGGCTAACCACACCGCCGGCGAAAAGGTTATCAGAAACGAAGTGCCTTCGAGCTGTACGGTAAGGGGCAGCCATGACGAGTACGTATACTGCACCGTATGCGGACACGTTATGTCGAGCGAGCACAAGATAGACGAATTCGACTACACGAAACACAGCACTACGAAGACTTATTCCGAAATCGCGTATGAGGCGACCTGCAGCTCGTACGGTCTGAAGATCTACTACTGCGTAGACTGCAACCATCCTGTGATGTATCTTGAGCTGCCGATGAACACGGGCGTACACACATGGGGCCCGTGGATGGCAAACGGCGATAATAAGACGCATTCAAGAACGTGCGTATACTGCGGCGAGCAGCAGAACGACAAGTACCACAACCTGAGAGAGATCTACCGCATCGGAGCTACGTGCACCGAAGACGGAAGGGTTGTGAGCCTGTGTCCCGACTGCTCAACGGTGATAACGCAGATACTTCCCGCCACCGGCAAGCACATAGCGGGCGATCCTGTAAGGAGCAACGTTGTTGCGGCGACGTGCGTATCCGAAGGCAGCTATGATTCGGTAAGGTACTGCACGATGTGCCATATGGTCCTTGAGCAGTACACCACGCATATCACAGTTCCGGCAACGGGAATACATGAATACGGCGACGTGACCTACACCGTGGACGGAGTCGAGGTCGAGGATTACAACGAAGCCGAGGTTGCTTGCGGAGCAAGAGTGGTTGAAACGAGCTCCTGCAAGTACTGCGACGACGTAAAGACCGAAGAGTACACGATAGAGCACGAGTATGAATGGGCGATCACCACGCCTGCAACACCATCTCAGAAGGGTATCGAGACCGGAACCTGCGCTAGGTGCGGCGATACTATCACCAGAGAGCTGGACTATGAGCCTGTTGGAGAGAGATCTATCCAGTTTGTCGCGCAGGACGGCGTGACCTACAAGATCCCGTATGAGAAGAACAGCGAGACCGGCGCATGGGTGGAGAGCCCGAACAACCCGACGACTGTTAAAGACAGGATAATGTTCTACACAAACGTTGACCTCAAGTTCTTCGTTTACGTTACCTCCTCCTTCGCGTATTCGGATTACGACGTATTCGTTGACGGCGTAAAGGCCGCGCAGAACGCGGACGGCTCGTTCACCATCCCGGCGTCCGCGAGCGGATCGAGCGTCACGGTAGTGGGCACCACGCCCACCGCTATAAACCCCGGCGATTCGGGCGTTGACAACGGCGGAAATACCGGCAAGATCTCATTCTGGCAGAGGATCATAAACTTCTTCAGAAGCATCACCGATTTCTTCAGAAATCTGTTTTCAAGATGATCCCCGCTTAAGAAGATAAATACGCAAAAATCAAAGCCCTCGCCGTGCCTGCATGGCGGGGGCTTGATATGAAGAACAGGCGGACTGCTCTGTATTTGAACGGGCGTCGCGAATAAAGCTCTTGTGTTTTATCTGCGATTATGATAGCATGATAGCATTATATCTATATCATCAATTAACGGTGAGACTCAATATGAGAAAAAACATGACGAAGACTGAAAAAGAGCATAATAAGGATTTTTACCGCGAAATGTATAAAAAGCTTTATTCTCTTTTCGAAGGTGTAACGCCTGTCAAAAAAGACTGCGGAGTTCTATGTGGTGCAGCCTGTTGCAGGGGCGACGAGAGAACGGGCATGATCCTTTTCCCGTTTGAGGAAACAAAGCTCAGAGTTTTTCCCGCAAACGGCATCAGATACGCCGTCTGTGAAGGAAAGTGCATAAGAAGCGAAAGACCGCTTTCGTGCCGTATTTTTCCGCTTTTTCCCGCTCTTGACGAAAAGGGCAGGGTGAGCGTTATCGCCGATCCGAGAGGCTATGATATATGTCCTCTCGCGCGTCACAGCGAAGACGTGATATTTGACCGAAGGTTTGTTAAAAACGTGAAAAAAGCCGGAAAGATCCTCTCGAAGGATGAACGGTGCAAAAAGCTTCTGTTTGAAATCACCTCTCAAACGGACGAGCTGTCCGCTTTGCTGGAAAAGCTTGAAAAATAAATAAACGCAAAAAAACCGGGCATCAGGCTGTTTTGTCAGTCTGACGTCCGGTCCGGTTTTATCTGCGTATGATTCAGTGCTGTTCCAAAAACTCCAACACTTCTTCTTTGTCAGGGATCGTTTCCGCCGCTCCGGGACGGGTCACCTCCAGAGCCGAAGCCGCAGCGCCGAAACGGAGCGCGTATTCGGGAGACTTTCCGCTTAAAAGCGCGTAAAGGCAGTAGCCCGTAAAGGTATCTCCCGCGCCGGTGGTGTCGATGGCGTCGACTTTGAACGCCGGAACGCTTATCTCTCTTCCGCCGTTATAATACGTCGCTCCTTTGGAGCCGAGGGTCAGGATTATTTCCCCTTTATTAAGCGCGTAAAGCGCAGTCAAAACCTTTTTCACCTCGGTTTCACCCGTGATGCTCTGTCCCTCAAATTCGTTGAGAATAATGATATCCGCGTGTTCAAACGGCAGCTCCTTCACCTCCTTCACAAATGGCGAAGGGTTTATTGCGGTGCGCATACCCGCCTTGCGCGCGCGTTCGAGCATGTATTCAACGCAGGACGTTTCGTATTCCATCAATATCAGGTCCGCGTCGCCGTGCTTTTCAAGTATGGCGTCGCAGTCCTCTTTTTTTATCTCGCGGTTCGCGCCTCCGAAAAGGATCATCTGGTTTTGTCCTTCGGGATCGACTTCGATTATAGTGTGCCCGGTATAAGTTCCCGTGCCGTCAACGGCGGAAACGTCCACGCCTCCCGCCGAAAGATAGTCGGTGAGGTAAGCGCCGTCCTCAGCGCCGACCTTTCCCGCCGCAAAAACCTCTGCTCCGGCTTTTTTGAAAGCCAGCGCCTGATTGAGCCCTTTGCCGCCCACGTGTACGCCGTAGTCTTTGCAGTAAAGAGTTTCACCCTTAACCGGGAGATGGGGCAGCATATATACCTTGTCGATGTTAAAGGAACCGAAAACCAAAACTTTCATGATTACCTCTGTTAAACCAAAAGAGCCCGCAGTGAAGATATGTTTTCGGCTATGCAGCCCGGACGGAAAACGCCCGAAGAGCCCGAAACAAACATATCCGCTCCGGAGCGCCGCATAAGCGGAGCTTTTTCAAAATTGACGTTGCCGTCGACTTCAATGCGTAATTTTTCGCCGCCGTTTTCGTCAAGGAGCAGGCGCATTGATTTTAGTTTTTCGAGAGAGCCCGGGACCATCTTTTGCCCGGCGAAGCCCGGATATACGGTCATAAGCAGCACTCCGTCGATAAGCGGGATGAAATCCTTTGCCGTATTGACCGGCGTGTCGGGGTTCAGCGCGAGAAAAGGCTTCGCGCCGCGTTCCCTTATTCTTTTCAGCGCCTCGTCCGGTCTTGAAGTGCTTTCATAGTGCACCGAAACGATATCTTCCCGAAGGATATCGAAAAAATCGAGCTTTTTCTCGGGCTCGGTCACCATCAGGTGGATATCAAAAGGGATCTGTGTATGTGCTCTTACCCGGCGGCAGAAGTCGGTCCCCAAACAGAAATTCGGAACGAAAACTCCGTCCATCACGTCTATGTGCAGATATTCGATCCCGTTTTCCCCGAAAGCTTTCAGGGTATCGCCAAGCGAAAATATATCCGCGCACATCAGCGAAGGCGACAATGCCGCTTTAAGCACAACAGATCCCTCCGTTTGTATTGTTATGTATTTTTTATTGCCAGTTGATGTTCCAGACCTCAACCTGATCGCCGTTGAAGTTGGCGGTGCCAGTGATGCCCATTGCGCTCGCCTTTGAAAAAGCGTCGAGCTTAATAGTGTAGGTCACGCTCTTGACGTAGCCGTCGGCGCGCACATAAGCGTCGATAACAGAGCCCGGATACTTGATATTGACTTCCTGTACGTTTATTATGGAGAAAGCGTTTGCGATATCAAGATAGCCTATTGACGAAGAATTGTATTTCGGGACCTCCGAAAGTGAATTCACTTCCTCGGGAGCGAGGGTCAGAACGACGTGTATAAGTCCGTTTTGATCGGAGATAGTTGCGTTCGCGACGCCGTCGGAGGTGAGAGTAAAGGGAGCGGCCTTCGGCAGAAGGAGCTGAGTGGTCTCGCCCTCGCTTGTCACGGCTTTGCCTCCGGAAAACGAATAATCCTCTTCGGTGGGCTTGAGGACAAGGTCTTTAACAAAGTTGACAGCCTGAGTCACAAGCGCGCCGCCGGGCGTCACGTTGGTCACCGTTGAGGTGAAGCTCTCTTTATGGTGGACCGTAACGTTGCCCGTAAAGGCCTTAGTCCTGTTGACCGCGTCGGAAAGGTATTTAACTATATCCTCTTTGGAGTACGACGAATAGTCTGTTCCGGTCGGCTGATCGGGAGCGGCCGTCGTGGTTTCGGGGGGAAGGGTGGTGGTTTCGGGAGCGGCGGTCGTTTCGGGCGCGGGAGCCTCGGTCTCGGATACGATCTCGGTTTCCGATACGCTCTCGGTTACCTCCGAGCTCTGTGTTTCGCTCGGCAGCGGCGCATCGGAAGACGGCTGTTCGTAAACAGTTTCGCTTTCGGTTTCGGTAACGCTCTCTTCGGTTACGTCTCCGCCGGAGTTTTCAGACCTGCAGGCACAAACCGTGAGCAGTGAAAACAACAGTAGAATCGCAATAATAACTCGTATTTTCTTCATGTTTCCCTCCAAATATTTTTGTTACTACTCGGCGAAGGCAGGCTGTTCGGCTTCGGTTTTTTCGCTGATGAACTCCGCGCGTACCTCTTTTAATGAGCTTCCCAAAACCTTTCCGGCGCCTTTGAAGCTGTTTTTGAATTCTTCTTTCATTTCGGGGTCGGTATCCTGCCATGCCTTTACGGCGCCCTTGAGGCTCGGGCCGATGTTTTTGACAAAATCAACAAGATAAAGCTGCCCGAGGCCCTTGACGATGTTGTCGGCGACCTTCTCTATGGTGCCGTAGTATTCCTCGGGGATGACCTCTATGAGCTTTTTCATAAAAACGTCGTTCATCTTGCCCATCAGGCTGAGTCCCGGAAGGTATATGAGGTTGTCGGTGTCGGTGAGCCAGGTATGAGGATCGTGCTGGATGGGCCCTATTATGCCGTTGCTTTTGATAACGGTGTAGTCGTTGTCGTGCGCGAGCATAACGCCGATAAATGCTCCCTGAGGGATAAGGTGGTGGTAAACTTTAAGAAGCTCGGAGTATTCCTTCGTGCCGTATATGTGGTAGTTGAAAAATCCGGGGCCTTCAAGGTTATAAAGGCCTTTGATCCTTTTTCTTGCCTTTTCCGAGCTTTTGACCGCGGCCCAGAGCGCAAGGTTTCCGCCCTTGGAATGTCCGCAGACAAGTATGTCGCCGTCGTATTTTTCGGCGGCGGCGTTAAGGTAGTCTACCGCAAGCTCGTGCGAGGGGATCCCTCTTTTTGCGAGAAGGTCAAGATCCTCCTTCCAGCCTATTATGGAGTCGTCGGTGCCTCTGTAGACCACTGCCAAAGTGCCGTCGTCGAGTCTCAGCGTCATCGCGGCGAACTGAACCGCGGGCGTAGTGGTGAAGGTCTCCGACAGGTCGAGGACCTTGATATCGCCGAAGCGTCTGCTTCTCGCCATCATAACGGCTTCTATGCTGACGTGCTTTGAAAGCACAAGACCGACCGCCTTGTGCTTTGAGCCTCTGAGCTCGTACGTCTTGAGGTACAGATCCCTGAGGGTCGTCTCTTTTCCGTTAAGGTTTTTGTACACTGTTTCAACGGGAAGATAAAACGAGTGTGTGAGAAGAACACTGTCAACGTCGCAGAAGGGCTTTTCCGAAAAAGTAAAATCGCCGTTTTTTCTTATGTAATCATATAGACTTGCCATATTCTGTTCTCCTTTATATTTATTATAAAAAATATTTTAACATATAGAATTGTTTTTTTCAAGATTTATTAATAAAGTATTAACGGAAAATGGAGTTATATGGAACGTTTCTCCCGCTTTTACGCCGCTTTTTTCAAGATCGCGCTCTTTGTCGGTCACAAACACCTCTGCGTCCGAGCCGGGCGTCAACTCTTTTTCTTCTCCGTTCGGGTTCACCAGAACCGTTATAAGCTTATCGCCCGCTTTGAAAGACGCGGTCAGAACGGAGCTGTCGTCGGCGCATGAAGCAACGCGTAGCGCCCCTCCTGGTATGAATTTTGAGAAGTTGCCGAAGGCGAAATACCTCTTTGTCAGCTCAAAGCTTTCGTTCTCCGGATCGATGTATATGAGTCCGTCGCAGTAGTCGTAGGGCGAGCAGGCTATCCACCCCTGAAAAGAGGAAGCTCCGAGCAGCGTTATGTCTTCGAGCATGACCCTTGCCTGAACAAGCGCTGAATCCATGTTTTTGTTTTTGCCGCCCTGCATATGGCACCATTCGCTCACCTTGACCGGCACGCCGGGGTAATGCCTGTCCATCCATTTCCGGAAGCGTTTAAGGTAGGCGGGCCTGTTGCCGAAAAACGGCAGGTCGCCCTTAAGAAAATAGGAGTGGACGTTCACCGAATCCACAAGCTCCCGCACCTCCCCGCTGCCGAGAAGGGCTCTGGTGTAGCTTTTGTTGAACCAGCGTATGTCGCCGTTTTCAAGCCCCGAAAGCTTAACGTCCTTCAGCGCGGGCCGTTTTTTCAGCTCCTTTGCGAATATTTCGAGCACACGCCTGCACTGCCGCGGAGAGTAGTGGCAGCCCTCTTGGCCGCCGTTCCACACCCACAGGGGCTCGTTTATCGGAGAAATATATTTAACGGGGAGCCCCTCTTTAACAAAGTGTTCGGCGGCGTCAAGGCAGTATTCGGCAAACGCGGGGATATTCTCTTTTTTGATATTCGTTCTCAGAGTGCGGTTCTTATCTGTATGTCCGAGATGGTTTACGGTGAGCTCTTCTATCGGTGAGTTTACAAAAAAAACAAGCTCGTCTGCGCCGTATTCCACCGCTTTTTCCATCATGCAGACGGCGGGCGCGTCTTTTGAAAAATCAAGGCCGCGAGGGGTATAAAAGCTTTCGGCGCGCCGAAGAGGGTCGCCGTAGCTGCCTTTTCCGCTTTGGGCGGACCCCGCGCCGAGATTATATCTGTAAACGGAAAGGCCTATGCCTTTCGTTTTGCTGAAAAGCAGCTCGGCGATACGGTCCTTTGAGAGGACGCCGTCGGGGCAGACGCTTGTCCATTTTCCAACGTCCTGCGCCCACCACGCTCCGCTCATCCCGAAGCCGGACATGGTCTGAAAGGTCCTGTTAAGGTCAACGGTTATTTGCATTTCCTCAGCCCCCTTTTTAATATAAGTATATTATTTTTTTTGTTGGATGTCAAATGAACTATTATGTATTTTAATTGACACTTCAAACAAACTGTGTTATCCTTATTCTGAGGTGAGAATATGAAAAATCCGCTTGGTTTTTTGTTTTCAAGAGAGGAAACTCCCGAGCATCTTCCGAACCGGGAGATATTGTACTATGCCACCGGGCTTGCCGGTCAGAACGTGTCCTACGGTTTTATTTCCAGCCGCCTGACCTACTTCTACGAAAATCACGCCGTCAGCCAGAAAAACGCGAGCAAGGTAGGCAAGCTCATGACCTACACCTATCTGTGGGACGCTGTGAACGACGTTTTTGTCGGGGCGTACGTTGATAAAAAGCCGCATAAGCCGTATCAGAAAATGAGGCCCTATCTTTTGTATATCCCCGTGTTCATAGGCCTGCTGTGCGCGCTGATGTTCATAAGGGCCGGCAGCAACGACGTTTTCAAGCTTGTTTATCTCGGAGTGCTCTACTTTATGTGGGACCTTCTGTATTCCTTCCAGGACGTGGGGCTGTGGGGGCTTCTGGCGCTGTCGTCGCCTCATTCGCACGAGCGCTCAAGAGTTGCGCAGTGGGTGACCATAGGAGCCGGAGCCGGCAGCACCGTTGCCGGGGCGTTCCCGTTTTTATGGGATATTCTCAAGGGAAGCGCCGGAATGAAGGAGAGCACCATTTTTACCATATTCGCCTTTGTTTTCGGTATGGGAGGAGAGCTTGTTTCGATGCGCGCCGCAAAATTCAGGGAGCGTGTTGATTCACCGGTGCAGAAGGACGAAAAGCTCTGGGAATCGCTTTCCATCATCCGCCACAACCCAACGCTCATTTTTATATCTCTCGCGAGGCTGTCGCTGGGGCTTAGCCCGAAAATAAACCAGACTTATTTCTTCCAGTCCGAATACCGCAATTCAAGCTCCGCTCTGCTCAAGGGCGGCACCGCCGAGGTTTTATACGGCATTGTTTCGGGCGTTCCCGGAGCTGTTGCGATGCCTTTTGCCAATAAAATCATCGACCGCCTCGGCGGTATGAAGCGGCTGCTCGTTTTATCGCAGCTCACGGCTGTAGTCATGCGCTTTGCGGCGTTCGGCGTGGGCAGCATCCCCGCGCTCAAATACAATACCACGGCCGGTTTTATCATAATGTGCCTTATAGTTGCCGTATACAATATTCCCGGCAGCCTTATGGATATCGCGCACCGCTCCCTTACCTCCGACTCCATTGACGAGGTGGAGCTCAAAACCGGCATACGCAGCGAGGGCGTTTCGTTCTCGATGCAGAATTTCACTTCAAAGCTCACCTCCGGCGTCAGCACCCGCATACAGAACTTTTTCCTGTATAACGTGCTCGGCTACGTTGCCTACGACAGCGAAGACTATATTTCGATGCAGAACGAAAAGTTCTATAAATGGCAGTTCCCGCTGTTCATGCTCGGCCCGGTGGTCGGAGCCGTGCTCTATCTGATATTCATAAGCTTTGTAAAGGACGACAAGCAGCACCGCGCCGAGGTCGAACGGCAACTAAAGGAGCGCAGGGCAGCCGCGGCGGCAGTCGCGCAGGACGTGGATTTTGAAGCGCGGTAAACGGTCGGGAGGAGAATAATATGAAGGAATACCCAATTGCGGGCGCTGATGAAAGAACGCCGTCCGTTCCCTATTACTTTTCATGGATCAACAACACAAACGAGGGCTCTACCGAGGCGCAGACTCTCACAAATCTTGATTTTTTCAGATATCTGAAAGAGCGCTTCGGGATGAAGATTGTGGTCTACGCCTGGGACGCCGGAAATTTTGACGGGGCTTCGCTCGGCTACGGCGACGTTAAAGGAGAAAAATTCCTTTCGCAGTATCCCCGGGGCTATAAACCGATTGTTGAAAAGGCTGCCGAAATAGGCGTCAGGCTCGGGCTTTGGGGCAGCCCCGACGGCTTCGGAAACGATCCGGAAACCGAAAAAGAGCGCTTCGACTTTTTTGTGCACCTTTGCAGGGACTATAATTTTGCCGCCTTCAAGCTCGACGGAGTGTGCGGAAAGCTTCGTCCCGAAAAGGCGGGGCTTTACGCGAAAATGATAGAGGAGTGCCGGAAGTATTCCCCCGATCTCATCCTTCTGAACCACCGCCTCGATTTTTATGAGGCACAGAAATACGTCACCACGTTTTTGTGGAACGGCGAGGAGACCTACACCGACGTGTTCACGCATAACCGCGTCACCGGTATGCACAACCGCGTTTATATGTTCTCTCGCGGAAGAGTGCTTTCGGAAAAAGGAGAGCTTTTACGCCTCAGTGAGGACCACGGCGTCTGCCTTTCGTCGAGCCTCGACTATTTTGAGGACGAGCTCGTTTATCAGGCGTTCGGCCGCTGCCTCATCCTTGCCCCCGAAATCTACGGCAACCCGTGGTTCCTGCGCGACAACGAGCTTCCGAGGCTTGCGAGAGTGTATAATCTTCACGCGCGTTTCAGAGATATCCTTGTAAACGGGCTTGATATAAGCTCCCTTTACGGCTGTGACAGCGTTTCGAGAGGAACGCTCGATCACCGCTTTATCTGTACCGGAAACGATGGGTGGGAACCCAAAGAAATATTCCTTAAGCTTGATAAGAGCATAGGCCTTGAAACCGAAAAGGACGTCGCCGTTATTTTGCGGCACCCGTATAACAAGCTTGTTGGCGTCTTTTCTCCGGGAGAGAGCGTCCGCTTGGAGCTTTTGCCGTTCAGGGCGGCGCTTATCGAAATTGCCCAACCGGAATCGGCGGACCCTGTGCTTACAAACTGCGAGTATGAGGTCATAACCGAAAGCTCAAAGGGCGAACCCACCGAAATAAACGTTGTGAGCGCAGAAGGAGAAGACGTTTATCTTCTGTCAGGCGGTAAAAAGACTTTTTATAAAAAATGCGAAAAAACCGATAAAAAAGAAAAGCCTCCCGTTTTTCTGGGAGACCTCTCCGAAGAAATACGTTCCGGCGAAAACTTTGAAAAGCTCTATGAAGCTGCGATGTTCGCCATAGATAACGACAGCCTTGAGGCGCGCTGCATAAAGCGCTCGGGCGAAACGTCGATCCCCGAAGTCAAGCGCGCCCGCGACGCATTTTTCTCTCAGAAAACCTATATTTTGAGAGGCTGTGAAAACGCGGCGCTTTTCGACGGCAGGGACGACACCTTTTTCGACGCCCAGTCGCGCTGTTACTGCGACCGAAACCTGAGGATCGACGGCGGCTGCCTGAGGGTAGACTTCGGCGAAGAGGTTTTTGCCGATGAAGTCGTTTTAGAGGTCTTCAGCGCCGACGAGCCCACGAGGGAGGTGCCAAAGCAGCTCATCCCCGAATTCGCTGAATTTTCCCGCGATCTTTCAAAATGGAAAAAAAGCGGCGCTGCCGTTGTTGAGGTTTCAGCCGAGCCCTACGCGCAGGACGTTGTAAAATTCACCGTCCACAGCATATACCCCGTAAAGGGCAAAAAGCTGCGGCTCAGATACGCTCTGAACGGCTCTTTAAGATATCTGCGCGTCCCGGAGCCTCCCGACAGGATCTATTCCGTAAGGCTGATTGCCGGAGGCAAGGACGTCGTTTTAACCCATCCCTTCGCCAACAACACGCAGGCGCACTATTCAAAGAGACCCACCGTGCTTGTCAAAAAGGGGAGCGTCGTTATCCCCGAATACGCCGACGGCGACTATTTAGCCGTTGCGGTGAACGGAGAGCACGGGGCCGAAAGGGTATACTGCACCGCCGAAATAGAAGGGAAGCTCTATGGCTTCAACGGCAGGGCGTCCGCCTACAAGGCGAATATCTGGGAGCACAGGGTTTGCGACGAGGAGAGGAACAACACGTTTTTCCTCACTCTTCCGAAAGGGCTTTCGCGGAAGACGGCAAACATATACGTTTCGTTTTCCGATAAGGACCGCCTGGACGCTTCATGCAAAGCGTATTTCTGCGTTCGTCATGGATAAAAAGCGTGACGGCGTAAACAACATGATATCCGTGGGCATACTGGCCCACGTTGACTCGGGCAAGACCACTCTGACCGAGGCGATGATGTTTTGCTCGGGAAACATTTCAAAGCTCGGACGGGTGGACCACGGCGACTCGTTTCTCGACACCGACGCCATCGAGCGCGACAGAGGCATAACCGTTTTTTCAAAGCAGGCGGTGATGGATCATGAAAACACCCGCTTTTTCATCCTCGACACGCCCGGCCACGTTGATTTTTCGGCGGAGGCCGAAAGAACGCTGCAGGTGCTCGACTACGCGATACTCGTTGTGAGCGGGACGGGCGGAGTCCGGAGCCACACCAAAACGCTGTGGAAGCTTCTTGATAAATACGGAGTTCCGCGCTTTATCTTTGTGAACAAGACCGACCTTCCGGGTTTTGGGAAGGAGCGCATGATGCTCTCGCTTAAAGAGCAGCTCGGAGAGCAGATCGTTGATTTCACAGTCGACTCTGGGGAGCGCTTCTTTGAGGATATCGCCATGTGCAGCGAAAAGCTTCTTTCCTCGTATTACGAAAACGGATCGGTCTCAAAAGAAGAGATACGCGCAGCCATAAAAAAACGAGAGGTCCATCCTTGTCTGTTCGGTTCCGCTCTGCGCCTTGACGGTGTTGAGGATCTTCTTGAAAAGCTCTGCGTTTATACCGAAACGCCTTCCTACGGCGAGGGCTTCGCCGCGAAGGTGTTCAAAATCGCGGAGGATAAGCAGGGAAAACGCCTTACCTTTATGAAGATCACGGGCGGGAGCCTTAAAGTGAAGGAGGTCGTAAAGAGCGGCAAAAACGTCGACTCCGAAAAGGCCGATCAGATCCGTATTTATTCTGGCGACAGGTTCACCCCCGTTGACCTGGCCGGGGCGGGATCGGTCTGCGCCGTAACGGGGCTCAGCTTCGCTTCTCCCGGCGACGGGCTCGGAGAGGAAAAGAATTCGTTTTCGCCGGTGCTCAGAAGCGTTCTGACCTATAAGGTGCTGCTCCCCGAAGGGGTCGACAGCCATTTCGCGCTCGAAAAGCTGCGTATCCTCGAAAGGGAGGACCCTCAGCTCGGCGTTCAGTGGGATCCTTCCACCGGAGAAATACGCGTGCGGCTTATGGGAGAAATGCAGCTTGAGATACTCGAGGGGATCATCGAGCGCCGCTTCGGCTTTAAGGTGGGCTTCGGCAAGGGCGGCGTAATATATAAAGAAACAATAAAAAACACGGTCGAGGGCGTGGGGCACTTCGAGCCGCTAAAGCACTATGCGGAGGCGCATCTGCTGCTCAAACCCGGTAAAAGGAACAGCGGGCTCGTATTCAAAACCGCCTGCCGTGAGGACCGCCTCGAAAAGAACTGGCAGAGGCTCATTTTAACGCACCTGAGCGAAAAAACTCATATCGGCGTTTTAACGGGCTCTCCCATAACGGATATGGAAATATCTCTTGTTTCGGGCAGGGCGCACCCCAAGCACACAGAGGGCGGAGATTTCCGTCAGGCGACCTACAGAGCCGTTAGAAACGGCCTTAGAAAAGCCGAGAGCGTCCTTCTGGAGCCTTTTTACGACTTCACCCTTGAAGTGCCCTCCGAATTTGTCGGCAGGGCGCTGACCGATATAGAGCGCATGTGCGGCACGTTCGATCCTCCCGAGACCTCGGGCGAGAGCGCCGTCGTTACAGGCAGGGCGCCCGTATCCGAAATTGACGGCTACTCAAAGGAGGTTCTCCGCTATACGCGCGGAAAAGGGACGCTTAGCTGTGTTTTCGGCGGATATGAAGAGTGCCATAACAGCGAGCAGGTCATAGCCGAAGCGGGATACGATCCCGACGCGGACGTTGAAAACCCCTGCTGCAGCGTCTTCTGTTCTCACGGCGCGGGCTATAACGTCAGGTGGGACGAGGTCGAAAGGCTCATGCATCTTCCGGCGTATTCCCAGAGCCGCGGCGCGTTTGCCCCGGCTCCCGCGGAAAGCTTCAAAAAATACCGCTCCGGGGGCGATATATTTGCTCTCGATAAAGAGCTTATGCGCATCTTCGAGCAGACCTACGGCCCCGTTAAAGAGAGGAAAGATCCCTATAACGTCCACACTCCTTCCATCAGCTCCGCGCCGAAGTCCGAAAAGCGAGTCAAGGAGCCCGACCCGAAATATCTCGGGCCCGAATACCTGCTTGTGGACGGATACAACGTTATATATTCATGGGATATGCTTCGCAAGGTCGCCGAAGAAAGCATGGCGGACGCGCGCGATAAGCTCATAAATTTTCTTTGCAACTATCAGGGCTATAAAAAGTGCGAGGTCATCCTCGTTTTTGACGCCTACAAGGTAAAGGGCGACAACCGCGAGATCGAAGCGGTGGGCGGCATCAGCGTAGTTTACACCAAGGAAGCGGAGACCGCCGATACCTATATAGAAAAAACCTCACACGAGCTCGCTAAAGATCACCGTGTGAGGGTAGTCACGTCCGACGGGATGGAGCAGATAATAATTCTCGGCAACGGCGCCCTCAGAGTGTCGTCGGACGCTTTTTATGCCGAAATGAAGGCCGCCGAGGAAGAAATAAAAGAAATAATAGGCGCCGGTTAAGACCTTAAATTTTTGATACTTATCATGGTAAATCACTCATGCTATATTAAATCGGGCACCCTGATTGCGCAGGGTGCCCAAAATGTTTTCATTGTGTTGATTTATGTTTTATTATTCACCGAGAGATATGCCGAAAACTTCAAGGATCTGAACGAAGAACTTTTTGATCATTTCAAAGATGTTCTTGACCTGCTCGAAGATGCTGGAGATCTTGTCGATCTTCTCGTTCGCGACAAGGCCGAGCACGAATACCGTGTAGTCGCTCTTGACCTCGGGGATCGTGTAGTAGCCGTTTTCATCGGGCTGAGCGGGGCTCAGGTCGGCAAGGATGGTGGAGGTGTCCATATTGGTCCATCCGTAACCGCTGACGATGTATACCTCAATGGGGGATTTGCTGTATTCTTCCCAAACGTCAACTCTGAATGAGAAGGGCTTGCCGTACTTGATGTAAACGATCTCGCCGTCGGCGCTCATTTCGCCTTCGCGGCCCACAACGTCGCAGCCGTCCTTAACGGGAAGGTCTATTTTGTAGGTGCTGAGATAAGCGTCGTCGTTCGTCCATGTGGAATAGCTGATTTTTCCGCCGGTGGAGAGAAGAGTGCAGTGGTTGCCCTGCTTATAGGGGATCGCAACTCCGTTAAGACGGACAACAAGAAGGGAATCGTCAAACTTGTCAAGGCCTTCAACGGGCTCGATGATATGAGCGATTATGTAGATATACTGGTTGATCGGAACGTATACGTCTTCTCCGTCGGGATCAACGGGAACGTACGTGAGAGACTGCGGAACAAGATCGTCGTAGGGGCTGCCTGAGTAGGAGCTGGCGAAGGATACTTCGATCTTTCCTTCGAGATCGTAAAGATCAAGAGCCGGGAAGCTGAGCTTCGTAACAACCGAGCCTTCGCCCGAGATCTTGTCGGCGTTTGAAATGTTGCCGTCTATCTGAAGAAGGGCCTCATCCTTGACGGAAACGTTTCCGAATATGTCAAGGGTTTTGCCGTCGGGGATGATGAGATTTGCGTTGCTTCCGATGATAAGAGTTGTTCCCGCGGGAATAGTCAGATCTTCACTTGCTATATATTCACTGTATGAGGGAATAGAATATTCCAGCGCTTCAAGACCGGCCTGTGTGAGAGGAGTTTCACCAACCGCAAAAGCAAAGAACGGAACGACAGTAAACATCATTACCGCTGCGAGAATTACCGATAAAGTTTTTTTCATGGTATTTGCCTCCTTTATAGCAAATTAGTTTTTTACAATTAAAGTATACAACAAATTAATTAAAAAGTCAACAACACAATATTGCAATCCTGTCGGCAAAAACTGAAATTTTTGTGAACAGTATTTGTGCAGAATAAACTAAATGATCATTCTTTTCCCAGAGTAACGCGCTTTATCACGGTCTTTGAAAGGCAGGTCCCGTCCTCTTCTCCCCCCGCGCAGTACGACAAAAGCAGTTCGGTTTCGCTCAGAAACAGCATCGCCGGGTAGCAGTAGCCTTTATCGGGGTCGTTTTCAAGCACTGTGAAGTCTGAAAAATCAAGTCCGTTTTCGCTCGCCGCGATAACAAACGGCGTTCTGCCGGCGTTTATCCAGCGCTTGGTTTTGTCTATTCTGCCGTTGTAGTTCGGCACGGGGTTCCATACCGAATAATAGACGCCCGAATAGGGGTTTCTCATTATCAGCATCGGCGAGTCGGGAGAGGTGAAGCGAGAAGGCGACGGCGCGGTCCAGGTTTTTCCTCCGTCTTCCGAAAAGCTCTCAAACTGGAAACACCTGTCCGTGCGGAAATACGCGTAAAGCCTGCCGTCGGGAAGCACGCTCACGCCCGGCTCCTGAAGCCCGGTTTCGGAATAGCCGGGATTCTTCATCTTCAGGATCTTTTGTTCCATGTAAAAATCCCTGCCGTCGGGGCCGCCCCTGTAAAAGCAGCAGGTCCCAAAGTATTCCCCGCTTTTCGAGCCGTTCGGGCGTTTGACGATTTTGTGCCTCGCGAGCGGAAGAATGAGCGAGCCGTCGTCAAGCTTCGCAACGCGGCAGTTGTTTATTACATAATAAATGCTTTTGTGCGCGGGCACGATTAGCTCCGGCTCCCCGAAAACAACGTTTTTTTCGTCGACGCATCTTTTCAGGTACACTTCCGAACGAGGGCCCCTTTTGCAGAGGTAAAACAAACACAGCTCTCCCGTATCAAGGCGCTTTTGCGACACGCTCATGATGTTGAGCGTGCGGTGTTCCTCTGCGGTGGCAGGAAAACGTCCCAAGGGCTCGAAGCTGCGTCCGCCGTCGGAGGAAACAAGCGCGGCGATATCGCACGGCGCGTCGTCGCGGCCGCTCTCTCCGTGGTAGCGGCTGTAGGCGAAAAGTATCCGACCGTCGTTTAGTACCGCAAAGTCGCCCTCGCTGTTGCGCGGGTTGTTTTCGCCGGGCGCAAGCACGGCGGCTGTTTCAAACTTCAGGATCTCTGGCGCTTTCATTTTGATTCCTCTATTCCAAGCAGTCTTTCGGCGTTTTTGTGAAGGATGAGCTCCCTGTCTTCGTCGTCTTTTATAAGCGTGAGCACGTCGTTCAGAGAATCCTTCTGCGAAGACCACGGGCTGTCGGTGCCGAAAAGCACCCTTTTTGCCCCGAAGGCTTCAACTATCTTAATAAAGCCCTCGGCGTCAAGCAGCCGCGTTTCCTCGTGAGTATAGTAGTCGGGCTCCGTGGGGTGCAGGCAGCCGTATGAAAACGCGGTGTCGATATACGTGTTCGGAAATTCGGCGAGCATGGCGGACTTTTCCCACTGTCCCCAGCCGCCCATATGGGCGAGCACCATCGTCACGTTCCCGACCTGCCTTAGCGCGTTTGCTGTCTTTTCCACTACCGCCTGCTCTTCTCCCGGAAAACCGACGTCGTGTCCCGTGTGCATCACCACAAAAAGCCCGTTTTCTCCGGCTGCGTAAAGCACGTCCAAAAACGCAGGGTCGTCGATATCGGTGTACTGGTACACCGGGTGGATCTTGACGCCCCTGAGCCCGAGGGAGGCAATTCGTGCCATCTCCTTTTTCATTCCGGGAGTGAATGGGTGTATGCCGCCGAGATGGAAGATCCCGTCCTTCCCGTTCATCTCGACCGAAAAATTGTTTACGCTTTCGGTCTTATCGGGGTTCGTTACCACCGGGAGCACAACGCTGTTTGTTATATCAGCTTCCTTCATAGAAGCGAGAAGGGCGCTTTCGGTCCCGTTCGTGAACGCTGTGAGCCGCGACATATCGCTCATGTTCTGTATCGTCCCCGCCGCTATTTTATCGGGAAAAGTATGGGTATGAAAGTCTATTATCCTTTTCAAAGCCGTCGCCTCCTGATTTTTTTTATATATTAGCCTATAAATATGAATTAATTATTAACTGCGCGCCGTTTGACGCAAATTTTACGTGTTTTTCGGTGCAAAAATTTATACTTGACAAGAACGTAAGGCTGTGCTAACATAGAAACGACAACCGGATACACGGGAAACAAGGAAATATCGGTGAAAATCCGATGCAACAGCCATTACCGTAATTGGGCAACCTTAAGTCGGAATGCTTGCTCCCCTGTAGTTTTCGGATCGCCTTTCGGGCAAAAGGGCTTTAGGCCCGGGGAAGGGTGTGACGTACAGCCGCGCGGCCTTTTTAAGGCTGCTGTTCGGCATATTTATGTTGCACCGCTCGTTTGAGACAGGTGCTTTTATTTTTGCCTATGAATATTGTCAAAAAAACCGTTGCGGTATTATTTGCCGCGCTGCTTGTTTTTCCGTTTTTCATCGCTTCCGTTTTTGCCGAGGTGGCGCAGGCGACCGTAAGCGTCGAGCTCTTTTCCATAGGTTCCGGGTATATAGTGCCCCCCTCAAAGGTGGAGGTCGGCGAAGGGAAGCGCGCGAGCGTCGCCGTTATGGAGCTTCTTTCCGAAAAGGGGTACGTGTGCTACTACGGCGGCGAGCCCGAGTCTTCGTTTTATCTTGCCTTTGTCGCCGACGGCGTAAAGAGCGGCAGATACAACGGCTATAAGTGTTCCTCGGCGCTCTATCCCGTGAGCTCCCCGAAAAGCCTGAGCGTTTCCGTAAATATACCCGAAAAAACAAAGAGCTTTCTCAATAAATACGCCGATTACTTTGACGAAAACGATTATGCCGAGAACAGCAGGGGATACATTGGGGAATTCGTGTTTTCAAGCGGCTCGGGATGGATGTACGATCTCAACGGCGGTTACCAGCAAAAGGATCTTTCGAGCGTGTACTTAAAACAGGGAGATACTTTAAGGCTGCAGTTTACGCTCTATCTCGGAGTCGACCTCGGAGGCGCAGACCCGGCAACACAGAAGCTCTATAACGAGTTTTCCTCTCAGAGCGAAACAACGACATCCGCACCCGAGACCTCAACCGAGAGGCATGAGCCCTCAACGGCGAAAAACGAAACGACCGCCTCAAAAACCGAGAACACAACTGTAAAAAACGAAACAACAACGGCAAAAAACGAGACCGCCGCCTCACACACGGAAGCTTCCGGCTCCGATAGAGAAAAAACAACGGCAAAAACTTCGCAGTCCGGGAAAAAAGAGACCGAAACAGCTTCTTTTGTTGCTGAAACCGCTTCGGCCCAAACTCCCCAAAGCGAGCCTGAGGCAACGCTTGACGAAAACGCTTCGGAAACTCAGCCGGTAAAAGAAGAGCAAACTCTTTCGGAGAGCGAGTTTAGCGGACCGTCCGAAAGCGCTTTATCGGAAGAAACTCAGATACTCGAGGGTACCGAAACCGAACCGGTGCCGTCAACCGAAAACGTGAGCGGGGCCTTCGATACCGATGAACCTGTTGAAAACAGTAAAAAAACCGTTATCATTTCGGTTATTTCAGCCGCGGCGGTAGTGGCCATAGCCGCGTCGGCTGTTGTAATAAAGCAAAAAAAAGGAGAAAAATCATAATGACAAGAAAAGTTTTAAGCGTTTTTGTCGCGGCATTAATGCTGCTTTCATGCTTCGCCCTTATCGCTTATGCCGATGATCCCGCAGGCAACGTGTATATCAGCGTTGAGGATTTCGGCGACAGAGATTATCTGCTCGATTACTGCGACGAAGAGGAAATGTGCTATCCCGATCAGTTCGGCGTAATAGCCGACGTCACCGAGGTGCCCTTCTACGCGGGCGAGTCCGTAGCCGAGGCGATAGTAAGATTCTTCGGTATGAAGGACATCGCCTATACCGCGTCCGGCGACGCCGAGCTTAACGGCGGATTCTTTCTCAAGAACATCAGCTTCGATTTCAACGGCGAGCGTATCGAGAATTTCGGCGAAGGCTCCATCACTCCCGACGACGAATATATGTTTTATTTCAGCGGCTGGATGATCACCCTCAACAACTGGTTCACCTCCTCCGGTATTTCCTCTTACGAAGCCGAGGACGGCGATATCGTCAGAATTCAGTACACCTGCGGTATGGGCGCCGACATCGGCAGCGATTATTCCGTCCGCTCCGCAGCCATCACCGGTATCGTTATTGACGAAAGCTACGGCGCAGTGGCTCCCGCGTTCAGCACGGAAACCAAGGCATATACTCTCACCGTGGGCGAGGACGTTGAAGCAGTTAAGCTTGCCGTAACGAACGATAATTACAGCTCGGTCGTGACCTACACCGCCGACGGTACCGAATATAAGTATATGAGGGACATCCCCGTCGCCGACGGCACGGTCATTACCGTGAACAGCAAATACTACGCTTCCGATTATCCGGATTATATCCCCTATCTTGCGGATGAGGACGAGATCACGATAACCGTTGTGAAGCCCGCTTCCGAGCCGGACTCCACCGAACC
This sequence comes from Clostridia bacterium, assembly GCA_017450185.1. GTDB lineage: Bacteria > Bacillota > Clostridia > Oscillospirales > Acutalibacteraceae > RUG806. The sequence goes on along the minus strand of JAFSWN010000064.1, from coordinate 5,214 downwards.
CGCCACAGAGCCCGCAGCTGAAGGCGATACCTCCATCGCTTCGCGTATCTCCGCGTTCTTCAACTCGATTTTGAACTTCTTCAGGAACCTCTTCCAGAGAATAGCGGATTTCTTCAGCGGACTTTTTAACTGATGAAAACACCCTTCTTTTCAAAAAGAATCCTAAAAGCAGGCTGCGTCCTTTTGGGCGCGGTCCTGCTTTTTTGCGCGGTTTTCCCGTCGGCTCAGGCAGGTAACGCTCCCTCCCTTCGCTCCCTTATTGAAGAGACCTTCGACGCCAAGCTTTCGCACAAGGCGTTTTTTGAAGAGGACGACGCGGGAAGCTCGGTTTGCGACTGGATCGCTCTCGCCATGGGGCGCTACGGCATAGTTTATGAAAACTCCGAACGAAAATACTATTACGACGCGCCTCTCACGCAGTACGCGGACGCGGCGGAAAAATACCTCAGAGAGTTTTATGAAAGCTCCGGAGTATCCTCCGGAGTCAAGCTTACCGATTATTTTCGCACGGCAATAGCCTTGACTGCGCTCGGGCGCGACGTTTCCGACATAATAAGAGCCGCGTCGCTCAACAATCCCAAATCCGTTTCAAAGCTCGCCGTTCTGACAGTTTCCTACGGGCTCGTTTGCCTTGAGCTCACCGGCGTTGAAGAGGACGAAGAAACCGTACATACAAGGCGGGAGTTTATTGAAAGGCTCGTTTCCCTCCGGCATGACGACGGAGGCTGGTCCCTTACTCCCGGCGAATCCGACGTTGACGTGACCTCTATGGTCCTTCAGGGCCTCGCTCCTTTCTACAGGAAAGGAAGCTTCGGCGTTGAGCCTGTTGTTGAAAAGGCTCTCGCTTTTCTTTCAACGCGCCAGAGAAGCTCCGGAGATTTTGTGTCCTACGGAACCTTCAACGCCGAGAGCACCGCGCAGGTGATAGTCGCCCTAACGCAGCTTGGAATTGACGTTTTGTCGGACAGCCGTTTTATAAAAGAAAACGGCAACGCTCTCGACGGCCTTTTGTTATACCGCCTCGAGGACGGCAGCTTCACGCATTCCTTTACCTCCGATCCCGAAAATACCTCGGCGGTCCCGGGAAGCTACAACTATCTCGCCACCGATCAGGCCGCGTACGCGCTCGTCGCCCTGTGGCGGCAGCAGGCGGGGCTCAGGCCCCTCTATGATATGTGTCCCGATATCACCGGTATTTCAAAGAATACTTCCGATACCATAATAAACCGTATGATCGAGCTTATCCGTATGATTGTTTTATCGATCGCGTCAAAATTCAGCTTTATCAAATGAAAAAGACAATTTGCGCGTTAACAGCGCTTTATCTTATATTTATTTTTACCTTTCCCTGTTTTGCAGCAACGGTTACCCCTCAGGATATCCGCGCAGCGGCCGAGGGGATAATCGACTATAAAAAAGGTGAAAACGAAAACCTGCTGTCGGGCGATATCCTTGACGCCGCGGGCTCCACCGCGGGCGACTGGTACCCCTTCGGCATGTCTCTTTTCGGCTTCAGCGACGATTACGGGGCGTATCTGACTGCGCTCAGGAACAACGTGCGTGAAAGATATGAAGAGGACGGATCTTTAAGCGCAGACAAGGCCACCGAATGGCACCGTGTTATTATTGCGTGCCTTGCTTGCGGGGGAGACCCGCAAAAATTCTGCGTCACCAAAAACGGCGAAACGGTCGATCTTCTGGCGGACGGAGTCTTCTTCAGAAAAAATCTCGCCCGTCAGGGCATAAACGGATATATCTGGGGCCTTATAGCTCTTAACACCCGCGATTATCCCGTCCCCGCGGACGCTCTCAACACAAAAGAGAGCATTCTCGGCGAGCTTCTTTCCCGTCAGCTCGAAAACGGCTGCTGGAGCATGACCGGAGCCGGCGACGTGGACCTCACGGCTATGACGCTTTTCGCTATATCCCCGCTTTGTGAAGAAAACGCCGAGGCAGCCTCGGCGGCGCAAAAAGCGCTTTCGTTTTTGTCGGAAACCCAGCTCGAAAACGGCGGTTTCGCTCAGGACGGAGTTGAAAACTGCGAGAGCTGCGCGGTGGTCGTAACGGCGCTTTGCTCGCTCGGCGTTGATCCCGAAACAGACGCGCGATTTGTTAAAAACGGCAAAAATCCCGTGGACGCGCTTCTTTCATACCGCCTTGAAAACGGAGCGTTCACGCATTCCTTCTCCCTTGACGAAAACGATCCCTACGCAGTGCCGAACGAGGCGAACGATATGTCGTGCCAGCAGGCTTTATACGCGCTCGGCGCGCTGTACAGGTACAGGACCGGAGCCCCCGCCGCCTTTGATTTTTCGGAGGCAAAAATAAGCTCGGAGGGCTACTACGACCTTCCGAGAGAACCCGGCGCGGTGGAGAACGCCGCAAAAAACGCCGGAGAAAAGCTCGGCGTATTCCTTTCCAATCCCGGTAAGCGCAGCGCGGCCGTTTCCGCCTGTCTTGCCGCTGCGGTCATTTCGCTTTCCGCAGTTTTCATAAGCAGAAGGAGAAAAAAGAAAAAACAATGAAAAAGGATATTTTGATAGTTTTCGCCGTTGCGCTGGCTCTGGCGGTCCTAATCGGGGGAAGCAATTTCCAGAGCGTGGACGAATACTATCTTGTTCATATTGACGATATAACCGAAGACAGCGAGACCGTTTTTATCGAGATAAACTGCGCCGACATTCTGAACCACCTCGACGATCTCGACCCGAACTTGAACAGCCCCGAATTCGTTCCCGAAAACGGCGTTATCCTCCCGCCTACGGAATACGTCCTTCGCCCGGGCGACACGGTCTTTGATATTCTGTCGCGCACCGTCAGGCACAACAAAATACAGATGGAGTATCAGGGAGCCGATAAAAACGCCTTCGGAAGCGTATATATCCAGGGCATAAACTATCTCTACGAGTTTTCGTGCGGCCCTTCGTCGGGATGGATATTCACCGTGAACGGCGAAATGCCGAACAGGGGCTGCTCAACCTATAAGCTTTCAAACGGCGACAGGGTGAGCTGGATATACTCGTGTTCTCTCGATTCCGTTTCATAACGTTTTCTTTATCTCCGGAGCATTGACTATCCGGAGATTTTTTGTTATAATTTTTTGTGAAAAATCGCGGAAGGATGGCAATTTAGCCTTTCCCCGCCCTGAAAAACGGTGAATAAAATGGCGCAAACACAGGGAAAATACCCTCTTTACACAATTCTCATAGAGGTCACGCAAAAGTGCAACGCCGCCTGCGACCAGTGCGGCAGCCGGTGCGACATACACAGCGAGGAGCTGCTTTCAAAGGAGCAGATCCTTTCGGCTTTGGAGGATATAAAAAACAATATCGGCACCTATACGATGCTCAACATCACCGGAGGCGAGCCCCTTCTCAGGAAGGACCTCTTTGAAATGATGTCCGAGGCGAGCGCTATGGGTTTCGATTGGGGCATGGTGACGAACGGTTCTCTCATAACCGACGGCGTTATAGAAAAAATGAAGAGCAGCGGCATGAAGACGATAACCGTCAGCGTGGACGGGCTCAAAGAGACCCACGATTCTCTGCGCCACCTGCCGGGAAGCTGGGAGCATATAATAAAATCGCTGAAAAAGCTGCGCGAAGCCGGATTTTTAGACCATCTTCAGGTCACCTTCACCGCAAACCGCAAAAACGTCTATGAGTTTGAGGATTTATATAAGATCCTTTCCGCAATACCGCTCGACTCCGTCAGGGTCAGCATGATGGACCCGATAGGCCGCGCTCTCGACAACGCCGACCTGCTCCTCACCCGCGAAGAGATATTGTATTTCACGGGAATTATCAATAAAATAAATTCCCAAAAGAACGCCGTGCCCGTGGTGTGGGGCTGCCCTCACTTTATGGGAGACCTGCTGGACAACAGAAAATTCTTCTGCTTCGCGGGCATATTTACGGCGTCCATCCTCGTGAACGGCGACATATTCGTGTGCCCCAACGTTGAACGCCGGGAGGAGTTCATCCAGGGCAATATCCTTACCCACAGCTTTTCCGAGGTATGGAAAAAAGGCTTCGCGCCTTTCCGCAAAAGGACCCTCCCCGAAAAATGCGAAAGCTGCGAATATAAAGATAAGTGCAGGGGCGATTCGTTCCACACAATAGATTTTGATAAAAACGAGCCGAAGTTTTGCTACCGCGACGATATAGAGAAGCCCGGCATGGATCGCTATAAGGAATCTCTTTTCGGAAGGTACCCGGGGCTGACGTTTTATGAGATATCCTCCGGCGAGGAAGGGGCGCACGAGGTGTTCATCGAGCCGGAGGCTTACCGGTCCGTTACGCAGTATTTCCACATCGGGAAAAAGAACCCGCAGTCAATGTTCGAGCAGCAGATGGCGCTTGTGGGTTTTAGCGAGGGAAACTCGAGCGTTGTGCGCTACGTTATCCCCTGCGACGGCGCGTTGAGGGCGGAGGATAACGCCATTTTTACAAAAAAAATCCTGAAAACGGTTGACAAAGAACTGAAAATAATCAATAATAATTATTACAAGAGTTCCGACAGGGCTCTTTGCGGCAGTGAAAACAGCAGCGTCGAGCCCATGCGGTTCCTCGGCTTCATCCACAGCCACCCAACACAAAGCGACCTGCAGTACAGCACAGGCGACGACGCCATACATGCGCGTATGCTGAGAAAATACGGTTCCTACATAGGTATACTCGTGAACCCGTCCGACGGAACCCTCGGAGCCTACTACGGCAAAGAGATAAAACAGGCGAAGCTCATAGTCCCCGAGCTGCAGGGAGTTTAACGTACCGCTGTCACAACCATTATCCATCTTTATATCACGGCAAAACGGAGGTGTTTTATATGCGCGCGATATTCGCTCTTATTGTGTCATGGTTCAAGAAGCTGTTCCATATCGGCTCAAACGATGAAACGACCGCTCCCGAGATCGACGAACCCGAAATAGCGTTTCCCGATCACAGCGAGATAGTTTGCTACTACGGCTGCCCGAACAGCAAAAAGGCCGGAAAGCTGCAGCTTGAGAAAAAGCTCTACAGATAACGAAAAAAACAAAACCGCAGCCGTCAGTTTTTCAGCTGGCGGCCGCGATTTTGTATGACGGGCATGTCAATGCTCTGTGGTGAAAGTCCACCGAGGCGTAGTTGCCGACGAACTCAAAAGCGACTCCCAAGGTTTGTATCGCGAGGTACAGGCGAGAAGAAGGGATAGCGAAATCGTAGCCTGACGAAC
>JAFSWN010000063.1 GCA_017450185.1 Clostridia bacterium | reverse complement strand
TTTTGCGGTTGTCATTGTCGGTTATTTCTCTTCCGATTATCTTTTCCGAGATATCAACGGCAATGGCGCCGAGCTGTTCTTTGGCGTCGGCAAGCATCTTCTCTTTTTCCTTTTCCGCTTTTTCGCGAGTCTCGGTCTTAATGGCCTCAGCCTGCTTTTCGGCGTCCGCAATTATGCTCCCGGCTCTGAGGGAAGCCTCCCTTTCGGCCTGTCTCACGGCTTCTTCTTTTACGCTTTCGGCGTCGGCAACAAGAGCGCTGTATTTTTCGGCGTCGAGCTGAGCCTCGGCGCGAAGCTTCTCGGCCTCGGCGAGCGCGTCGGCCCCGGCCTGTTTTCTCTTGTCGAGATAGCTTTTAACGGGCTTGTAGAGCAGCTTTTTCGTTACCAGAAACAGAATAACGATGTTTATGATGTTGATTATGAGATCAGCGAGCATGTCCTTTGAAAGCAGGTCCGCCATAAATCTCACCCCTTTTGATAAATTCTTTTCAGCCTGCCGTAGACAGTATAAGCGCTATAACAAAGGCGTATATTGCGGTGGATTCCGCGAGGGCGCAGCCCAGCAGCAATATCGTCTGTATTTTGCTGGCGGCCTCCGGCTGGCGGGCAGCCGAGTCGACAGCCTTTGACGTTGCGAAGCACATTCCGAAGCCGACTCCCAGGGCCGCCGCAACCATTATGATTCCCGCTGCGATAAAATTCATAGTATTTCCTCCTGAAACAGTTATTATTTGATTATTGTTTGACGTTGTCGTTTATTCAAGCTCCATCGCTTCGTCTATAAACGTCAGCGAGAGAGTTACAAAAATATAGATCTGGATGCACGGATGTATCAGATTGAACCACAGCCCCGCAATTGCGGGAAGTCCCGAAGCGTAGCCGCCGAGCGCCCCCTTGAGCAGATCCATAACGAGCATTCCGCCGAGCATATTGCCGAAAAGACGGCAGCCCAGAGAAACGGGTATCGAAATATCGCTCACCGCTTTGAGCGGTATCATAACGGGCCTCATTGCGGGAACCGCGCCGCCCATGTTTTTGAGCCTTCCCACAACGCCGTTTTTCTTTATGCCGTAAATATTCAGCAGGCCGAAGGTGCAAAGCCCGAGCGCCAGCGTAAACGTGAGGTCCGAGGTGGGGGCCCTGAGCCCGAACAGCTCCGAAAGCGCGCAGCCGAACATTGAAAGCGCGAGCGCCAGCATAAACGGCGGCAGGTTTTTCTTTGTGAATTCTCCGGTGGTGTTCTTAACAAAATCGTCAATGAATTCCACCGCGGTCTCGAGCGCGGTCTGCAGATACCCCGGAGAGTCGTCTCTGAATTTCGATATGCCGAATATCCTCAGCGCCGCGAGCGCGATTATCAGCACGACAAGCACACCGAGGCCCGTGATCGTGGTTTTCGCGAGCGTTATCCCGAAAATATCTATTCTTTCGCTGAACATCTCAAACTCGATAGCGAGCTTTGAATGCTTGCCCGAAAACGCCGATATAAACAGGCCCAACAAAAACCAGGCACTGATTATAAGGCCGATAAACCACAGCCTTCCGGCCTTTTTTTTCTTTTTTTCGCCGTCGTCGGTAAGCTTTTTTTTGCTGTAAACGTATCCCACTACGCAAACCGCCAAAAGCACCGCCGACACGCCGGCTTCAATTATCTGTAATTTTGTCATTCATTCACCTTATTTCTTCTTCAGCCTGGAAACGGCGTAAATAATAAGAAAAATAAAGAATCCAACACCGAAGCCCGTGACTCCCGCCGCAAGAAATGCCCTGAACAGCTTAAACAGCAGCCACAGCCCGAGGGCGTACAACCCGACCTTGACGCAGAACACCCCTCCGGCCTTCAGTATTTTTCCCGCGAAAACGGCGGGGAACAGGATGATGTTGAAAAAAAACTGCAGCAGCCCGAGAGCGAACGCCGCAAGCGCAACAAAAAAAAGTGTCAATTCACAGTTCCTTTCATCTTATGGAAATAAATATAATATGTAATTATAGTATTTTTTCAGCAAAAAACAAGAGCAAAAACAAACAAAAATCGCCCTGTAAATTTAGCTACTTTTTAATTTTACATTACCGTTGCAAAAACGTCTGATATATGTTAAATTTAATATATATTTTTTATAGGGGGAAGTTCAATGGAAAAACCGCAGAAAACGCTCACCTTCGGCAGGATGCTGTGCTACGGCATAGGGATCTTCGGAATTCAGATGCTTATAGGCATGCTCAACACCTACCAGTCGCAGTTCTACACCTCGGTTTTCGGCGCCGAGCTCACAAAGTGCGCGCTTATTATCCTGCTCGCAAAAATAATAAGCTCCTTCGCCGACCCGGTCATAGGCAACATAATCGACTCCGCTCACTTTAAATCGGGCAAAATGAAGCCGTTTGTGGCAATGAGCATCATCCCGTTCGCGCTTATGACGATGGTTATGTTCATAGCAATAGATTTCAAGTCCGATTTCGCGAAATACGCCTACATAATCGTCACCACCGTCGTATGGAACATGGTAATGTCCTTCGCCGAGATACCGAGCCAGGGAATGCTCGCGGTGCTCTCGCCGTCCTCCGATGAAAAAAGCTCAGCAGCGGGCATTTCAAACATGCTCAAAAGCGTCGGGCTTGTGGCGTGCAACGCGGTCGTTCCGGTGGTGTGCATCCTCACCGACTCGGCGGTCATAACCAAAAAAGAATATTTCATTGCGTCCTGCATCCTCGCCGCCGGAGCCGTTATCTTTGTAGCCGTTATGCTTAAAGGAACAAAGGAGGTCATCAAGAGCGAGCCTCAGGCCATGAGCATAAAAAATATGTTCACCGAGCTCAAAACAAACAAGCCTCTGCTTATAATCTTCCTTATAAACATGATGGGCTTCGGCCGCAATATCGCCGTAACGATAGGCGTTCAGGCCGCTGCCGTGCTGTTTGACGAGGTCACCGTGTTCGGCATAACCCTTTCGGGAGAGAACCTTCCCATCATCCTCGGGGTTGGCGCCATGGTAACGAGCGTGCTCTCGATAGCCACCATACCGATGGTCGCTAAAAAGATAGGCACAAAGAAGTCCTTCATGATCTACGGCGTCTACGGCTTCGTAGTCAGCGTCGCGTCATATATCTTTTTCGTTTTCTCCTACGACGCCGGAAACGCCTCAAAGAGCTTTTGGGTCATTTTCATAATCCAGTTCCTCACCAACTTCATGTTCGGCCCTCACGGCTACGCGCCGCTCGTTATGCTGTCCGACGCCGTCGACTATAAAGAAATGACCACCGGCAAACGCACCGAGGGCGTGCAGTATTCCGTGCTCGTGCTCTCAATAAAGCTCGCGAACGCCTTTTCCGTGGCTCTGGGCATCTTCATGGTGGGCATATCCGGATATGTGGGCACTATGACCTTCGCCGACGTGACCACAGGCATGAGAAACACTATAATGGCCGCCTACTGGTTGTTCCCGGGCATCTGCGTGGGACTGAGCATGATACCAATGCTGTTCTATAAGCTTGACCGCCCCGAGATCCAGAAGCAGCTCAAGGAGTTCATGGCGAACAGAGGGACGGAAGAAGAAAGAGGAAAGATAAAAGATGAAAGATGAAAGATAAATGATAAAAGATAAAGGAGGCGCGGCATAAAAATATAATCAAAACGCGCAGCGTTTCCCTCTTTTCTTCTTTTCTCTGTCCTCTTTCTTCATTGTTTTTATCAAAAAAGGAATTATTATGAAACTTGATTTCTGCGTCCCCTGCCTTTTGGGGCTTGAGGGACTTATTGCGGACGAGCTTCGCGAAATGCAGGCTCTGGACGTGCGCGCCGAAAACGGAAGGGTTTTCTTTTCGGGCGACGAATATATTCTCGCAAGGGCAAACATCCGCTCGCGCTTTGCCGAGAGGATACTGCTTGTCGCGGGCTCTTTCGAGGCGCACTCCTTTGAGGACCTGTTTCAGGGCACAAAAAAAATAAACTGGGAGCGGTGGATAGGGAAAACCGATAAATTCCCCGTTAAGGGCTATTCGCTCAATTCCGACCTTTTCAGCGTGAGCGACTGCCAGTCCATAATAAAAAAAGCCGTCGTTGAGCGGCTTAAAACGGTTTACAACGTGCCCTGGTTCGAGGAGAGCGGAGCGCTGTATCAGATACAGTTCTCTATTATGAAAAACGTCGTGCACCTGTTTATCGACACCTCCGGCAGGGGGCTTCACAAGCGCGGCTACCGCATCGACGCCAACGCGGCGCCCATAAAAGAGACACTGGCGGCGTCTCTGTGCTCGATCTCTCATTTAAGGCACTACCACACGCTCTACGACCCCATGTGCGGCTCCGGCACCATCCTCATAGAGGGCGCGCTTATGGCGCTCAACGTCGCTCCCGGAATAAACAGACGCTTCGTTGCCGACACGTGGCGGCAGGTCCCTCCCGAAATATGGCAGGAGGAGCGAAGACGCGCGAGGGCGCTGCAGCGCACCGATATTGAATTTCACGCCTACGGCTCCGATATCGACGCCGCGGCCATAGAGACCGCCAAGCAGAACGCGAAAAGGGCGGGAGTTGAAAGCTTTATCACCTTCAGCGTTGCGGACGTTAAGGATTTTGAGCCCGTCACCGAAAAGGCGACCGTGATAGTCAATCCCCCCTACGGCGAACGTCTGCTCGAGCTCAATGAAGCGCAGAGCATCTACCGCACGCTCGGAAAAAAGTTCGTCCCGATGAAGGGCAGAAGCTACACCGTTATAACCGCCGACGAGGACTTTGAGAAAAGCTTCGGCAGAAAAGCCGACAAACGCCGCAAGCTCTACAACGGCATGATAAAATGCCAGGTATATATGTATTTCAAATAACCGGTCAAAAAAACGGCTCTGATTCTTTTTCAGCGCCGTTTTATGTTTAACAAAAAAATATGAGCGGCCGGACCGCTCTTTTTTCTATATATAATATAACATATTTCTCTCAAAAACGCAAGTCTTGATTATTACCGTCCGTATTGTATAATATAGTTTAATCAGCGGCTACTTAACGATAAATGAAAGGAAACGCATAATGACGGACTCTTTTGAAGAGAAAAAGCTCAAAGAAACGCGGGAGTTCATCGACCGGAAAATAGGGGAGCTTAGTGCGGAGATATCAAAAAAGCGCGAGAGCATCGAGCGGCGCAACCGCGATTTCCTTGCCGACAATCCCTTCGGTTCGGTCTACGGAGCTGCGGACGACACGATACGCAAAAACGAATCGGAGCTTGAAACAGCCGAAAAGAACCGCAGGGATATAGCCGTTCTCACGAAGCTGAAAAAAGAACCCTATTTCGGCAGAGTGGATTTTTTCTACGACGATGAGAACGAGGAAGAAAAGATATACGTCGGCCTTAAGAACCTCATGGACGGGCACGATATCCTCGTTTACGACTGGCGTGCTCCCGTAAGCTCCCTCTTTTATACGGGCGAGCTCGGCAGGGCTTCATACCACGCCCCCGCCGGTGAGATAACCGGTGAAATTAAGCTTTTGCGGCAATACAGCTACACTTCCAATGGGGACGTCCGCTTCTGGGACACGGAGCTTCACATTGACGACGACGTCCTTCGCGGAGTTTTATCCGGCGCGTCGTCCGATAAAATGCGCCCGATAGTGTGCACGATACAGCGCGAGCAAAACGCTGCGATACGCTTTTCTCCCAAAGAAAATCTCGCGGTGTTCGGCCCCGCCGGAAGCGGGAAAACGTCCGTAGGTATGCACCGTCTCGCGTGGCTTATGTACCGCGCCCACACCGAGGGCTATGCCGTTTCCACTCTTATGTTCTCCTCAAACGAGGCTTTCGGCTCGTATATTTCCGGCGTTTTGCCGGAGCTGGGCGAGGTGAACACTTCGTTTTTCAGCTTTCCCGAGCTTTTTTCAAGATACCTCGGGGGCTTCTCCGTTGAAAGCGCCCTTTCGCAAACCGAAAACGTGATAAGCGGCGTCAGAGAGCGCGCCGAAAACGTCTCGCTTTTGTATTCTCCCGGTTTTTGCTCTTTTGTTGAAAACAGGCTTTCATCTCTGTCGGGCAATTTCAAGACCGTCAACGTGATAGGGCAGGAGGCGCTTTCAAAAGAAGAGATAGAAAAAAAGTTTTCCTCCGCTTCAAAGAAGCTTTCCGTCACCGAGCGCCTCTCGCTCGTCGCCGATTGGGTATATGATGAGCTGCAGAACTATCTTCTCATAAACCGCAAAAATATCCTTTCTTATCTTCTCGAGCACGTCGCCCCCGGCGAATCCTACACCGAAAGCTACACGCGCCTGAAAAAACAGGTGCTCGAGGGTTCGAAGCAGATGGTCCTTTCTTCTGTTCCGTCCGATCCCGCGAGGCTGCTTTTCCGAATGCTTCGCGAATACTACGGCGAGAACGAGAAGGTGCGCGGGATCATTCTGCGTGTGGGAAGACGAGACGTCTTTTTTGAAGAAGCCGTTATGCTCCTGTATATCGCGGCGTTACTCGGCGTGTGCAGACCCTTTTCTTCGCCCACTCACGTCCTTATCGACGAAGCGCAGGACATGTGCTTTTTGCAGCTCAAAACAATAAAGCTTCTTTTCCCCAAGGCGGTCTTCACCGTTCTCGGCGACGTAAGCCAGGGCATAACCCCCGAACTCAACACCCTTTCTCCCGACGCTATCGCCGGAATCTACGGCGCTTCAAAGATCTTTCTCTCTAAAAGCTACCGCTCGACAACGCAGATTTGCGCTTATGCAAAGCGCTTTCTCCTGCCCGAAGCTGCTTATCACGAGGTCTTTGACCGCGAAGGGAAGCCCGTTGAAACGCTCGAAACCGACGATCCCGTAAAGACCTGCGCCGGAATAATGGAATTATCGTCAAAAAAGCCCGGCTTTACCTGCGTCATCCTCAAAACAGTCAAAGAAGCCCGCGCCTTTTATAAAAAGCTCGTTTCCTTTGTCCCCTCGGCGCAGCTGATCGACTCCGAAAACCGCGCTATGACCGAAAAGGTCCTCGTCATGCCCGCCGCCCTCGCCAAGGGCCTTGAATTCGACCGCGTCATTCTTCCGATCAAAAAAAGCGCCCCGCCGTCGGACAGAATAATGTACCTGTCGTCAACAAGAGCGCTGCACGAGCTGTATATTATTTACTTCAAATAATCCTCACAAAGTATTCGTTGATTATTTCCGGCGACACGAAAGCGCTGAGTTTTTTGTCGATAAGCGCGTCAAGAACCTTTCGGGGATAGCCTCCGAAAAATATCCCCGAAATAAAAACGTTTGTGTCTATTACTGTTTTCATTTCTTTTCAGCCCTCGCGGACCTGATCATGTCGCCTATATCCTCTTCGTTTAATCCGTTCTCTTTTGCCCATTTCTGTGTTTCATCAAGAGCGGCTTTCATCTCTTCATCCGAAGGAAGAGAAATTGCTTTTAAAACGATCGCGTCGCCCGAAGAAAAAGCCATAAGTTTTGAACCTGTTTCAAGTCCGAGAGCTTTTCGCATAGATATGGGAAGAGCTATCTGTCCTTTTGTTGACATCGTAATGATCTGAGCTTCCATTTTTCTCTCCTCCGAAAAGTAAGAATTTCTTACTTTTATTGTAAACTAAAATACTGAAAAAGTCAATATCAAACTATTATTAAATCAGCGCCCCGCCGTCGGACAGAATAATGTACCTGTCGTCAACAAGAGCGCTGCATGAGCTGTATATTCTCAACGGTTGAGAAGATATATCCCGAAATTGAGATAACCTGCAAACGTCACCCATAAAACGTAGGGTATCATCATATACCCCGCTTTTCGGTCTGTTTTGCCGAATTTGACCGTCGTTATTATCACGGCGGCCAGCAGCGGCAATAGCCAGATGAACGCGAAAAGATAATTTTTGATGCCGAAAAATATAATAGACCAGAAAAAGTTGAAAAAGAGCTGTATGCCGTAGTAAAACATGGCGTTCGGCTCTTTTTTCCGCGCCGTCCACACGAAATAGCAGGCTGTTCCCATAAGGATATAAAGGATCGTCCACGCCACCGGGAACAGCCACGCGGGAGGGGAGAGCGGCGGCTTTATTATGGTCGCAAAGCTCTCCATGCCCTTTCTCGTCAGCAGCGCCGAAACGCCTCCCACCGCGAGCGGTATCAAAACGCTTAAAATCAGCTTTTTCCATTGGATCTTCATATCATCACCGTAATAATGATATGCGGAAATGTAAAAGAGTATGCGTGAGAAAAGTGTGTTCGTCGTCGCTCACGGGAAGGGGAAAATAATGAGGAAAGAAAAAAGATGAAAGAAAAAAGTCGGGAAAGGCGCGTTTTGATTATATATAAAAACAAAGTAAAGATCCGGTAGCGCCGCGCCCCTGCGCGGTATAGAAACCGATGTTGATATGTTAATGTTCGGTAAATGATGAAGGAAACCGGCTTCTGTCATAAAATGAGATTTCCTGTACCGCGCTTCAGGCGCGGCGCTACCGGTAATAAACCTTGATTTGCCGTGTTTTACGATAAAACCGGCAGGAACGAACTTCCAAATATAAGACGATAACGGTGGGCACACGATCCGGTAGCACGGATGGGCAAATCGTTAATCGTTAATCGTCAATCGCAAGCCGTTTTTACATCAGTTCTTTGCCGATTCCCCATGCCTTGCCCACCTGTTCGCCCAAAACGTGGTAGGCGCTGTTGAACGGGTCGAAGCAGATGGGCCTCACCTTTGCCACGTCCACCTTGCCTTCGGTTATAGCGCTTTCGTCAACGCTCACGTTAACTATCTCGCCTTTAAGCGTGCCGTTCGTTTTGTCAAAGCTCTTGACTCTGCATTCAATGCACACCGCAAGCTCGTTTATGACCGGTGCGTTCACAAATTCGCTCTTTACTGCGGTAAATCCGGCTCTCGCGAATTTATCGGGCGTTTTGTTGCCGCTCACTATCCCCACGTAGTCGCACCCTGCGGCGTGGTCGGCGTCCGCCATGCTTATTGTGAAGGCTCCCGTCTTCTCAAAGTTTTTGCAGGTCTTGTGCGAGGGCGAAAGACAAACGGACACTTCGTTTTCTTCGCTTATGCCGCCCCAGGCGGCGTTCATCGCGTCGGGTACTCCGTTTTCATCGTATGTGGCAATTATCCACACTGGCTGCGGATAGCTCAGCGGCTTTGCTCCAAAGTTTTTTCTGCTCATAGCGTTTTCTCCTTTTTATTCTTTTGAGGCTATAATTTCGTTTATCATCTTCTCGTAAAACGCGTTTTCCTCGGTTTTAACAAGATAGCAATGGTTCCCCTCTCCGGGGGTAAAATAGTTGTCTCCTGTTTCCGGGTCCACTTTAGCTTTGCCGTAAACGGCGCTGTAGCCCGCTTTTTCAAAGTTCTGCGTTATCGCCGCCGTAACGAGCATCGGGTCCCACGAATGCCTGCCTTCCGGCGAGCCGTGGGCAATGAACGCCTCCTTCATCATGTCGCCGTCTTTAAGCTTTCCGCCGGTTATCACACCCCAGCCGATCTCAAAACCGAGAAACACCAGCGGCACGGGCGAGTTTTCGCATATATAGTGCCCGGCCTCGCTGCACTCCGGATAGGCGGCAAAGTTGTATTCGTTCCCGGGTTCTCTGTCCCAGCGTCCGGCCATAAGCCAGATCCGGTTCACCTTTTCTTTTATAAGCTCCAAGCCCGTAAGGGGGGAGTATTCGTCGGGCCCGCTCTTCATAAGCTGCATGATTATCTGCGGAAAGCCCACCTCCGTGATATCCGCCTTGCCGTCAAGCTGCGCGAGAGTTTTTCTGTACAGCTTCCATGCGTCCGGGCAGTCGTCGTTCGATCTGACGCTGTGCGGGTAAGACGCGAGCAGCTTTTGGTATTTGCAGGCTTTTCCGTCCCTCACCGCGCTCCTGTCGATCCCGATCGGTATTTTTACTCCCTCGTTTTCGGTAAAAGCGCTCACCGAAGGCGCCGAATACTCCATAACGGAGTTTATCCCCACGCACAAAAGGTTTATTTTTTCCGCCTTGTGCGCGCGGCACAGGACCCTCAACGCCGTTATGTCGTCGCAATCCGTCCACCAGTCTGTCCCGTGAATAATATTTATTTTTTTATCCGCCAATTTCTATCCCCTCCGTCGGTTCGTTTTTTATATTCTACCCCAAAAAACAATCTTAGTCAACAAAAAAGGCGCCGGATATCCTTTGATACCGGACGCCTGATTTCTATTGTTTAACCGGTGCCTTACTGCTTTTTCTTATCAATGGCCCTGTGGATAGCTTTGCCTATCTCAAACACGGGAACCGTGGAAAGCGCGAGGCAGAACGAAATGAGCACGTCGTTGAGCTCCATGTGGAACTGGACGCCGCCCATTGCGTCGGCTGCGGGGAAGAACACCGCGGCAAGCTGCGGGATCATAACGGGCAGCATGGTGAGCGCCACGGTGACCACGAACGCGCCTATGAGCCACCAGTTCATGTTAAGGAACATTCCCTTTGAAAACAGCGAGCCCTTGCGCGAGCGCATGTTGATGGCGCAGAAGATCTCTCCGAAGTTAACGGCAAGGAAAGCCATGAACATACCTTCGAGGCAGGCGTTGTGGTCGGTGACTGTTGCGCCGTAGATGGCCTTGAGTCCGGGGATGATGGTTTCAAAGGTGTAGCCGTTCGCCTCAAAGAAGCCGATAACGTAGGCGGCTATCTCAATGATGGCGAGGTATATGCCCTGCCAAACCATGTCAAAGCCGGCTCCGCCCGAGAAAATACCGTCGGTTGTCGCTCTGGGCTTGCGGCGCATGAGGTCGCCTTCGGCCTTTTCCATTCCGAGCGCGAGACCGGGAAGGGAGTCGGTTACCATGTTGACCCACAGAAGGTGAACAGGGGAGAGGATGGTGAATCTGAGCACGGAGGCGAGGAACATGATGATGACCTCGCTCATGTTGGTGGAGAGCTGGAACTGCAGCACCTTGCAGACGTTGTCGTATATCTTTCTGCCCTCTTCAACGGCGTTGACTATGGTGGCGAAGTTGTCGTCCGCGAGAACCATGTCGGCAGCGCCCTTGGTGACGTCGGTGCCTGTGATGCCCATGCCTATGCCTATGTCGGCGCTCTTTATAGAGGGAGCGTCGTTAACGCCGTCGCCGGTCATAGCGGTGACCATGCCGCGGGCCTTCCAGGCCTTTACTATCCTTGTTTTATGTTCGGGTTGAACTCTGGCGTAAACAGAATATTTAACAACTTCTTCCTGGAGCTCCTCGTCCGAGAACTTGTCGAGCTCCGCGCCCACGATAGCCTGAGAAACGTCGGAAATAATGCCGAGCTCCTTGCCTATTGCAACGGCGGTGTCCTTGTGGTCGCCGGTGATCATTATCGGTATAACGCCCGCACCGCGGCACTCTTCAATGGCTGCCTTGACCTCGGGACGTACGGGGTCGATCATGCCGGTAAGGCCCACAAAGGTAAGGTCATGCTCGAGATTTTCGGCGCTGTGGTCGGCGGGCTCGGCGGAATGCGTGCGCATTGCCAAAGCGAGAACTCTCAGAGCCTTATCGGCCATTTCCTTGTTTGCCTTAGCGATATTTTTTTTTATTTCTTCGGTCATCGGAACGGTCTGTCCGTTTACGAGAACCGTGGAGCACAGGTTAAGAACAACGTCGGGAGCGCCCTTGGTGAACTGCCTGATGCAGTCGCCGCGCCTGTGCAGCGTGCTCATCATCTTTCTGCCCGAATCAAACGGAGCCTCGCCTATTCTGGGGCTCTCCTCGGCAAGCTTGTCTTTGGGAAGGCCCAGAGCGTTCGCGTAGTTTACGAGCGCGGCCTCGGTGGGTTCGCCTACGGCCTTGCCGTTTTCGTCAAGGTGAGCGTCGCAGCAAAGCGCCATGCCGGTCGCAAGCAGCTTATCGTCGTCGCCGTAGTGGTCCACAACGGTCATCTTGTTCTGCGTGAGAGTGCAGTTCTTATCGGAGCAGATTATCTGCGTGCAGCCGAGAGTTTCAACCGCCGTGAGCTTCCTTATGAGCGCCTGACGCTTGCTCATCGCGGTAACGCCGATTGAGAGGATGATCGTAACAACGGCGGGAAGGCCTTCGGGGATAGCGGCAACCGCGAGCGCGATGGCTGCAATGAAGGTGGAAAGGGCGGCGGTGCCGAAGTGGCCCCACTCAAACGTGGTGCCTATCATTTCTTCTGCAAGGCTGACGGCGAACACAAGCACGCTTATGCCGATAACGAGCTTGGTAAGGAACCTCGAGAGCTCCGCCATCTTGATCTGAAGGGGAGTCTGCTCGTCCTCCGCCTGAGAGAGCGCGTCGGCTATTTTGCCCATCTCGGTGTCCATTCCGGTTCCGGTAACAACGGCCTTGCCGCGTCCGTAAACTATCGTGGAGCCGGAATACAGCATGTTTTTGCGGTCGCCGAGAGTTACGTCCTCCGAGCCCTTTTGGAGCATCAGCGTTTCAATCATCTTTGTAACGGGCACGCTTTCGCCGGTGAGGGCGGCTTCCTCGGCTTTCATGGAGTACGATTCAAGTATACGGCAGTCCGCGGGAACCGCGTCGCCCGCCTCGAGCACCACAACGTCGCCCACAACGATGTCCTCGCTCTTTATCGAAACGATCTTTCCGTCCCTGATAACGCGGCTCGTGGCTGCCGTCATCTGCATCAGGGCTTCCATAGCGGCCTCGGCCTTGCTCTCCTGAACGAGGCTCATTATCGTGTTTATGATAACGACGACAAGAATAATGAGCACGTCGGCGAATTCCGAAAGCTCAAATTTGCCGTGGGACTGGACCACAGCCACCACCGCCTGTATGAACGCCGCAACGAGCAGCATGATTATCATCGGGTCGGCGAGAGCGGAAATGATTTTTTTGACAAGGCCTTCCTTTTCGGCCTCCTTGAGCTTGTTCTTTCCGTTTTGGGCGAGCCTTTTTTCGGCTTCGGCGGACGTCAGGCCGTTTTCGGAGCTTTTGACCTCGGTCAAAACGGCTTGCGCTTCTTCAAGATAATACTTCATTCAATACCGTCCTTTCAAAAAAATAACCTCTGACCGCGTTTTACGGTCAAAGGTCTTGCTTCCATTAAGAGGGCTGACCGCCAGGCGTTCGCCGGTTGTTGACAGACAGCTCGGACAAAACGTCCTTAAGCTACTCCCCTTTTAACACAATTATATTAACATGGCGTGGGATGATTGTCAAGAAAATTTTTCGGAGCGTGTTGCGCTCTGCGCGTTGCTTTGGGCACCAATATAACTGCAGCGCGGCGTTCTCGGCTGCCGCCCCGGTCGGTGCTTCTGCCAGCGGCAGAGACTGCCTCCGGCAATCCGCACACCTGAGCCGCCCGCAACGCGATTCCTTATTGAATATCACTTTGTCAGGGCCGCCGCTTACGCGACGGGGCGGCGCAGGGCGCCGCGCTGCCGGATCTTACCCATGATTTTGTTTATAATTAAAATATATTTTTGATGTTTTCTTAAACAATTCCGAATTAAGCATTACGAATTCCGAATTATACCCGGACTTGGCCGCTGCGCCTTTTTTCAGTTACTTCTTCACCCACGTCGCCGGAGAAACCGCCAGCAGCACCGGGAATATCTCGAGCCTTCCGAGCAGCATTCCCGCCGCGAGCACAAGCTTTGAAAAGACGGAAAAATCGGCGTAGTTGCCGCACGGTCCCGCCGCTCCGAACGCGGGGCCTATGTTGTTTATGCACGCGAGCGTAGCCGAAATAGAGGTTTCAAGGTTGAATTTGTCAACGCTGATAAGAAAGATGCACACAACGTTAATGATGCAGTAGAGCACAAAATAGGTAAGGCAGTTGTTTATGACGCCCTCGTCGAGCGGCCTTCCCTCAAGGCGCAGCACGCTCACGCTTCTGGGATGCGCCATTTTAGTGAATTCACGGTGCAGAGCTTTAATGAGTATCTGTATCCTCGATACCTTTAATCCGCCGGCCGTTGACCCGGCGCACGCTCCGCACACCATCAAAAACATAAGCACCGCCTTTGAAAATCCCGGCCACTTGTTGAAATCGGTGGTGGAAAAGCCCGTGGTGGTCATTATGGAGCTTACCTGAAAAGCCGAGTGGCGAATAAGATCGCTGATGTTTTCGTAAAAGGACGAGGTGTTGTAGATTATGATGCCCGTGCCGGCGGCCATGATGCCGAAATACATCCACATTTCGCTGCTCTTTAGCACCGACTTTATCTTTCCGGCGGTGAGCAGAAAATACACGTTGAAGTTAACTCCGAACAGGGCCATGAAAACGGTTATGACCCATTGTATATAGGGCGAATAGCCGCCAACGCTCGTATTCTTTATTCCGAAGCCGCCGGTCCCTGCGGTTGCCAACGCGTGTACTGTCGATTCAAACAAGGTCATGCCGCCGAATTTCAAAAAAATTATTTCGAGCACGGTGAGCGCGATATAGAGGATATACAGTATCTTTGCGGTCTGTTTCGCCTTCGGAGCAAGCTTGCCCACTATCGGCCCCGGCATCTCCGCGCGCATTATATGGATAGGCGTGTCCGAAAGGTTCACTATCGCCATAACAAAAACAAGTATGCCCATGCCGCCGAGCCAGTGCGTGAAGCTGCGCCAGAAGAGCATTCCCCTGCTCATGGCCTCAACGTCCCTGAGAATAGACGCTCCCGTGGTGGTGAAGCCGCTCACGCTCTCAAACAACGCGTCCGCAAACGATGGTATCTCTCCGGATATAACAAAAGGCATAGCTCCGAGCACGCTCATAAGTACCCACGTCAGCGCCACGATAACAAAGCCCTCTTTTGCGTATATTTTTTTGTATTGAGGGTGAATAAGCGCCGAAACCGCAAACGAGACCGCGAGCGCTCCTGCGGCGCACCAAACAAAGCTCATCGCGCTTTTTTCGTGATAGATAAACCCTATCGCCGCGGGGATGAGCATGACGACGGCCTGCAGCTTTATTATCTGCAGCGGCATATACAGTATCATTCTTCTGTTCATGGCGTTTTCCTTATTTGAGAATGTTTGAAAGGTCCTTGAAGCTGTGGCCCGCCGAAATGACTATCACCCTGTCGTCGGGCATGATGCAGTCGTCGCCGTTCGGTATGATGGTCTTGCGCCCTCTCACGATACCGGCGATAAGCGTATTCTTTTTAAGCCTCAGCTCCTTAAGAGGCACGTTCTTTGCCGGAAAATCCGCGCCGGCCTTGAACTCCAGAGCCTCCGCCTTGTCGTCCGCTATGTGGTAGAGCGTTTCAATGTTGTTTCCCTCCGTGTTGTGAAGGGCGCGAACGTATCTTGTGACTATGTCGGTAACGGCCTTCTTCGGCGAAATGATGCAGTCGAGCCCAAGCTTCACGGCAATTCTTCCGAGCTCGTCGCCGTTTACCTTCGTTATCACCTTCGGCACGTTGATGGACGAAGCGAAAACCGAAAGCAGAATGTTCTGCTCGTCGGTGCCCGTGAGAGTGATGAACGCGTCCATTGAGCGTATGCCCTCTTCAAAGAGCAGCTCCTGGTCCGTGCCGTCGCCGCATACCGCGCTTATCGACGGCAGAAGCGTTGCTATATCCCTGCAGCGGCTCTCGCTCTTGTCGATTATTTTCACCGTGTTTCCTATGAAAGAAAGCTTTTTAGCCAGATAATAAGCGCTCCTGCTTCCGCCGAGTATCATTATGTTTCTTGCCTGTTTCTGCAGCAGGTCAAAGTTTTTCAGCATCCTCTGGATGTCAGCGGGGGACGCCACGAGCCCGATCTTGTCAAGGCCTCTGAGCGCGAAATTACCGTCGGGGATAAAAACCTCTTCTCCCCTTATAACGGTGCACACAAGGAACGGCACCTTGAATTTTTTGCGCATGTCAATGAGCGTCATCCCGTCAAGAGGGGAGTCGGCCTTCAGCTTGAGCTCAACCATTTCAATGTTTTTGCTCGAAAAGGTTTCTATCTGCACCGCCGAGGGGAGCTTGAGAATGTTGAAAAGCTGCTGCGCCGCCTCATAGTCGGGGTTTATTGAAACCGAAAGGTGCAGCTCCTGCTTAATAAAAGAAAGGCTGTCGTCGTTGTAGTCGGTGTTCCTTATCCTCGCAATGGTGTGCCGCGCCCCTTTTCTTCTGGCGAAAAGGCACGCAAGCATATTGAGCTCGTCCGACGCCGCCACCGCAACAAAAAGGTCAGTCTTTGAAACGCCGGCCTCCTCAAGCACGTCGGAGTCGGCGGCGTTTCCGTAAACGCCCTGCACGTCAAACTGGTTTATAAGCTCGTCCACCCTTTTCTGCTGGGTGTCGATAACGGTCACGTTGTGTCCCTCTTTAACAAGAGCCTTCGTTATTGAGGTGCCGACCTTGCCGCATCCCGCAACAATGATATTCATAAACGTCCTCGGTCAAAAAAATAGTGTTTTCCATATTATATTATCCAAATCGGAAAATGTAAAGAAGAAAAGAACGCTGTCGGAGCAAAAAAAACATTTTGAACAAAAATTGGCGTTTTTAAATAAAAATGTATTCTAACTTTTGTTTATGTATAATAAAAATTTATATCTATAATAATTTATTGTTGATTATTGAAAATCAATTAAAAACTTTCATAACAACCTTAAAAAAAATATTGATTTATATTTATGTAATGTTATAATAAGTCTTAATGTGTTGAGAACCGAACAAAAATCACAAAAATTGTTTAGTTATTTAAAAGTGTTCGGTTTGGCGCACATAATGCTGTTTATAAAGCAGCGAAGCGAAAACAGAAAGGAAAAAAACAGGAAATGACAAGAAAGATCATCAGTTTTATCCTCGTAATCGCGTTGACACTCTCAACGCTCACAGGCCTCGGTTCCCTGGCCCTCGCAGCCGACGACGAAGCTGTCTATAAACTTACCGACAGCTTTGCAGAAGGTAAAGAATACCTTATAGTCAGCGCGAACAGCGGCAGCGCTTATGCTCTCACGAACAACAGCGGTTCGGTCGGCAGAACGTCTGTTACCATCGAATCAGATGATATCGACGGCGACGGCGAGAACGATAGCTACATATCGTCCGACGCTGAAAATATCGTATGGCTGACCGTGGCGAACAGTGAAGCCGCATATGCGGAAGGCTTCAATCTTATCAACAATGAATCTTATCTTGAAGGCAAAAGCGGCAATCTTACGCTTGTCAGCGAGCTGGCATATCCCGACAGAGTATGGAGCTACACCTCGAACCAGCTTAAACAGGTAGGTCCGAGCAGCACCTACACGCTTCGCTACAGTTCTTCCGGTTATGGTGGTTCTTCATCTTTCAATATCACCACCAGCACCGTTACTAATGTTGTTTATATTTTTGAAAAAATAAACGGCACTGCTCCCGTATCCGGAGTATCTCTTAATAAAACCGAGCTTGACCTTAAGGTAGGCAAAACAGCCTCTCTTAAAGCCACAGTAGCTCCTCGCGACGCTGCCGATAAGACCGTAACGTGGTCCAGCAGCAACTCTTCCGTAGCCTCGGTTGAAAACGGCGTTGTCACCGGCGTTTCGGCGGGCACAGCCGTTATAACCGTCACCACAAACGACGGCGGCTTCACCGCTTCCTGCACGGTTACTGTAACCGAACCCGTTCTTGAAAACTTCATTCTCGCCGACGGCTTTGAAGAAGGCCGCGAATACCTCATAGTCAGCGCAAACAGCGGCAGCGCTTACGCCCTGACGAACGACGGCGGTTCCATCGCAAGAACTTCCGTAACTATCTTGTCCGAGGATCTTGACGGCGACGGCGTTGAAGATAAATACATCTCCGAAGAAGCGGCTGATATCGCCTGGACCACCGTTGCAAACTCCGAAGCAACTCAAACCGGTTATAACCTGAAAAACGGCGACCTTTACCTTGAGGGCGTCAGCCAGGCTCTCGGCCTGTACAGTGAGCTTACCTATCCCACCAGAGTCTGGGGCTATTCCTCTTCTTCGCATCAGCTCACTCAGGTAGGCCCGAATAGTACTTATTATCTGTATTGTAATTCTTCAAATACTTTTACCATTTCCACAACCAATAACAGCAGCTATGTTGTGTATCTCTTTGAAAAAGCTGTTGAGCCCTGTGCAGTCCACACCTTCGGCGAGCCCGCGTGGACCTGGGACGGCACTTCCTCTGCGAGCATTTCCTTCAGATGCTCCGTATGCGGCACAAGGGCAAGCTATCCCGCTTCCGTTTCATCGACCTCCATCGCACCCGACTGTGAGAATCCCGGAAAGGTTGAATGCACCGCTACCGTGGTCGTTGACGGCGTGACCTACACCGATACCAAGACCGTCACTCCTTCAACAACTTCCGTTCAGAAGGCTACCGCGCTCTCTGCCGACGACACCTACTTTATGGCATATAAAGAGGGCGACGTTTATCACGTGGTTTCATATAACGGTTCGGCCCTTACGATTGTTGACGTTACCGACACTTCCGGCATAACGGATTCCATGCTTCTGAAAGCACAGACCGTCACCACAAGCAGCTGGTCGGGATCATCCACCTATACCGGTCTTATTCTGACGGGCTCGAACAAATATATCGCAGCCGACTCCACAAACGGTCTCATATCTTCTTCAAGCTCCTCAAGCGCCGGTAAGTGGCAGATAACTTCCGAAGGTGAACTCAAAGGCGCCGGATCTTCCAGCAGTAACTATTATTATGTAGTTTATAATAATGGCTCGTTTGCAAGAAGCTCCAGCGGCGATAACCAGTTCGCTCTTTACGCGTTCACACAGGTTCCCAATCAGCCCGCCGTTGGCCACAACTGGACCGTGGCCGGCTGGAACTGGAACTCAGATTACACCTCCGCCACAGCTTCTTTCGTTTGCTCCTACAACGCTTCTCACACCGAGACCGCCACGGCGAGCATTGAAAAGAGCTACACCGCGGATGCCATCGTATATACCGCCACCGTCGAGCTCGACGGACGCACCTTCACCGACGTTAAAGAGGTCGCTCACACCCACAGCTTCTCTGCTCCCGTATGGACCTGGGCAGACGATAACACCGCAGCCTGGGCGAAGTTCAGCTGCGATTGCGGCTACGAGGTCACAGTGAACGCTGCGGTTACAAGCTCTGTCACTCCCGCGACCTGCGTTGAATATGAAAAGACCGAATATTCCGCTCAGGCCGGCTTCAACGGCACTTCGTATACCGACAGCAGAGTCTTTACAGCCAGCGGCACGGTAAGAGCCACGACCCTGAGCACGTCGCAGCAGTACGTCATAGCATCTTACGACGGCTCTGTTTACTATGTCCTCAACTATAACGGCTCCAAACTCGAGCTTGTTGAGCTTCCGTATATCACAAATTCCAATATAACGTCCACAATGCTCTGGACTGTTTCCGGAACCACTCAGAACTTCTATGTAAAGAATGAAGGAGCCTCTGTCTATCTCCATTACAATATGGACGATCCGTATATGTCCTTCAATACTTCAAATAAAGCATATTTCTTCTTCAACACCGAAGAGCATTACCTGTACTACCACACCTCCAGCGGCAGCTCCGATCCCAACAAGGACATCTTCTTCTATGTTGAGGACGGCGAGCTCAAGATAGTTAAAGTTGACGATCCCGGCAGCGGATATCTTGAGATGTACGTTCCCGGCGGAGGCGTTCTTGCCGCGCACAACTTTGACGAATCAATAGCCGCAAACGTGACCGAAGTGCCCGCCACATGTCTTGAGGCGGGAAGCAGGACCGTTAAGTGCGCGAACTGCGGCGAAACAAAGGTAACCGAGATCCCCGCTCTCGGCCACGACTACACGTCCGTTGTAACCGAACCCACCTGCACCGAGGCCGGCTTCACCACCCACACCTGCACGCGCTGCGGCAACTCCTACGCCGACGCCTCCACCGAAGCTCTCGGCCACGACTTTGACGAAAGCATCGAAGGCAACGTTACAATTGTTGCCGCAACCTGCACCGAAAACGGTTCAAAGACCGTTAAGTGCTCGCGCTGCGATGAAACCGAAGTTACCGTCATCGAGGCTTCGGGCCACACTCCCGGCGCGCCCGCCAATGAAGACGAAGTCGCAGCCACCTGTCTTGAGGACGGCAGCTACAACGTAGTAGTTCGCTGCACTGTTTGCGGCGAGATCGTTTCAAGCGAGGCTCACACCGTGCCCGCTCTCGGCCACGACTTTGACGAGAGCATCGAAGGCAACGTTACAGTTGTTGCCGCAACCTGCACCGAAAACGGTTCAAAGACCGTTAAGTGCTCGCGCTGCGATGAAACCGAAGTTACCGTCATCGAGGCTTCCGGCCACGACTGGAATGAAGCGGCCTTCACGTGGACGGAGAATGCCGACGGCACCTTCAGCGCCGCCGCCACGCGCACCTGCAAAAACGACGCTTCTCACGTTGAAACCGCCGACAGCGTAAACGTTTCAAGCGAAATAGTAAAGCCCGCCACAAGCGCCGAGGCAGGCGAGATCAAATATACCGCAACGGCAGCGTTCGGGACCGATACCTACACAAGCGTTAAGACCGCCGTTATCCCGCAGCTCAGCGCCGATCTTGAGTTTGTCGGCTTTACATGGAACGCCGACAACACCTGCACCGTTACCCTTAAGGATAACAACAATAACGGCGAGATAGTAACTCAGGCCGCAACCGTTACAAGCGAGTATTACGCCGCCACTTGCGAAGCGGACGCCTACACCGTTTATACCGCAACCTACGGCGAAAACTCCGATTCCAAGACCGTGACCGAGGAAGGCACCGCCACCGATCACGACTATAAGTTTGATTCCTTTGTTTGGGCGGATGATTACGCTTCCGCTCAGGCCAAGCTCGTGTGCGCCAACGACGCTTCTCACGTTAAATATGAGGACGCAACCGTTACCGTAAACGAAGTCGCCGCCACCTGCGAAGAAAACGCCCGCACGGAATATACGGCAACCTACGGCGAGAATACCGAAACAAAGACCGTTACGGTTGAAAACAGCGCTCTCAGTCATAATTACGCGTTTGATTCGTTCGTATGGTCCGCCGACGGCACGACCGCTCAGGCAAAGCTTATCTGCGCCAACGATAACACCCATATAGATTATGTTGACGCTGCTATGAACAGCGTTGAAGTGTTCCCCACCTGCACTGCGGACGGCTACACCGTATACACCGCAACTTACGGCGAAAACACCGAACAGAAGACCGTTATCGATGAAGACAGCGCTCTCGGCCACAACTTTGATGATTCCATCGCTGAAAACGTTACCGTTGTTGAAGCAACCTGCACCGTAAACGGCAGCAAAACCGTTAAATGCTCCCGCTGCGATGAAACTCAGGTGACCGTTCTCGCCGCTCCCGGACATCAGCTTGCAAAGGTAGACGCCGCTGCCGCCGACTGCGAAAACGCCGGCAACACCGCGTATTATAAGTGCTCAGTATGCTCCGCTTGCTTCAGCGACGAAAACGCCGAAAACGCCATAGCAGAAGCCGACACGGTTATCCCCGCCTCCGGACACGCCTATGCCTTCACCGCTTGGGAGCCCGCTGCTGATTATTCGGCCGTTACCGCCGTGTTCACCTGCGGCAACAACAGCGAGCACGTTGAAAGAGTTACCAAAGCTACCACTGTTAACACAACCGCCGCCACCTGCACTGTTGCCGGTGAAAACGTATACACCGCGACCGTAACGTTTGACGGAACCGATTACAATTATTCCTACACTTCCGTTATTGCAGCCACCGGCCACACTCCCGGTGAAGCCGTTATTGAAAACAACGTCGATCCCACCTTTGAGGCGGACGGCGGCTACGATACCGTAACCTACTGCTCGGTCTGCCACAGTGAGCTCGATAGGGTCCACACCACCGTTCCCAGCATTGTTAAGACCGAAACCGATCCCGACACAGGCATCACTGTCGTTTACAGCAACGACAACTACGACCACGAAATAGAGCTTGTTATCAAAAAGGTGAGCTCGGCCTCCGAGCTTGAAGACGTTTTCGAGATCCTTCCCATAAACGCGGACGCTGAAAAGACCGTTGTCTTCGATATCAAGACCATTCTCGGCGGCGTTTCCGTACAGCCGAACAATCCGATCTCGGTTTCCATCCCCGTTCCGGCCGACATGGCTGCCGAGGACATTAAACTCTATCACATCGGTCAGAGCGGAGAAGCCGAAAGCGTAGAATTCACCGTTGAAGACGGAATGGTCAAATTCAGCGGCAATCAGTTCAGCTACTATGTGCTTACCGTTGAGGCTGCCGAAGTCCAGTCAAACAGCTACGTTCTTGTGGACAGCCTTCGCGACGGCGGCGAATATCTCATCGTCAGCGCAAACTCCGGCTCAGCTTACGCTCTTGCCAACGCCTCCGGCAGCATGAGCGCCGCATCCGTGACCATAGCCACCGGCGACGTTGACGGCGACGGCACCGTTGACGCCTATATCCTCGATCCCGCCGAAAACACCGTGTGGGCCGCCGCTGAAAACAGCGACGCAAACTCCACGGCAACCGAGGCTGCCGAGGGCACCGGCGTGTTCATCATATCGAACGGCGGCTACTATATCGACGGAACGGGCGGAAAGATCGTTCTCGCTTCGTCTCTCGCAAACGCCGACAGAGGCGTCGTGTACGTGGGCGAACAGCTCAAGCACGTAGGAGGACGCAACCAGTATATTCTCTACTATTCAAACGGCTTCACTTCAACCTATAACTCAACTTCATCAAAAGTTTATATTTTTGAAAAGGGCGGCCATACCCCCGCTCCCACAGCCGTCACCGGCGTTACTCTCGATAAGAGCGAGCTTACCCTTGAAGCGGGCGACAGCGCAACACTGACCGCCACCGTCCTCCCCGAAGACGCAACAAACAAGAACGTTTCATGGACCAGCTCCGACGTAAACGTCGCCACCGTTGAAAACGGCGTTGTAAGCGCTGTTTCGGCAGGCACAGCCACCATAACCGTCACCACAGAGGACGGAAGCTTCACCGCTTCCTGCTCCGTGTCCGTCACCGCTCTCACCGCTCACAACTACGTGCTCGTAGACAGCTTCAGAGACGGCGGCGAGTATCTCATCGTCAGCGCGAATTCCGGCAGCGCTTATGCCCTTACAAATAACGGCTCGTCCTCCGACGGCGTCGCCATGGGCAGCACGGCCGTTAACATCGCCACCGGCGACGTGGACGGCGACGGCACCGTTGACACCTATATCCAGACCTCCGCAAAGACGGTAAGCTGGACCGCCACCGCGTTTGAAAGCCGCTTCTATCTCTTAAACGACGGCGGTTATCTTGAAGGCAAGGGCGGCAACCTCAGAGTATATTCTCCTCAGCAGTATGCCGACAGAGCGTGGGAATACGACGCCGAAACGGGCTATCTCCAGTTCCTCGGCGGATCTTATTCATACGCCGTATACTATTCGAACGGCTTCACCGGCACCAACTACAATACATCCACTCCGTCGAGCAGCGTTCGTCCCGTGTATATCTTTGAAAAGGACGGCCACACTCCCGCTCCCACGGCAGTCACCGGCGTTTCGCTTGACATAATCGAGATCGCTCTCGAAACCGAAGGAACCGCCACCCTCACGGCCACCGTTCTTCCCGAAGACGCGACAAACAAGAACGTTTCCTGGACCACGAGCGACGCTTCCGTTGCCACGGTTGAAAACGGCGTCGTTACAGCTGTTTCGGCGGGTACCGCCACAATAACCGTAACCACCGAGGACGGAAGCTACACAGCTACCTGCGCCGTAACGGTCACCGCGCCGCTCGAGCACAACTACGTGCTTGTAAACAGCCTTCGCGACGGCGGCGAATATCTCATCGTCAGCGCTTCCTCCGGCAGCGCGTTCGCTCTTGCGAACAACTCCGGCAGCATGGGCAGCACGGCCGTTAATATCGCCACCGGCGACGTGGACGGCGACGGCACCGTTGACACCTACGTAAAAGCCCACTCCGGCAGCGTGGTATGGACCGCAAAGGAGAACGCCGACGCAAACGATACCGCACTTGAGGCGGCCGAAGGCACGGGCGTATTCATCCTTTCAAACGGCGCTTCCTACCTCGATGGAACAGGCGGAGAGATCGTTATCGCTTCGTCCCTCGCGAACGCCGACAGAGGCGTCGTGTATGTGGACAGCCAGCTCAAGCACGTAGGCGGACGCAACCAGTACGTTCTCTACTATTCGGATGGCTTCAAATCAACCTATAACTCAACCTCCGAAACCGTTTATATCTTTGAAAAAGACGCTTCTACTCCCGTCCCCGAGGTTAAAGTTACCGGCATTTCCATCAGCAATTCTTCTCTCAGCCTCGTTGAAGGAGGCACCGCGGCTCTCACCGCCGCCGTCATTCCCGAAAACGCCGAAAACAAGAACGTTTCGTGGAGCACGAGCAACGCTTCCGTTGCCACAGTCAGCAGCACTGGCGTTGTAACCGCAGTTTCGGCGGGTACCGCCTCAATAACCGTAACCACCGAGGACGGCGGCTTCACAGCCACCTGTGCCGTTACCGTCACCGCTCCCGTTTCCGGCAGCGTTGTGAACATAGGCGTCACCTCCGACGTCCACGGCTCCGTAAGCAGGCTGCGTGACTTCCTTACCGAAGCTCAGGCCGACTATGATCCCGACCTCGAATATATGCTCTACTGCGGCGACTATTCGTATCAGATGAGCAGCCTGAGCAGCTATCTCAGCGAGTTCAACCAGGTCGTATCCGCAACCGACGAGCTTGTGGGCGAAGGTAAGGGCATCTACACCTCCGGCAACCATGAATACTATATAGGCGGCCGCGAGATCGCTCTTGACGAAGGCTTCACAAGCACTCCGGGCTTTACCCGCATCGGCGAATGCGTGGCGGAATCCAACTATATCGTTTACGCCATGGGCGCGGCGAGCTGGGGCAACAATGCCGTGGGCAACTATCCTCAGGAGGATATCGATCAGATGGAAGAGTATCTCAATTCCGCTCCCACCGATATCCCGATAATCATCATCGCTCATTTCCCGCTCCATCAGAATTCGAGCAGAACCATCGGCAACGCCGGTAAGATGATCGACGTGCTCAACGAGCATCCCAACGTAATATTCTTCTGGGGCCACAACCACTCGCAGAGTGATACTCACTACGGCCAGATCCTCACCGCGGGCGACAGCATAACCTACGCCTCCGGCTCCTCCAAGGAGATCAACTTCACCTATGCCTGCGCCGGCGGCATGTATCAGGACAGCCAGACCAAGTATTCAGCCGTCGTCCTCACGATAAGCGAGACCGGCGATCAGGTCGATTTCCAGTATTACCGCTCAGGCTACGGCAAATACGACGACGTCACCACCGTTGAGTTCGAAGGCAGCGGCCCCGCCGTTCCCGTAGCGGTAACGGGCGTCAGCGTTTCTCCCGCCTCCGTCACCCTCACCGAAGGCGCCACCACCGCCCTCAAAGCCACGGTAACTCCTTCCAGAGCTTCTAACAAGAACGTTACATGGACGAGCAGCAACAGTGCCGTTGCCATCGTCAGCAGCACGGGCGTCGTCACCGCTGTTTCGGCGGGCACCGCCACCATTACCGCCAGAACTCAGGACGGCGGCTTCACAGCCTCCTGCACCGTTACCGTACAGACCTTTGCCGGTTCCTACTACAAGCTTGTTGACGCTCTCGTCGACGGCGGCGAATATCTCATCGTCAGCGCTTCTTCCGGCAGCGCCTACGCCCTTACCAACAACGGCGCTTCCTCCGACGGCGCGAGCATGGGCAGCACCGCGGTCACCGTTGATACCGGCGACGTGGATAAGGACGGCGTAAGCGACAGCTTCATCGCGAGCGACAGCGGAAGTATTGTATGGACCGCCTCCGCGAACGGCTCCGGCTTCAACCTTACAAACGGCGACGCCTACCTCGAAGGCAAGAGCGGCAACGTCAAGATCTATTCTTCACAGCAGTATCCCGACAGATACTGGACCTATTCTTCCAGCCAGCTCAAGCACGTCGGCGGACAGAATACCTACACCGTATACTATTCAAGCGGCTTCACTTCATCCTATAATTCATCCAGCAACAAGGTTTACGTCTTCGAGAGAGTAGGCACGGCCGACGTCACCGGCGTCACGATCTCTGCATCCGGCTCCGAGGTCAGAGTGGGCAAAACTCTCGCTCTCAAGGCCGTTGTTTCTCCCGCAAACGCCGCCAACAAGTCTGTGACCTGGAGAAGCAGCAACACCTCTGTCGCCACCGTAAGCGACACCGGCGTCGTTACGGGCGTAAGCGCGGGCACGGTCACCGTCACCGTTACGACTGCCGACGGCGGCTTCAGCGCGACTGTTACAATAACCGTCACCGAGTCTCCCGTCAGCGAGGGCGTGAACATAGGCGTAACCTCCGACGTACACGGCTCGATAAGCAGACTCAGAGACTTCCTTAACGAGGTTCAGGACGACTATGAGCCCGACCTTGAATACATGCTCTACTGCGGCGACTACTCATATCAGATGAGCAGCCTGAGCAGCTATCTCAGCGAGTTCAACCAGGTCGTATCCGTAACCAACGAGCTTGTAGGCGAAGGCAGGGGCATCTACACCTCCGGCAACCATGAATACTATATCGGCAGCCGCGAGATCCCGCTTGACGAAGGCTTCACGAATACTCCCGGCTTTACCCGCATCGGCGAATGTGTAGCGGAATCCAACTATATCGTCTACGCTATGGGCGCCGCGAACTGGGGCAATAACGCCGTCGGCGATTATCCTCAGGAGGATATCGACGAAATGGCAGCCTACCTCGAGACCGCTCCCACCGACATCCCGATAATCATCATCGCCCACTTCCCGCTGCACTACTACTCCAGCAGGACCATTGAAAACGCCGATAAGATGATAGACGTGCTCAACGAGCATCCCAACGTCATATTCTTCTGGGGCCACAACCACTCCCAGAGCGACTCTCACTACGGCCAGATCCTCACAGCGGGCGACTCCATCCAGTACACCTCCTCCGCTTCCAAGACCATCAACTTCACTTACGCGAGCGCAGGCGGAATGTATCAGGACAGCCAGACCAGGTATTCGGGCGTTGTCCTCACCATCAGCGACAGCGGCGATCAGGTCGAATTCCAGTATTACCGCTCCGGATACGGCAAGTACGGCGATACCTTCACTGTCGACTTCCCGGGCTCCGGAACTCCCGCCGTGACCCACACCGTCACAGCAACCGCAGGTGATAACGGAACCGTTTCTCCCTCCGGCGCAGTATCAGTCAGAGACGGCAGAAGCGTGACCTTCACCTTCACTCCAAGCGCTGGATATGAGGTCGATACAGTCACCGTTGACGGCAGAACGGTCGAAGTGACCGGCGAACGCTACACCCTCACAAACGTAACGTCCGACCACACCCTTAACGTGACGTTCAAGCAGGCTTCAGTAACCGAATATACTCTCGCTTCCGGAGCAGGCGATCAGGGCGTATACCTTGTAGTTTCAAACGGCTATGCCCTTTATAATGACAACGGAAAGATAAGCGCGGTTCCCGTGACCGTTTCCGACGACGGCAAGACCGTATATCTGAGCACCAGATACGATTCCGCAGCCGCTTCGTGGACCTTCTCGACCACCTCCGAAAGCGGACAGGGCGGCGACTACCTCGTCACCAACAACGGCTATATGTTCAGCCGCGTGTCCCGCGGTCAGGAAGGCGGAGCCACAATGGCGTCCGAAATAACAACGAGCAAGAACTACAGCGAGTATTCCGGACTTCCTTACTTTATGTGGACCTATGACGCCGCAGATCAGACCCTCGGTATGATGGGCGGCCAGCAGGGCCAGGATCCCTTCTACGCCTACTGCAACGCTTCCGAAGGCGCGTTCTACACCTCCGCAGACGAAAGCACCTACAGCACACAGCACGTTGCTCTGTATGTGGTTTCCGGTTCTCACGTCCACACTCTGAGCAGAACGGCAGCAATCGATCCCACCTGCACCGCATCCGGCAACGTCGAATACTGGTACTGCTCGGGCTGCGGCAGATACTTCGGCAATTCCGCCGCAACAAACGAGATCGCTCTTGCCGATACGGTACTTGCGGCTCTCGGCCATGATTACGTTTCAGTCGTGACAGCTCCCACCTGCACCGAGTCCGGCTACACCACGCACACCTGCTCGCGCTGCGGCGATTCATATACCGACACGCCCGTAGACGCTCTCGACCACGACTACGTTTCAGTCGTGACAGCTCCCACCTGCA
>JAFSWN010000062.1 GCA_017450185.1 Clostridia bacterium | reverse complement strand
GCGGCCCCTATCATCAGGACGTCTTTTGAAAAATCGAGAAGTGCGCTTATCTTTTCTTCATCCGGAATGAGAATGCTTTCGGGGCTCTGCGCGCCGCTTTTTTTCGGGGATAAAAAAGGCCCCTCGAGATGTACTCCGAGAATGTTTGCCGACGTGCATTTTTCTTTCGCAGAAGAAACAGTTGATATCGCTTTTTGAAGTCTGTTGATCGGAGCAGCAAGAGTCGTGGGGACAATAGAAGTGGTCCCTTTCAAAGCGTGCGCACGGCACATTTTTATGACATCTTCCTCATCTTCGCTCATGGCGGAATAACCGCCTCCTCCGTGTACGTGTATATCGGCAAAGCCCGGCGACAGATAAAGGCCTTCACAGTCGATCTTTTCCGCTGCGGGAGCGTCGATACGGGGAGCTGTTTTGACGATCTTTTTGTTTTCCGTCAAAACGCATAAGTCTTTTATACCGTCGGAGAGGATCACTTTTGCATTGTAAAACAGCTTCATTTTTTATTCCTCCGTTAAATGGATGTATTAATTTTAACATAAAACATATTTGATTACAATATATTAAAATTTTAATAAAACTATGGAAATCACAGAAAAAAGGTGATATAATTTCTTGTAAAATACAATAGGAGATTTATGGAATGAAAAAGGAAATCGTGCGTATCGGCGCAGTCGGGCTCGGCGGAAGAGGGCAGGGAATGCTCGGTCTGCTTCTTACAATTCCGGGCGTTGAGTGCCCGGCGGTTTGTGATAAAGTGCCGGAAAGAGCCGCTCACGGGATAGATATTGTAAAAAACAGCGAAACTTATTCAGGTTATGAAGTTCGTTCTTATACGAACTATAAAGAGCTTATAAAAAATGAAGAGCTTGACGCTGTGCTGATATGCACAACGTGGATAACTCATATTGAAATAGCCGTTGCCGCAATGAAAGCCGGGCTCCACGCCGCAATGGAGGTCGGGGGAGCAGCAAGCGTTGAAGAATGCTGGCAGATGGTCCGCACAAGCGAAGAGACCGGAAAATTCTGTATGCTTCTTGAAAACTGCTGCTACGACAGAAAAGAAATGGCTCTATATAAAATGGTCAAGGACGGTCTTTTCGGTGAGATCGTTCACTGTGAGGGAGGCTACCGTCACGATCTCAGGGACGAGATATCGCTCGGACGTGAGAATATCCACGGCAGACTTTATAATTTCCAGAACAGAAACGGAGAGCTTTATCCCACACATCAGCTCGGCCCGATTTTCAAGATCCTTAACATTAACCGCAAAAACCGGATGCTCACGATCTCTTCGCTCTCGTCAAAGGCTGTTGGCCTCAACGAGTGGAACAGAATTAACAAAGGAGAAGAATACGACCTTACTTCATATCCTTTTACTCAGGGCGATATCTGTACCAGCATGATAAAATGCGCGCACGGCGAAACGATCACCCTGACGCACGACTGTTGCCTTCCGCGCCCGTACAGCCGCGACTATGTTATTCAGGGAACGAAAGGCATTTTCAAAGAGGCAACCGAAAGAGAACTTCGTTTCGCTGTTGAAGGCGTAACAAAAAGTACTCATGAGTATGAGGATTTCGGTAAACGGATGGAAGAATTCGAGCACCCGCTTTGGAAGGAATACCGCAGCGAAGGAGTCAAGGCAGGGCACGGCGGAATGGACTGGCTCGTTCTTTGCGCTTTTGCAGATGCTGTAAAAGAAGACGCCGAACCGCCTATAGACGTATACGATACCGCGGCCCTTATGGTTATAACCTGCCTTTCGGAACAGAGCGCCTCTCTCGGCGGAACGCCGGTCCCCATACCTGATTTTACAAACGGAAAATGGATCGACAGAGATCCGTTCAGAAGATCGAAATATTGCGTGAACGCTGTTTGCGAAGAATTCTTTGACGATTCGGAGGATGAAAAATGAGTTATTATATAGGGATCGACGGCGGTGGAACCAAAACCCAGTACGCCCTGTTCGATGAGAAAAAGAATATGCTTTCAACAGTAAAGACCGAAGGCACCAACCACGAAAATATGGAGGGCGGTATCCCCGAGGCTGCAAAGCTGATTATGAAGGGGATCGACGAGCTGCTTCTCAACAACGTCCTGATGCAAAAGGACGTCACCTTTGTTTTGATGGCTCTCGCAGGAATGGATCACCCTTATCAGGAAGAGGCGATGGCAAAAGCCCTGAAAAAAGAGGGCCTGAGGATTCCTTTTTCTCTGTGTAACGACGGCTTTATAGTCGTAAAAGCAGGAGCGTCGGGAAAAAGCGGCATCGGGTACAACTGCGGCACCGGAACCTGCTGCAATTCCATAGATTCCGACGGAAATCTTCTGCAGATAGGCGGCTTCGGCCAGCTCTCGGGCGACGTCGGAGGCGGCAAGTGGATCGCTGGCGAAGCATTCAGGGCGGCTTATGATGAAATATGCCTCGGCATTAAAAGCTCAAAATGCGCGGATATCATGGCGGAAAAATTCGGGATAGAGAAAACAAGAAACGACCTTCTTTCTCTTATTCCCCGTTATGAAGCGGAAGACGTGCAGTTTATAAGAGATATGATCGACGTGTTCTTCGAGGCTCTTGCCGCAGGCGATGAAGCGGCCAAGGCCATTTCCGACAACATGGCCAGACGCGGCGCAGAATTCATTGCCGGTCATATAATTAAACAAAATTTTACCGAAGACGTTATTGATGTCATACTTTCCGGTTCCATGCATACAAAACTTGTTTCGGATGAGTATATTGAGCTTATAAAACAGTATACCGAAGCGAGCACCGGAAGAAAGTGCGAGTTCAAGCGTCTTACCGTTCCGCCAGTTACCGGAGCGATAAATTGGATGCTCGAGGAATGAGAGGGAGATATTTTTATGAAAGAGATCTGCGTTACGGTCATCGGTTCGGGAAGCACATACTGCCCGGAGCTTGTTGACGGTTTTTTGAAAAGACAGGACAGCCTTAAGCTTAAACGGCTGGTCCTAATGGATATTGACGACAGAAAAAGAAGCATAGTCGGCGATCTGTGCGTCAGAATGATAAAAAAAGCCGGCCTGGATACCGAGGTAATATTATCCGACGATCTTGAAAAGGCTTTGGACGGCGCTGATTTCGTTGTGACGCAAATAAGAGTGGGGAAGCTTCCCGCAAGATATCTCGACGAGACTATACCCGTAAAATACGGCCTCATAGGACAGGAGACCACCGGTATCGGCGGGATGTTCAAAGCGCTGCGCACCATTCCCGTCATGGCGGATATCTGCTCGAAAATCGAAAAGATTTGTCCCGACGCATGGCTTATAAACTTTACCAACCCTTCCGGTATCATAACCGATTTTGTGCTCAATCACACAAACGTAAAGTGCCTCGGTCTTTGCAACGTTCCCATCGATATGCTTGACGACATAAAAGAAAACGTCGGGGGCGACGCCGAAATAACCTATCTCGGGCTCAACCACTTGAGCTGGGTGACGTCTGTAAAAAAAGACGGGGAAGAGCTGCTTGACAAGCTTTTCACCGAAGGTTTTGCGCCTAAGGTGATGGCAAATATCGTTGACGACGGATTCGATCTTGACTGCCTTCGCGCTTGCGGAGGATGGCCGTCTTCATATCTACAGTATTTTTATAACCGCGACGCGAAGCTCAAGCATCTTAAAGAGGACAAAAAGTCTCGCGCTCAGGTATGCATGGAGATCGAAGAACAGCTTCTTAAGATGTATAAGGATAAGGAGCTTTGCGTCAAGCCCGCTCTGCTTGATAAAAGAGGAGGACACAAGTATTCGCTTGCGGCATGTTCCCTGATAGATTCAATAGCGAACGACAAAAAAGACGTTCACGTTGTTAATATCCTCAACAATGGCACTTTGCCGTTTATGGAGGATAACGACGTTGTTGAGATAGCCGCCGTTATCGGAGCCGACGGAGCCG
>JAFSWN010000009.1 GCA_017450185.1 Clostridia bacterium | reverse complement strand
TTCCTCCGCAGGCTTCATTTTATTCCAGAACGCCATCGCGCACCCCCGAAACAATCCGCCCGCGTGCGTAGTACTGCAGAATTATATCACAGTGTTTTTTTTAAATCAAGATATATTTTGATTTTTTTCTGATTTTGCGTCTAATTTCGCGGATAGAGCGCCCTGATATAGCCAAGGCAGCTGGTATATATCTCGGTTTCAGGGTCCGTAGCGGATGAAGATCCTGAAATTATAACGACCATTCCGGTTTTTTCCTCGGGGCAGAACACGAACGTGCTGTAGAGCCCATAGGAGGAACCCGTGTGGCAATAAACCGTTTTTCCGGGAAAAAGGTTGGTCTGCTCAAGCATACCGAGCGCTACACGGTAGTTGCCGCCGTCAAAATAGGTTTTTTCCATTGCTGCGATGCTCTCTGACGAAAGGATCCTTTTTCCGCCGGGGGAAACGCCGTCGTTGAGAAGAAGACAGAGGATCGAAGCGTAATCCTTCGCGGAGATATAAAGATTGCCCTGCGCGAAATTGAGTCCCCTTCCGAGAGACTGCGGCGTGCGTGAAAGCATCGTTTCAATATCAAGCTGCGTCAGCTCTCCGATATTCGACTGATCCTTAAGCCCGCTCGCGATATATGCGGCGTCTATCCCCATGGGTTCGAACACGTATTTTTTTGCAAGAGTGTCAAACTCCGTTCCGGTCACGCTCTCGCAGATGCTCTGTATCACGGCAAAGCCGGTGTTGCTGTATGAATAAAAACCGCCCGGTTCATATGGGATATAAAACGAATACGAAGAGAGTGTGTCTTCTCCAAGACTGTAGGGCCCGGAATCGATCATTGTGGCCTTGTGGGACATTATCATAAGCGGAGTTATGACGATATCGGGATAATACGGATTTCTGCACTCATAGCCGAAATAATCCGAAATATCGGCGTTTCTGTCAACAAGGCCGTCCTGCTCGAGACAGAAGAAGACCATACATGAAACGAGCTTCGAAATAGAGGCGACGCGGTATTTCGTGTCGTCGTTGACCTCTCTTCCCGTATCCCTTTGTGCCGTGCCGCGGCAGTATACGGTGTCAACAACGCCGTCTTTTATAACCGCAGCCTGAACGACCAGCGGATCTTCGGCATTGAAAAGAGCGTCACAAGCGGCTTTTTTATCTTCCGAAACGGGATAAACGACAGAATCTGGAACCAAAGCGGTTTTTCCGTTGCCGTCGACGAAATATCCCCCGCATGAAGAACACACAAAGAACGGAGCTCTGAAAATAAGGCGATCCTTTACGATATCCTGTTCAACGAGAGAAAGCTTATGGCTGAGCTTTGCGGTATATTTTATTTGAAAATGGGAGGTATCGTTTTTGCAGCAGCGTTTTTCGACCCCGTAAGAAACGCAGGTCGCGGAGGCTTCGGTTTTCCATTTCTGCCACTTGTGCTCGTGCGGCGTTCCCTCGCCGAGCTCGGTAAGTCCGTTTACCGCTCGAAAAACCGTCCTTGCGTCGGCGGAAGTAACAGACCCGTCATAGTCGACGTCGCAAGCGAGCAGAAGAGCGCGGTCCTTTTCAGGATCACGTCGTGACGCTGCGACGCGCAGGATCGCGCCGGCGTCGGCCGCTGTAACAGTACCGTCTGCGTCGGCGTCGCCGTAAAGAGAGTATTTAAGCGCGTCTGAAGAAGCGTTTTCTCCGGAGAAGCTGACCTGTGTGACGGCACAGCCGGAAGGAACGCTCAAACAAAACAAAACTATTAAAAAGATCGCGAATCTCTTCAATTGGATTCCTCCGAATGATCGGTTTTATCAATATATGTGAGCTGAATGAGCTGATGACATATATATTCTTTTTATTCTAAAGAGTATTTTTTATTGAACTCCGGAATGAACCTTCCGTTTAAGAAATCGCGGGGCCTGAAAAGGACGTAGGAATCATACACTTCCATAATAAAGCCCATACCTGAGCCGGGGTACTCAGTGTCTTTGTTTTTTACGCCTGTGGAGGGAGCGTTCACAGAGTGTATGTTCCCAACTTCTTCGTAGGTATTGATGCTGAAGCCCCTGTGCAGGTGCCCGGTTATATAAAATACATTTTTATAACCGTTAAGGATGCTCTTTAGATAGTCGGACTGTCTGCCCACAGAGCCTCTCCTTTTATTGCCGGGAGTGTCCCATGAATACGGGAGGTTGTGGGTGAACTGGAGCGGCTGATGGATCATAACGAAAACAGGCTTGCCGTTTAGAGTCCCTTCGCGCAGCTCTTTTCTGAGCCAGTCGAGCTCTTTTTCGTCAAACCGGCATTCCTCAAACTCCGTTTCAACGGTGCCGAGAACAATTATCTTATATCCGTTTATTTCACGGGAGTAATACATAGCGTCTATATCGAGCGAATGGTTGAGCTTTTTGCAGAGCGCCGAAAACTTCCTTATCGAGTTTTCGATATGCCTGAGCCTTACGTCGTGGTTCCCGGAAGCCGGAATTATTTGCGAAACAGTGGGTATTCCCCTGAGCTGAGAGGCAAGATAATCCTTTTCCGCCTGCTTCCCGTTTTCGCACATATCGCCCGCTATGAGCAGCGCGTCGAGCTTTTCGGGAGAAGCCGAAAGGTCGGCCGCGGCGATACGGCAGCTCTGTGCCCTGTTCGGCTCATAATAAGCCGAAAAATGCAGATCGCTCCATATTGCGGCGCCCAGCCTTATGTTTTCGCGATCGGTAAAAACTATCGGATCGTCTTTCGGCGGCTCTATCACAGGAAGAGAATCCATCTTCCTAATAAAGCGCTCATTCATTTTGTCTGAATTAAGAAGCCCCATAACTTCCCTCTTATCTTATCTGAACAGAAGTATATCGGAATAGCCCTTACCTCCGAAGAATTTCAGCATGAATTCACTGAAAAATTTAAGGATCTTTGTCAACGCTTTCATAAAGAAGCTTGTTTCCTCGGACGGGGCTTCACCGTTTTGTATCCTGTAGGTCACGTTGTAAAGCCTGTCGTAAACAGCGTCGTATTCCTCAGTCTCCATAACGGTACTCGCGATAGCGGCGGCAGCGTCGTCCATGGCGGCGGCGACTTCAAGGCGCGTG
>JAFSWN010000061.1 GCA_017450185.1 Clostridia bacterium | reverse complement strand
GTCCTCGAGGTCATGGATGAACGCCGCGTCGGAATTCGTGACCATGTACTCGTCCTTTTTATCTGACGTGTAGACCGCCTGGACGGCATTCCTCGCCTCGGCGGCAAATTTGACCGAATCCGAGAGTCCGCTGTCGCCGTCGATATCGTTGACCACCGCGGGCTGGGGCTCAATTTCTTTTTCGGGCGGATCGTATGCTCCGCGTCCGACTCCGGTAAACAGTACCTGGAGCACAACAAGCAAAAGTGCAAAAAATCTAACCATAACTTACCCTCCGTTTGTGCAGGGACCGCAGGGACGCGGCACGACTGCGTCTTTTTTTTATTATATATCTTATTGCAGTCTTAGTCAAATAAGTTTTTCAGCGGAAGCATATTGACAGGTGAGCCGTAATAAAGTATAATTTGTTATACAAATCATACTTTGAGGTGATAATATGAAAATTCCTTCGGGCAAATACGCCTGGTCGGCTAAGGTTGGCGAGAAGGGTCAGATCGTCATACCCAAACAGGCGCGTGAGGTTTTCGGCATCGAGCCGGGCGACACGCTGATACTGCTCGGCGATATAAACAGGGGTATAGCCATACCGCCGAAGTCCTCCTTTGATACGCTCTCGGGCATTGTTTTTAACGGAGATAACAGCGATGAATGAAATTATTACTATCAAGAATCTATGTAAGACCTATCCCTCTTTCGAGCTTAAAGACGTCTCGTTTTCCCTGCAGAAGGGCAGCATCATGGGCTTTATCGGCAGAAACGGCGCCGGTAAGACCACCACGCTAAAGTGCCTTTTGAATCTGGTGCATCCGGACAGCGGCGAGATCAGCTTCTTCGGCAGGCTCCGTAACGAAAAGAATGAGGACGAGATCAAGCAGAGGATCGGCTTTGCCGCAGGCGGTGTAGACTACTACCGGGTCAAGCCGATAAAGAAGATCGCCGCAGCGACTGCCTCTTTTTATAACAGCTGGAACAACGACGCATATAAAAAATACATGGAGCTGTTCTCCCTGGATAAGAGCAAGGCTCCCAAGCAGCTTTCGGACGGCATGAAGGTTAAATTCAACCTCGCTCTCGCCCTGTCGCACGGAGCTGAGGCTCTGATACTCGACGAACCTACGAGCGGTCTCGACCCCGTTTCAAGGAACGAGCTGCTCAAGATCTTCACTGACCTTGCGAAGGAGGGTATCTCCGTGCTGTTTTCCACGCACATAACCTCCGACCTCGACCGCTGCGCCGACTGCGTGACCTACATCAAGAGCGGCAGGATAATCGCTTCTGGCAAAAAAAGCGACCTCATCGGCAGCTTCGGCGGCGGCACGCTTGAGGACGTAATGCTGAATATTGAGGAGGATGAAGCTATATGAAAAAACTGTTGCGCAAGGAATGTCTGCTGACT
This sequence comes from Clostridia bacterium, assembly GCA_017450185.1. Classification (GTDB taxonomy): domain Bacteria; phylum Bacillota; class Clostridia; order Oscillospirales; family Acutalibacteraceae; genus RUG806. The sequence goes on along the minus strand of JAFSWN010000061.1, from coordinate 228 downwards.
GCGCCGGCAGTGACGTACTTTTTCCTTATTTTCTCATTTATGGCAGTCATACCCGGCTATCCCATTGCCGTCGGAGCGTTTTTTCTCTGCCTCGGTCTGTTCTATTCGTATCAGAGCGCAAGAGAGGCCAACGATATACTCTACACAGCTATGCTCCCGATCAAAAAAACCGACGTCGTGAGGGCAAAATTCGTTTTCGCAGTTTTCTATGAGCTGATCTCCCTCGCC
>JAFSWN010000060.1 GCA_017450185.1 Clostridia bacterium | reverse complement strand
TCAATGTCGCGGAATATCTCGGAGCGGTAGTATTTTACGCCGAAATGCTGCATCATATAAACGTCTTCGTAGATATTTGTGCACTTTTTGAGATACTGAGTGCAGTTGAAGTTTTCAACTGATGGTAACATACTTTTTCCCCTTATTCTTTATATTTAAATTAATTATATAGATAAGAAAAAATATTGTCAATAAAACACAAAAAATGTTAAATTTTGATAACAGATTGTTAACAGTATGTTAAAACTCAAAAAACGTAAGTGTCCAGTTCCTTGCGGCTCGAAACTCCGAGCTTGTTGAATATGTTCCTCAAATGCGCCCTGACGCTGTTAACGGATATGCCGAGAAGATCGGATATCTCGTTGTTTGAAAGGTCCTGCGACGCGAGGTTCGCCACGTTGAATTCAATGGCCGTAAGCGCGTCGGAGATACGTTCCCCGGTGAGCTCGTTATGCACCTTGACCCAGCCGGAATGGTACCTGTTCGACAGGTCGGATATTATTTTGTACTCCGCGGGCTTGTCGTAGCGCAGGCAGTTCTCGAGCATTCCCGAGAGCATCCCCCTGAATTCCGCGAACGGCATCATAAGCCCGTCGGGCTCCGCTATGCTCCACGCGAGGCGGAAATAATATTCCGCCTTGTCCCAGAGCTTTCTGAGCATATAGCCTCTTGAAATAATGAGGCAAAGATAAATCTCAGATATCGGGCAGGGCTTTTTCATGAACAGCAGCGCGCCCTCCGCCATGCCTATGGCGCGGCCGATGTCGCCCGATTCAAGAAGATAGTGCGCGTAAACGTAAAACGCCATCGGCTTGAGAGGCTCCGGGACGTTGAAGGACTCAAGTCCCACGGCAGGGAAGGTTATCTCGCCGAAGTTGTGTATCATAATGTTAAAATAAAGTAAAAAAACCTGAGTCGTAAGCTTGAATGAAAAGCCGCTGTCCTGCAGAAGGTCGTTTATTCCCTTTATGGTTTTGTATATCCCGATGACCTCCTCGGCGCTGTCGCACGCGAGAAGAGCCAGTACGGTCCCGAGCGTCGACCCGGCGGCTGTTTCCTGATTATCGCTCTGCGAAAGCTTTTTGAAAGCCTCGGCGGCCTCAAAGGACTCTCCACGGTAATAACTGAGCTCTGCTTTACCGAAAGCCGTTTTTTCGGGGTCGTCCGGTTTTTCGCAGAAGGAGTCTGCCGTTCCCGGCTCGAAAATGCCCGTGGTGACTTGAAACAGATTGGAATTGAGCGAGTATTTGCCGTAGTTCTGTTCAGCCATATTCTGATCCTTTATTTACAGATTATTAATATTTAGGGCTCAATTATAACACATTTTCACGGGGAATTCAATAGTCCGGGAATAAAAAATTAAAGACTATTAAACTAAAGTAGTCCAAAATAATATCATTTCGGATGATGTATTTGCGAGATATGTGATGTAAAATTAACAAGAATAGTAAACTTGTGTTAACTATCTGTTAACACGTTGCTGAAAGGATGCGAAAGATATGGTCGAACCGCGGGATATGAGCTGTTATGAGTACTATAAGGCATGTACGGAGGAATACGGCGAGTATTACTGCCAGTATCATCTGGGAAAAAAGTTTACCAACACAAGAATAATCAGCGATATGGATTCCCTCGCGGGTTATTTCAGAATAGAGCTCGGTCTTCAGCCCGGCGACGTATATTCTGTTTTCATGCCCACGACGGTGCAGAGCATAGTTGCGTTTTACGCGCTTAACAAGATAGGCGTGACCGTTAATTTCATACATCCTCTGCTTCCCCCCGAGGTGGTAAGGGAAACTATTGTGTCTCTCAAATCGAATGGCGTTATGGTGCTCGATCTTCTTTCGAGAAAATATACCGACATGCTCAATGAGGTCGGCCTGCCGATACTTGTGTGCCATTCCTCCGATTATTCCAATATCGCCGCGGAAATAGGCATCAAGGCCGGCGAAGGGATAATGAAGAGGGTATTCCCGAAATTCGAAAAACGCGACGAATACCTGAAGGCCATCAAACGCTTCGGCAAATCGAGAGTTAAGGACCACTGCGATCCCGATATGCCCGCGGCCCTTCTCAACGGCGGCGGAACCACCGGCAAGAGCAAGACCATCAAGCTTTCTTCCCGCGCGATAAACGAGATCGTTTTCAGAATGTCAAAGCTCGACCGCATACACGTTCCGGGCGTTGACGCGGAGCCCATCGTCCTTCCTCTGTTCCACTGCTTCGGACTTTGCGTCGCCATGCACATGCCCATGTGCAACGGCGCGAAGCTCATACCTATGATGCAGTTTGACGCGAAGATGTTCAACAGCCTCATAAGAAGAAACTGCGTGGTCGGCATTCTCGGCATACCCGTAATGTTCAAAAAGCTTATGGACGAGAAGCACTTCGACAATAAGGGCCTCAAAAACTTCCGTCTCGCGTTTTGCGGCGGCGACGACGCGCCTCAGTACATACTTGACGATTTCAACGCTTATCTTGAAAAATGGGGCGCTACGGGCAGGCTGCGCGAGGGCTACGGCCTCACCGAGGTGGGCTCCGTTTGCTGCGTGAACCGCCGCGACGAATATAAGAAGGGCTCCATCGGTTTCCCGCTCGAGGGCGTTATCATGGATATCTGGGACGATAACCAGAAGCCTCTTCCCAACGGCGAGATCGGCGAGATCGTTATTTCCGGCCCCACTATCATGTCCGGCTACTATACCGACGACGGACACGACGGCGAAGGCCTCTACACCGACGAAAACGGAGTTAAGTGGGTGCTTTCGGGAGACCTCGGCTATAAGGACGACGACGGCTACTATTTCTTCTCCGGACGTAAAAAGAGGGTCATCATTATATCCGGCTACAACGTATATCCCAGCGATATCGAGAAGAAGCTCTCTGAGCTCGACTTCGTTAAAGAGTGCTGCTGCGTGAAGGGCTTCAGCGAATTAGGCAAGCCTATCATCAGGATGTACGTTTCCTATATGGACGAAGTGGGCGACAGGGACGTCTACAAGCAGAAGATGCTTGAAACTATAGAGACCTACTTCTCGAAGTTCTCGCTTCCTCAGGAGATAATCGAAGTCAAAAAGCTTCCCGAAACTCCTCTTATGAAGGTCGACTTCATGAAGCTCACGCAGAATTCCCCCGAGGATCCGGTGTTTATACCCACCGACGAGGAAAAGAAGGGCCTTCTCCCCGTTGACCTTTAATAAAACGTATACAAAAAAAATAAAACAGGACTCTATTCCTTTCTGTTTATAGCCTCCATATGATCGTCAGCCTCCCTGAAAACGGGGGGCTGCCGATTTTTTTTTGATAGGAAACTGCTCGTTTCCTATCAAATAAAAAGATTATAACGCCCGCCGATGTTGTCCTGTGGACAATGGCGAGGGCGGAATCGAAAGCGGCATCCTGCGTCGCAGGCGCTTTCTTAAGATATAGTTAACTCAATTGACATTGATCTGCTTTTGCTCTATAATCAACGTATAAAAAAATAACCCGGAAGCTCCGTTTTGCCCGGTTTTGGAAAAGAAGGGACGGATAAAATGTTTGTTCTGCTTGCCGTTTTAGCAGCGCTTCTTGCCGCGGCAGCCGATTTTTATCTTATAATGCCGGAATTGAAGGTCAAAGAGATGCTGAGGGCTTTATTCAGGGACCTTTTTACGGTCACGTCCCTGTCTCTGGCGTTTCAGCGATACGTGATGGGATA
>JAFSWN010000059.1 GCA_017450185.1 Clostridia bacterium | reverse complement strand
TTTTCCTACTGTACCTCGCTTGAGTCCATCACGATTCCTGACAGCGTCACGAACACTGACGATGTGGCGTTTTATGGCTGCACATCGCTTAATTCTATAACAATCCCGGATGGCGTCACAGGTATAGGTTATGCTGCGTTTTCCCACTGTACCTCGCTTGAATCTGTATCAGTCACAAACGGAAACAGCTTCACGTACATAGGTAACGAGGCGTTTGAAAACTGTACTTCACTCAGGTCGATAACAATACCGAACGGCGTAACATACATTGGTCAAAATGCTTTTTTCGGTTGTGCCTCGCTTGAATCAGTCACAATCGGAAACAGTGTCACGAGCATAGGCTGGGATGCGTTTTCTGGCTGTACTTCGCTTAGGTCCATAACGATCGGGAATAGCGTCACGAGCATAGATGATTATGTGTTTAGAGACTGTACCTCGCTTAGGTCCATAACGATCGGGAATAGCGTCACGAGCATAGGCAAACGTGCGTTTCGTAGTTGTTCTTCTCTTGAGTCAATAATAGTTGAATCCGGCAACACCGTATATCATTCTTCCGGCAATTGTTTAATTGAAACAGAATCAAGGACATTGATAACAGGTTCTAATAACAGTGTTATTCCATCCGACGGAAGCGTCACGAGCATAGGTGTTTATGCGTTTTCCTACTGTACCTCGCTTAAGTCAATAACGATCCCTGACAGCGTTACGAGCATAGGCTATGGTGCGTTTGAAGACTGTACCTCGCTTAGGTCCATAACGATCGGGAATAGCGTCACGAGCATAAGCAAACGTGCGTTTAGTAGTTGTTCTTCTCTTGAGTCAATAATAGTTGAATCCGGCAACACTGTATATCATTCTTCCGGCAATTGTTTAATTGAAACAGAATCAAGGACATTGATAACAGGTTCTAATAACAGTGTTATTCCATCCGACGGAAGCGTCACAAGCATAGGCTATGGTGCGTTTGAAGACTGTACCTCGCTTGAGTCTATAACAATTCCGGACAGCGTCACAAGAATAGGCTGGGGTGCGTTTTACGGCTGCGATAATCTTTCAGACGTATATTACACCGGATCTGAAGAAGAATGGAATAATATTGTAATAGATAATGAAAATGATTGTCTATTATATGCAACGATCCATTATAACTATTCTTCCGGAAGTCATACCCATACTTGGGGCTCCGGCATTGTAACAAAAGCCGCCACCTGCGCCGAAACCGGTGTCAGAACCTACACATGCACAGTCTGCGGAGAAACAAAGACCGAAACGATAGCGAAAACAGGTATTCATACGTGGAACTCCGGCGTTGTGACCCGTGAGCCGACGACAACAGCTATTGGCATAAAAACCTATACTTGCACAATTTGCGGAAAAACAAAGAGCGAGAGCATCCCTAAGCTCCCCGAAACGATTATTGATACCGCAACAGCGAAAGAAATCTCGGGTATTTTATATGCCGCGCCGTCACTTACTTCTGCCGAGTTGCTTTCCGCCGCCGGTTTGGGCGCGAAAATACTGAAAGCCGATGGCACGCAGCTTAAATCCAACGAAAACGTCGGCTCCGGCATGACGCTTGTAAAATCAAACGGAACCAAAGAGACTATTATCGTTAAGGGTGATAACGACGGCGACGGCGAAGTCACCGCCTCCGACGCCCGCTTTGCGCTGAGGACCGCCGTGAAGCTCGAAAACCCGAGCACGTGGGAGAAAAGCGCCAGCGAGGTAGACGGAAAAGACGGCGTCACCGCCGCCGACGCGAGAAGCATCCTGCGAGCGGCAGTCAAGCTTGAAACGCTGAAGCTCTACTGAGAGAGTTCAGAGTTCAGAGTTTAGATATTTAAGTTAAGATAAAAAAAACGGTTAGCGTGTTTATCCAATGGTTAGCACGCTGACCGTTATCCTTTTTATTCGAGAAAAGAAAAAAATAAACTCTGAACTCTTAAAAATTCCGAATTACGCATTACGAATTACGAATTGCTCTAAACTCTTCCGCATCCGCAGCAGCGTCCCGAGAACGGCGGGATACTGTTCTGGCTGTCGCTTACGGCGGACTGTTCGGGCGGGAAAAACTCGGCGACGGGGAAGTTTATCCTTCTGAATGCGTCGCAGGGATCCTCCGTGTCGTTGGTGCATTCTTTTGAAGGCATGCAGAAGTCGTAGGCGGGGATAAGTATCTGCACGTCTCTTTCGATCTGAATTATCGAAAACAGGCCTATCGTTACGGTAACGTAAGGCGGTGTGGCTCTGACGGCGAATTCGCCGTTATACAGCGCTTTAACGGAGCTCGGCAGAGCGTTCACGTTCACCTCCGGCGTGTTGCCGCCGTTGGGCTCGGCTGTAACGAGTCTCGCGTCGAGGCAAATAGGCGTCGCGACCTGAATTTTCGCGCGGGGATTTGTGGTGACCATCGTGTTCTGAGTGTCGATAGAGGGGGAGTATTCCGATGAGAACACCTTCACGCTGCCCTCTGCTCCGTAGAGTATCGCTTTTTTGGAGTACACGCCGAGGCCGTATACCGTTTGCGGCTGGGCGGTCGCGGTGGAGTAGGCGTCAAGCCCAACTCTGAAATAGAAAGTCGCGTCAACGGAATAGTAGCCTGACGAGAAGGGGACCTTTTCTATCTCGGAAAAAACGTTTGTGACCTCGCAGCTCCTGCAGCGAACCGTGGACGCCGCGTCGATTATCGCCTGGTCGGTCTCTGTAAAGGAAACTATTAGATCGGGGATGCAGTCCTTGTCGGCGCAGGAGTCGTAGACTCTCGCCGTGTCCACGCATACGGCTTCGGTTATCCTGTTCGCCGTTGTGTTTTCAGCGACGGCTCTTCCCGCGTCGTTTGGTGTATCGGGCATAAAAAAACCTCCTGTAATAATGAATTGAAATCCGAAAACTTCAATACATTTTATTACGGAAGGTCAAAATAGTTACCGCGTTTTATACTGAGAAAAATCAAACGTCTGATTTTCCCCGTTTTGTTCTCTCGATTTATCGGCAAGGAAAACGGTGAGGTGGCCCGCTATCGAGTTTTCTATTGCGGTGCACGAAACCGACTGTTTTCCGGTCCGTATGTACTCTATAAAATCCCGCGTGAGCGCGTCGTCTCCTCCGCCGTGGCCCTCGCCGCCGCACGAAACGTCGATTATCTCGTCCTCAAAGCCCGTCTCGGCGAGCGCGCTGAGTTTTGAGAGGGTGTATTTTTCATCGTCGAAAACGCCGTATATCTCGCCGAGCGTGCCGATGATATGTATTTTTCTCATGCTCTTAGCGGAGCCGCCCGTCATATTGAACGTAGCCGTCGCGCCGCTTTGGAAGTTTATAAGCACCGACTGGTGGTCCACGACGTTGTTGTCGCACTTGTATATGCACCGGTTGTAGGGGTTGCCGTTTTTGAAGGATTCTATCCTGTCCTCCAAGTTAGCGTCCTTTTTGTTTTCAAGGTCCGCCCACGCGTAGCACTCCCAGCGGTTCGGGTGCATAAGGTAGAGGTTTTTTGATGAGTAGCGGCACGAATCCACCAAAGGGCAGTCAATAGTGCATCTTGTTCCGGCGTTTTCGGGCGCGTTTTCGGGCTTGAACTGGAAAATGCCCCCAACGGAAGACACGCTTTGGGGAAGGTCCGGCTGCATAAGCCACATCATGAGGTCAACGTCGTGGCAGCTTTTCGCCAGAAGCATCGAGGTTTTGCACTTGTCGGAGTTCGCCCATTTCCCGCGCACGTAAGAGGTGGACAGATGGTGGTAGCTCACGTGCTCCGCCATCTGCACGTTAATGATATCTCCTATAGCTCCCGAAAGGATCTTCTCTTTTATCGAGAGATAAAACGGCGCGTATCTTAAAACGTGGCAGATCATCACCTTGTTGCCGTGCTTTTTTATAAGCGCGATAAGCGCGTCCATCTCTTCCTTGCTCACCGCGAAAGGCTTTTCGAGAAGCATATCGTAGCCGAGCTCCAGAAGCGGCTTTGAGGTGTCAAAATGCTGGTGGTCCATGGTTCCGTTGATAACTGCGTTTGCAATACGGCCCTTTTTCGCAAGCTCGTCGGCGTTTTCAAAGCAGTATTCTTCGCCGAAGCCGTATTTTTCCATGCACATTTTTCTACGGTCGGGATTCGGGTCGGCTATTCCCACTATTTTCAGCTTGTCGGGATGCGTGAGCGAATAGTCGGCGTATATCACCGAGCGGTGTCCTCCGCCGACGATAACGGCGGTAACGGGAGAGTTTTCCATTTCTTTTTCCTCTGTATTTGCTGAAATGATTTTATGTTCTGATTTTTTCCGCCGCCTCGGCCGTTCGTATGAACGCCCCGGCAATGTTCGAGCCGGTCCTTGAGCCCGCGGAAACGGCCTCCTCATAGTGAAGCGGCGCGAAAACGCTGCCGAAATCGTTGTCGGGCACGATATAGGCTATGGCGTCGTTGCAAAGGCCTATAACGGTGAGCCTGCCCTTCACCACGTCCTTTAGCGCGGGATAATCCCACTTCGTTTTCTTATAGCTCTCGTTTTCGTCGTAAGCTCCGCCGTAGGCTATCTCGGGCATGAGCTCTCCCGGGATGAGGGCGAAGACGAGGTCCTTCCCGAATTCGGCGAGGCCTATTTCGGTGGGGAAGTAGTAGTCGTAGTTTTTGCCGTCGTCGCCGTTTGTGACCTTGACGACGTTGTTGCTGACGAGCCTCATTTTCCCGAGTAGCTCCATAAGCGCGTTGTCAACGGGTATCAGCGTTTCTTTTACGATAACGTTGAGCATCGGCTCAACTTTGGTAAAGCTGCTTTCGTCGGCTTCAAGAATATATTTCGCAATGGCTCTGCCGTAGTGGGCTATTCCGGCGTGGCGCGAGTCGCCCGGTTCGCAGTATTTGCCTCTGTCGGTCGCCACCGCGGCCTCGGCTCCCTGGAAATATGCCGCCTCATATCCCGCGTTTTCAAGCTCGTCGCAGATATAATACGGGAAATCACAGCTTATGATCCTCTGCTTCGGGCCGTAGTTAGTGGGATGGGCCGCCATGAACACCGCGAGCAGCTTTTTTGAAGAGTTGTTTTCGGGCTCAAAGCGCAAAACGGTCATGACGTTGTCGGTAACGTAGGGTGGGCGCTTGTCTCTCACAAACTGCTCGCAGGGCAAAAGCGCTTTGAAGAGCCTGCCCTTTTCCATGCCGTTCACGGCTTTTGTGATAACGTTTGCCGCCGTAACGCAGAGGTATTCCATAAAATCGGGGTTTCTGCCCGAAACGGCGTCCTTCAGCGTTTTTTCATGCTTGACGGCCTTCGGGTTCTTTTTCAGGGCCTCAATAAGGTCGCCCCACACGCCCTGCGTGTCGGCGCCGGAGTGGCAGTGAGTTGCGCTTATGTTTATTGAAACGATGTTCTTTTCTTCAATAAGATCGTGAAGGCGGTTCCTTATGACCCTTATGTCGTAGTTTGAAATGCCCACGCAGTCTATAACGGCAAAGACGTTTATGCCCCTGTCGCTTCCGTCGTCAAACGCGAAGGCTCTTATCATCTGCTCGCTTATAACGCCCGACGCTCTGTTCGGAGGAAAGCTCAGGTATCCGGCGAGGTACAGCTCTCCGTCGACCCTTTCGGGCATGATGCTGTCTTTGGCGAACCCAGCGCTCCAGAAAGCGCCCTCCTTGGGCTCGCTGAGAAAATAGCCGCTGCCCTCCATGAAGCCCGTATTGTCGTACCTGTTGAGGTAGGGAATCGTTTTGTCGGATATTCTTGAGGATATCCCCTTTAGAAGCTTCTGCACGGCGGTGTCTCCGAAGTCGATGAGCTTCTGCTTCAGCTCCTTTTCTTCGGCGATCTCGCGAATCTTTCCCTTTACCGTATCAATGGGACCCATAATAAAAATCCTCCTTGAAGGTGATCCTGAATTCTGCGGTCTCAAAACCTGCGGTCCGTTCTGTTATTTCAAGCTTTATCCTGCCTCCCGAGATAGCGTCGGCAGGTATAAAATAAGTGTATGCGAAAAATCCCTCGGGACACATTTCTTTTGTGAAGAGTTCGTTGAGCTTCGGCCTGCCGAGAAGCGTGCCGTTCACAGAAGCCCTGTGCCTTTCAAGGAAGAACCGAGAAGGCTTTTTATACGTGACGGTCAGATAACGGTCGACGTTTTCTTCCGAAAGTTCAAGCTCCGCCCTGAGGCAGAAGTGATCGAAGAGCTTTTGAAGGCATACGGGAAACGCGCCGTTGTTCACGTTAGGCCTGTCGCCCTGGAAATCCATATAGAAATCCGGCTCCTGATACACCCAAAGAGCGCCGAGCCCGTGAAGCGCGAGCGAAAAATAGTATTCGCCGTCCCCAACTTCGTTTCTCTTTACCGCTTTTCTCAGTAGCTCCGGCCTATCTATAAGGCTCATAAGCCAGTCCTTGTCGGTTATCGGCAGATCTATAGTGGCGAGCGTTGCGCCGCGTTCCCAGCCCGAAGAGAAGTAGTCCTTTGTGCCGAGCTGCATACCGATTCTTTGAAACAGCCTTCCGGCGCTCTGTTCTATTTCATCTCGAAGCGCCGTTACGTGCTCCGAAAGGGGAGCCGAGAGTGTAGACGCCGCCCCGTTTATATCGCCGCGTATTATCTGCGCCTTAGCCGCTCCCACGGCGGCGGTATCCGCAATGAAGCGTTCTTTTACGTATTTATCGCACAGCGCCCTGAACCAAAGCTGCTCAAAACGCCAGCAGTCGTCGCCCTTTTTCAGGCTGTTTATAAGATAGTGGGTAAAATCTATGCGTTTTTCAAGGGGAGTCCCTTCCCAGTTCTTTTCGAGCAGCAAAATAGCCGCGGCGCTCTTTTCGGGATCGTATCCGTATAAATACGCCCTCACGTAGTCCTCGACCGCGTCCTCCGCCTTTTGCTCCGGGTCCCATTCGAGAGCGCACCACACCGCCTTGTTTACGTCGTCGTTGACGCCGTCGGAATAGGTCACGCTGCCCACCGTATAGGGCCTGACCGTTTCAAAGAGCCTTTTGTATTCCGTCGGGCGCGGATTTATGCTCTCCCGGCTCAAGCAGGTCGAAAAGGCGTAGTGCCAGTCGTCTTTATCGAAGTGCACGGGGTGCTCGCAGCGAAGATTGTGCGTCACGTCCGGATAGAAGCGTATAGGCGTGTCCTCCGGCAGTTTTTCTCTTAAAACGTCGATATTGAAAGCTCTGTTGGGGCCTGTTATCACTCCTGCAAATTCACCGCCGGAGCTTTTTATGCCCTCGATGAACTCTTCTCCCCACTCGGGCGCGTTATGCGGCGCCTGCGCCGAAGGCCAAAGCTCGGCTTTGGGGTGATAGACGTTCAGTATTTTTTTTATCCTTTTGCAGCGTTCGAGCATTTCTTTTGCGGGAAGATCTCCGGGGTCGGAACCCGGGACGAACACCGCGTCAATAAAGGGGACCGACTTAAAAAGCGCTTCTCTTTCTCTGAGCTCGTCTTCCTCGGATCCGTCGCCGTTCGGTATCCACAGAGAAACGTTAAGGCCCAGAGCCTTCGCTTTTTCGCTGAGAACTGCCGTCATGGCGGGGCCTGAAAGCTTCATCAGTGAGTTTTGCTCCGTTAAAGGAATGAACTCCACCGTGTTCATGCCGAAAAACATGAGTTCGAGCATATAACGCTCAAATTCCCCGGGGCCCCATTTATCGTAGGTGTTTGAAATGGGACGAAAGCCGAGCTGGTGCCCGCGTACCGGTTTTGCAGGGCGGTGAAGGCCTCTTATGTCCGAAACGAGTATTATTTCATCCTCTGTGAATTTCGCCTTCCTCAAAAACAGGCCCATTGCGAAAATAAGCCCTCTTATGTCGTCCGCCCTGAAGGTCAGCTTTTTTTCATCTCCCGAAATTTCAAAAACGTCGCTGTCGCAAAAGCCCGCGTCCGAAATGAGGCTTAATACGGTTCCCGCGTTTTCCCGTCCGTTTTTTACGCGTATTCCGGCGCGGTAAAATAGCTCGTTTTCAAATATGGCTGCGGCCCTCAGAGCGTCGTCGCCGTATGAAATAAGCGTTGTTCGAGTTGTCTTCAGCCTCATTTGAGATCGCTCCGTTTTTTCTTTTCATCCAGTAATTTTATTATATAAAACATTATAAGTCAATAATAAATCAATAATTTTCACAGTTTCTTTTTTTGACCTATTAAAAAAACTGATTGTTAATTTTACTAAAACCCTTTGCCGCATACTGTTGAAATTGCCAAAAATGAGAAATAAATCCCAAAAACAAAAAAATTTATTGATTTTGTCTGTTTTTCGAGCTATAATTAAACCGTAATATTATAAAAAACGGAGGCATATTTCCATGAAAAAAATCATTGCTGTATTTTTGGCGATACTTATGACGTTCTCGGCTCTTTCCATGGCGGTCTATGCCGAAGACGGCTCTGAAGAAACGACCACCACCATCAGATATCCCGAAGAAGAGCCCTCAACCGGCATTCTTGACGAGAACGGCCTTGTGGTTCCCCAGAATACCACTCAGCTCAAAATGGCCTTTATCTTCAAGATCGTTGAAAAGATAATCAACTTTATCCTCGGTCTCTTCGGCGGCGGCGACACCGACCAGTACATTTCCGACGGCGTAGCGGATGCCGGCACATGGCTGGACGAAGCGCTTTCCAACATCAGCGACACCCTCAACAACGGCGGATGATCAAAAAAACTGCGGCGTCTTCCTCGCGGAAGGCGTCTTTTTCTTTCTTTGGAAAGCACGGTGATTCGGCCGTAACGGTCTTAATATATTGACTTTTATCCTTCTTTTATGGTAAAATATTATGTGAACTTACATATGTTTTAAGGCAGTTAAGAAAAGGTTGAAAAAGGATGGTGCTTTATGAACTATTCAAGAAAAAAGAAGGTTTTTTCTGTACTTCTCTCGGTATTAATGGCGCTCGGCGTTTTCAATGCGGGGCTCCTCTCTCTGAAAGCCGGCGCGGTCCCGAATACGGCTGTGGTGCACATCACTCCAGGTGAAGGCGTTGAAAGACTTATTGTCACAAATTCAGATACAGGCGATACTATTGAGGACGGCGATACCGTTGAATATGGCGTCAATCTTGCAGTCCACGCAGAGGTCCACACGGCCTATGTCGCGCCGAACCCCCTGCCGATCCGTGTCAACGGCGAGCCTAATGCCGGCGCTTATCCCGTTAATACGCCCGACGTCTATATTACTTCGGACGATCTCGAGAAGAAAGTTTATAAGCTTACTTTCAGACCGAACGGCGGCCAGCTGGTCGGAAACGAAACTCAACGTGACGTAAGCTGGGACGAGCCTCTGCCTGAGGCTATCCGCGCGGTCAGGCCGGGTTATACGTTCAAGGGTTATATGATCACCTATTATTTAGCGTATGATGAAAACTACACTCCTCTTATAAACCATCCTCTTACCGGAGGCGGCGGCTTCGCCGAGGCTCAGTGGGAACCCACCTCCTATTCCATTACGTTTGATCCCGGCGCGGGCTCTTTGGACGGTTTCTGGGTGATGATCTTCGACGGTTCGGGGGCTTCATATCCCGATTACGTTTCCGAGCCTGTTTCGTTTACCTATACCACCGAAGACACAAAGGCTGTTCCCGAGGTCGTCGCTCCCGCGGGATATACCTTTACCGGATGGGCTGTTTCCGGTTCGGACCACAACTGGTCGGATTCGGTGGGGCAGAGAGAATCCCTGACCGGAAAATACGGCAGCGTTACGCTGACGGCGCAGTATGAGCCAAATACCAACACACGCTATACCGTAAGATACTATGAGATGGACGTTGAGGGCAACTATCCCTCAACTGCTGCCGCCTCCGTTACCCGCTACGGGACCACGGACACGTTCGCGACCGCCGAAACAAACCCGCCCGAAGGCTTTTATGTGGATACCGACAGGTCTGTTCTCACCGGAAATATCGCAGGCAACGGCAGGATGATATTAAAAGTCTACTACGCGCGCAATTCATATACAGTTAAGTTTGTGGATGCAGATGGAAATATTCTGCAGGAAAGCGAATGGCTAAACGGCGCAACGCCCGTCTGTTCTGCCGAGATACCCGAAAAAGCATACGACGACACCTACCACTATATCGCCGGATGGGACAGCGAGATAGTTCCCGTATCCGAGAATGCCGTATACACCGTTGTTTACACTCCCGAGGCGCACGTTTTTGAAAACTACGCCCGGAGCGCACCCGCGACCTGCAGCGCGAACGCGCTCGAGCAGGGAGCGTGCGCCTGCGGCAAAACAAACGAGCGTGAAATTGAAAACACTATTGATCCCGACGCTCACGACTGGGGCGAATGGGGCGTGTCTGAAGCCGCTTCCTGCACAGAGGACGGCGAGAAGATCCGTTACTGCCAAAACGATCCCGCTCACTATGAAACCGAAGTTATCCCCGCGTCCGGACACAGCTGGGGCGAGTGGATAACCGTTACCGAGGCGACCGCCTCTTCGGACGGCCTTGAAAGACGCATGTGCCTGCGCTGCGGCGAACCGGAAGAGAGAAGCGTAAGCTACGTTGCCGAGAATGCCCGTCAGATCCAGTTCGTTCCGATCGACAACATGCATTTCCTCGTTCATATGGGTGAATACGATTATATCATCCGCAGCAAAACGGCAAACGCCATTTACTGGAACGACAGCGAGGATCTTAATTTTAACGTGGTTACCGGCATGGGCTGGAAATACAGCGGATATGAGGTCAAAGTAAACGGCGTAACTCTCGAGCCCAATGAAGACGGTTCTTTCACCCTTCCCGCCGGAAGCGGATACGCGCAGATAAACGTATATCCCGTGTCAGACGCCGCCTCGGCCGTCGCTCCCTCGGGCGTGTGCGGGTATTGCGGCAAGGTCCATCCGAACCACCTTTGGGGACGCATCGTGGCTCTGTTCCACGCAATCATCTTATTCTTCAAGAATCTGTTCGCCTAAGCTTGATTAAAGTGCGGATATTTCGGCGCCCCCCCCGCAGGTGCGCCATTTTATTCGCTTTTTACGCT